>JAGQJA010000050.1 GCA_020430845.1 Myxococcales bacterium
GCGGGCGCGGGCGCGGGCGCGTGCGCGTCGGCAGGCACGGGCGCGTGGGTGGACGCTTGCGGCTTGGGGCCTCTCGGGATGCCCCATGACCCGCTGTCGACGTGCCACTCGACATAGGCGCGCAGCGACGCGGCGATGGCCGCGAGCTCTTCGCGCGGCTCGGTCATCGGTCGAAGTGCAGTCGGATGGCGGCGACGCCGGGGATCGGGTTGCCGTTGACGTCGAGCTGAGGGTTGTACCGCTCTCGCATCGCGCACTTGCGGGCCTCTCGGCCGAACCCATGACCGGGGTCTTGCCGCACGCTGACGCTCTCGGCGGTGCCGTCGGCGCGGACCTTGATGTCGAGGAGGACGTACGCCTCGTCGATCTGCTCGGCGTCGGCCTCGCCGGGGAACGGGCAGCGCTTCAGGCTGGCCGGGTTGACCAGGCTCGCGGGGCGCGAGCGGTCGACCGCGGGCGGCGGGGGCTTCGGCGGAGCGGGGGCCGTGCCGGTGCCGCCGGGGACGCCCGTCGCGGTCGCGGCAGGGTTGTACACGGCCGTCTTGCTGGTGCCCTTGGTCTCCGTCTGCCCACCCGCGTAGGTGTCCCCCGTGCCCTGCACGAACGTGTTGCCGAAGTCGACCGGCTCCTTCGGATCGGGATCCTGGGTGAGCACCTTGGCGGCCTCGGCGGCCGCGGGCGGCGGCGGAGGCGTGTCGTCGGCCTTGGGCGGGGGAGGGATGTCGGCCTTGGGCTCCTCTTTGGGCTCCTCTTTGGGCTCTTCTTTCGGCGGCGGAGGCTCGGGCGGCTTCTCGACGTCGACGTCGTACGTCTGCGCCAGGCGATCGGCGACCATCATGCGCACGCCGTGCGCCCACTGGAACATGTCGGCGAAGGCGACGGCAGCCGTGGCGGCCGCGGCCACGCCCGCGTGCATGACGATGGCCAGCGCGATCGTCGCGGCCACGGGCATGCGCGGCCCCATCTCGAGCACGCCTGCCATCGGATCACGGCCGCCCCGCCGCACCCGGGCGGCGGCTGAGCTCTTCTGTGCTGCGCCGTTGGCTTCGCTCATGACGGATGGGATCTCGTGAAACGCAATGCTCGTGCCTAGGGCGCCGGCGCCGGGTTGGGCGCGGGCGCTGTGGTCGGCGCAGGCGTTCCCGGAGCCACAGGTGTGACACCGAATGCGATCTTCGCCACCTGCGCTTGCTTGAGGAGGTCGAGGACGTGGATCACGCGGCCATGCGGGACCGCGCTGTCGGCTTTGATGACCGCGCGGAGCTCGGGGTTCTTTTCGTGCGCGCTCTTGGCGAGCCCGAGGATGGCGTCGTCGTTGGGCACCGTCTTGGAGTCGACCTGCGTGGTGCCGTCGGCGGCGAGCACCACGCTGAACACCGTCTGGACCTCGGAGCCCGTCGCGGCTTTGGGCAGGTCGAGCGGGACGGACTTGGAGACGATCAGCTTGGCCGTCACCATGAAGATGATGAGGAGGACGAGCACGATGTCGACCAGCGGGGTGACGTTGATCCCCGTGATCGCTTCGTCGTCGCTGGTGTCCGCGCCGCCGGCCATCAGTTCCGGTCCTCGTCGGCGTCCTTGTCCTTGTCCTTGTCCTTGTCCTTCGCGCCCTTCGACGAGCGCGGCGCCTTGCTGGCGCGATCGCCGCGCGAGGCCGCCTCTTCGACCGTGTCTTCGAGGCGCGACGTGCCCTCACCCGTGGCCTTGAGGTGGGCGAGCAGGACGTGTGCGAGCGCGTCGGTGTTCGCGAGCGTCGTCTTGACCACGCGCTGGAACGCGTTGAACGCGGCGACCGCCGGGATGGCGACGAGGAGTCCGACGGCCGTGGCGACGAGCGCCTCGGCGATGTTGTTCATGACGGCCTCGGGCGCCACCTGCGTGGTCGATCCGACGGACGCCTTGGCCTTGCCGAGCTCGTCGAACGCGCCGACGATGCCGATGACGGTGCCGAGCAGCCCGATGAACGGCGCGTTGTTGCCCAGCGTGCCGAGGAACGCGAGGCGCTTCTCGAGCTTGAGCTTCTGCAGCGCGCTCGCGCCGGCCATCGCCTCTTCTGCGGCCTCGGCGCCCATGTCGGCCTCGACGATGCCGGCCACGACCACCGCGGCCTCACCGCTGGGCGACGCCTCGAGGCGCCGCCGCGCGCCCTCGAGATCTCCGCCGCGCAAGAGCCGCCCGAGATCGCGCATGAGCGCGGCCGTGTCGTCGCGCAGCGACCAGTACAGCCACGCGCGCTCGAGCATGATGGCGAGTGAAATGACGCTTAGGACGAGCATCAGGATGAGCACCCAGCCCGCCCCCAGGCCCACCATCGCGCTCTTGACTCGTTCGATCATCGAGGTTCCGTTCGTTCGTCGTCTGAGGGGTCGTCGCCTTGGATGCCGGAGCTCTCGGATGAGCTCGCGCTATTTTCGATGGATAGGTCCACCGCCAAGCCGACAACCTCTGTCGCGTAGGCTCCCTTGGGTAGCACAAAGCGAACCCGGCAGGCGTCGCCATGTTCCCCGATGGGTGTGACTTCGAGCCCCTCGACCCGCATCCGCAAGGGGCGCCGCGTGCCGTCTCCCAGTCCCTTGGCGCGGGACAGATCGACCCCCTCCATGAGGGGGGCCGCGATGCGCTCCTCGAGCTCGAGCACAGCGCCCGACGGGCTCGTCATCTTGGGCCCGGGGATGGGGCCGGTAGGGCACACCTCGCCTGCCTTCGCTCGTTCACGGTCCACCTGGACATCCGAGCAGACGAACAGTCCGCCCGAGTCCTCCTTCTTGAGGACGTCGCCCTCTTGGGGCACGTCCCACGTGCCGTCGGTGAGCCGCGCCTCGAGCACCGCGTTGAAGATCGCCGACTGCCACGCGCTGAAGAGGAGGCGCTTGAGGCGCAGATCCCGCGGAGGCTGACTCGACCCGGACAGCCACCCGCGCGCGCGATCGGCGTTTCGCCCGTCGCGACCGAAGCGCTGCGTGCCGAAGGCGTTGGGCGCGCCGCGGCGACCTATCTCTTCGAGCGTGGCAGTCACCTCGGCGGCGGCTCCGGGCGGCAGATCGCGCACGACGAGGTCGAACCGGTTGGCGCGCAGGTGACCGGTCCGGAGCTTGTTGTTGTGTCGCGTGACCTCGAGGATCTCGACCCCGTCGATGGCGAGGGCCCTCGCCCGCGCGTCGCGCTCGGGGTCGGCGTGGCTCGCCGGGACGCTGATCCACTGCGTCGCGACGGCGACCTTGTCCTTGAGGCCGGCGTAGCCCACGTCGCGCGGTTTGACCCCCAGCGCGCGAGACACGTCGCGCACGACCTCCTCGGTCGTGCGGAGCCGCTTACGCAAGTGGATGTACAAGTGGTCGCCGGCCCCCGACGCGTCGTACAGCGGGATCTCGTCGACGACGAAGTCCTCGGGGCTGGCCTTGATCCGGCCGCGCGGGCGCACCTTGGGCGGGGTCCACGACATCGGCGGCGACTCTAGCACCGAGACCGGTCGCGCCGTCGTCGGACTCGCCCGCGTCAGACGCCCAGCTCGTGCGACATTCGATCGCGCGGGCTGCGGAAGGTCTGCTGGGGGGAGTACGAGAGGAAGTTCGAGACGCGTGACGTGTAGAGGCACGCGTAGTCGTCGACCTGCTTGCCGAAGCTCGACTGCTCGTTGGCCTCTTTGAGGAGCGAGCCCCAGTACGGATGGAAGCGGAGGTCGGTGCGCCGCTCGAGCGCCGTGACCTCGGCCTCGGTCTGACGAAAGCGCCCGCGCACCCGCTCGATGGCGCGCTTGAAGCGCATACGCTCGGCCTCGAGCTCGGTGGTCGAGCCGTTCGCGCGCCCGTCGATCTGGCGGCCGAGCTCCTTGATGCGCGCCTGGTAGTAGCGCAGGTCGTCCTCGAGGCGCTCGCGGGCTTCTTCGAGCTGGGCGATGGTGTCGAAGTCGGCCTTGCACGACTCGTACGCCGAGATCTCGGTCTCCAGCTCCTGCATGATCATCACGGTTCGCCAGGCGCTGTCCTTCTTGGAGCGCAAGATGTCACCGTAGATGTGGTCTCCGACGTACAGCACCTCGTCGCCGCGCACGCCCAGGGCGCGCTCGAGCTCGGGCAGGTTGCCCCCCTCGTACATCTTGCCGCGCTCGAGCGGCAGCACCGCAGGCTTGGTGCTCTCGCCGTCGCGCTCGAGCAGCGGGCGCCGCTCGGTGAAGAACACGGGCTTGGTCGCGGCGCAGATGACGACGTCGAAGTAGTTCTTCCACGCGGGGTACTCGCTCATCGCGCCCTGCAGGAGGTACGTCATCATCTTTTCGGTGTAAGCTGCACGCGAATTGGTGAGCAAGAACAGGCGCTTGCCCGCGCTGCGCAGCTTGTGGAGCGTCGGCGCCAGCTCGTCGTCGCGGTGGACGTACTGGGGCAGCTTGGACGCCACCTCGTCGAGGATCGTGCCGTCGCGGTGCGCCTCGTCGATGCACTCGCGGATGTCGGTGAAGAGCTTGGCGTAGTCGACGGCGTAGCCGCGCTTCTCCATGGCGTCGACGAGCGCCGCGTACGTGGCCACCTCCGAGAGCGCGTACAGCGTGTCGATCCAGTGGTAACGCGGCGTCGCGGGCCGGATCTTCTTGGAGTGGTAGAGCGCGCGCAGCTCCTCTTTCGTGAGCTCGCGGAACCCGTGGTAGCCCTTGTGGACGTGCTTGTAGCGGTCCATCTTGAGCACGTGCCCGAAGCGCTTGTCGATGAGCAGGCCGCGCACGGGGAACTCGGTCGAGACGGGCACCGCGTTGATGAACTCGGGGTATCCGCGCTTGACGAGCTTGTCGATCGTCGCGCGGATCGACAGGTCGTCCATGGCCGGCTGGTCGTAGATCGCCAGCGTGTAGTCCATGTCGAAGCCCACCCAGCTGATCTCGCTCAGCTTGATGTTGCGGTTGCAGAAGACGCGCTCGGTGCGCGGGATGCTCGGGCCCACCGCGCGGGTCAAGAAGTCGTCGAGCGGCAGGAGGAGCTGCTCCGTCGTCAGGAGCTCGGGCTTCGGATCGATCTGGGACACCAAGGCCACAGTGTAGCGCGTGGCGCGCGGAACGATCGCGCTACTTCGCCCCTCCACGCTCCCGCGGCGCCGCTATCATTCGGCGGGTGAAGAAGCTGGTCGTCTTGAGGGCAGGTCCCGCGCTCCCGGTCGTCGCCGAGCGCCTCGGTGAGTTCGCCGGTTGGATCCAGCGCGAGGTGGGCGAGGCGTGGAAGGGGCCGTGGGACGAGCGCGACCTGCGCCGCAAGGAGGACGTGCCCGACCCGCGTGACGCCGCCGGCTTCATCATCACCGGCGCCTCGGGCAGCATCACCGAGCGCGCGCAGTGGATGCTCGACGGCGAGGCGTACCTCCGCGAGGTCGTGCGAGAGGAGGTGCCCGTCTTCGGCATCTGCTTCGGGCACCAGATGCTCGCGCAGGCGCTCGGCGGCGAGGTCGTGACGAGCGGCAAGTACGAGGTCGGCACGGTCGAGGTCGAGGTGCTGCCGCACGAGCCGCGCGACGAGATCCTCCGGTCGCTCGGCGATCGGTTCTTGGCCAACGGGACGCACCGCGACACGGTCAAGGTGCTGCCGCCCGACGCGCGCGTCCTCGCCCGCACCGCGATGGACGAGTTCACCGCGATGGCGATCGGCGACACCACGCGCTCCGTGCAGTTCCACCCCGAGATGAACGGCGAGGCGATGCGCGGGTACGTCGACGCCCGGCTCGACGTCATCGCGAGCTACGGGCAGGACCCGGTCGAGGTCCGCGCCAAGGTGGTCGATCGGCCCGAGGGCTCGCGCGTGCTGGCGAGCTTCGTCGAGCACATCGTGCTGCCGCGCATGCGCTGAGGCGCTCGTGTATCGTGCGCGTGTGCAAAGCGGTAGACACCCCGGCGCGCTCGCCTGCGTCGTCGCCCTCTGCGCGGCGCTCTC
The DNA here is from genome assembly GCA_020430845.1 of Myxococcales bacterium. Taxonomy (GTDB): domain Bacteria; phylum Myxococcota_A; class Polyangia; order Polyangiales; family Polyangiaceae; genus Labilithrix. The sequence continues at coordinate 5,910 of JAGQJA010000050.1, forward strand.
GACCTTGCCGTCGTGCGGGGCAGACGCGCCCTCTGTGCCGCCCGACGCCGTCGTGATCGCCGGCGCATCGGCGCGCTACGCGATGACGTTCGGCCCCGACGGATCGCTCGCGCTCCGACGCGGCGCCGACGATCTGCTCGTGCTCGGTCCGGGCGGCATCGCGCTGGGCCTGGTGCCCGAGCTCGACGACAGCAAGAGCTACGACCCGTACGCGTTCGAGAAGCCAGGGACGTCGGGGCCTCCGTCGGAGCTCTCGTTCGCGTCGGCGCCCGAGGCGGCGTGGCGCAAGACCGCCGACGGCGCGACGGGCGCGCTCGCCGTCGCGCGGGGCGTGAGCCTCGAGGTCACCGCGCGCGTCGTGGACGACGGGCACTTCGTGCTCGACCTCGCGCCGTCCGTCGAGCCGTCCACGTCCGAGGTCGCGTACTTCCGACTGCGCGCGCGCACGACGGGCGGCCCGCGCGAGGGCTTCTACGGCCTGGGCGAGTGGCCCGACGACGTCGACCACCGCGGCAAGCTGCGCCCGATGCAGATCGAGCCCGACCCCGACGTCGAGAGCTCGACGCTCGAGAACCACGTGGTCGTCCCGCTCCTGGTCGGCACGCACGGGTGGGGCGTCTTCGTCGAATCGACGCGCGTGGGCACGTTCGACGTCGCGCGCAAAGATGCCGACGTCGTCGAGATCACCTACGCGGCGGGCCCGCGCGGCACGCCGCTGCGCGTGCACCTGTACGCGGCGGAGCACCCGCTCGACGTGACGCGCCACTACTACGCGACGACGGGGCAGGCGCGTGTACCGGCGCCGTGGGCGCTCGGGCCGTGGATCTGGCGCGACGAGAACAAGGACCAGGCCGAGGTGCTCGACGACATCGAGCAGATCGTGAAGCTCGACCTCCCCACGAGCGGCATCTGGATCGACCGCCCTTACGCGACCGCCGTGAACTCGTTCGACTTCGACGTCGCGCGGTTCTCCGATCCGGGCGCGATGATCAAGAGGGCGAACGACGCCGGCATGCGGGTCGCGCTCTGGAGCACGCCCTACCTCGAGCCGGCGGCCGAGCCGCTGCGCGGAGAGGCCGTGAAGAACGGGTACTTCCCGCCGGGGGCGGGCCTGTCGCTCAACAAGTGGAGCGCGCCGATCGACTTCACGAACCCCTCGGCCGTCGCGTTCTGGCAGGCGCTCGTGAGCCGCTACACGGGCCTCGGCGTCGAGGGCTTCAAGCTCGACTACGGCGAGGACGTGGCGCCGTCGCTCGGGGTGGCGCGCAACCGGTGGCTGTTCTTCGACGGCTCCGACGAGCGCACCATGCACCACGGCTACCAGTTGCTCTACCACCGCACCTACGCCGACGCGCTGCCGCGCGACGCCTTCCTCATCTGCCGCGCGGCGCGGTGGGGCGATCAGGTGAACGTGAGCGTCATCTGGCCGGGCGACATGGACGCGACGTTCACGCGTCACCGCGAGCCGTTTCGCACGCGCGGCGGCGGCGAGGTCATCGGCGTCGGGGGGCTCCCCGCGACCGTCGCCATGGGGCTCTCGCTCGGCCCGTCGGGCTTTCCGTTCTTCGGCGCCGACACGGGCGGCTATCGGCACAGCCCTCCCGACGAAGAGCTCTTCATCCGCTGGAGCCAGCAGACGGCCCTCTCGGGCGTGATGCAGGTGGGCGACAGCTCGAGCCAACCGCCGTGGGTCTTCACGCCCGAGAACGGCCGGAGCAAGAGCACAGTAGATGTATATCGCACGTATGCGCGCCTCCACACGCGGCTCTTCCCGTACGCGTGGACGTTCGCGACGCGCATCAAGGACGACGGGCGCCCGCTGCAGCGCGCGCTCGGCCTCGCGTATCCGGAGCTCGGCGTGCACCCGTCCGACACGTACATGTTCGGCGACGACCTGCTCGTGGCGCCGGTGGTCACGCGCGGCGCACGCACGAGGCGCGTCGCTGTGCCTCCCGGCGGCTGGCTCGACTACTGGACCGGGCGCGGCGTGACGCCGGGGCCCGACGGGACCGCAGAGCTCGCCGCCCCGCTCGAGACGCTGCCGCTGCTCGTGCGCGCGGGCGCGCTCGTGCCGCTGCTCCGCCCGACGATCGATACGATCGCACCGGCGACGCGCGCCGACGTCGACTCGTTCGCGCGCGATCCGGGTCGCCTTTGGGTGCGCGCGTTCGCGGGCCCTTCGCGGCGGTTCGACGTGTACGACGGCACGCGCCTCGAGCGCCTCGACGACGGCGCGCTCCGGGTGACGCAGGGGCAGGTCTTCCGCGGGGTGGTGGCCGAGCTCGTCGGCGCGCGCGAGCCCGCGTCGGTCGAGGTCGACGGGCGCGCGATCCCCAGGGCGGCGTCGCGAGAGGCCCTCGACACGCAGACCGAAGGCTGGATCTGGGAGCCGCTCGGCGGCGGGACGCTGTGGGTCGCCGTGGCCAGCGCGCCCTCGGCCACGATCCGCGCGCGGTGAGGGCGCGGACGGTTCGCGGCGAGCGCGGCGACGTCACGCCTTGAGGTAACCTGGAGAGATGCTGGCCATCGCCCTCTCGCGCGCCGACGCCCTCCGGGGCGCGCTGCTCCGAGGGTTCGGCCCGTGGGCGCGCCCGCTGCTCGTGCGACGAGAGGTGCGCGCCGCGTGGTGGGGCGCCGCCCTCGTGTGTGTCTCGCTCGCCGCGACGGCGGTCGTGCCGATGTGGCTTCTGGCGCTCGGGCCGATCGTGTGGGGCGTCCCGCACGTGCTGAGCGACGTGCGCTACCTCGTGGTGCGCGCGGGCGACCACCGGCGCGTCGCGGTGGCGGCGCCGATGGTGCTGGGCCTCGTCGCGTCGGCGCTCGGCGGGGGACTGCGCGCGGCGGTCGCGGGCGCCCTGGTCGCGGTCCTCTTCTCGGGCGCGCCGGTGTGGCGCCGCTCGGCGGTGGCGCTCGCGCTCGGCGTCGTGCTCGCGCTCGCGCAGCTCGGTCCGCGCGAGGCGGCGCTCGCGTTCGCGCACGGGCACAACCTGGTCGCGCTCGCGTTCTTCGCGGCGTGGCCGGCCCGCGACGGCGGCTCGCGCGCGCCCCGCCTCCTGCCGCTCGGCGTGGTCGTGGTGGGGGGCGCGCTCGTGATGGGCGGCGCGCTCGACGGCGCCCTGACGCGCGCCGCGTCGATCGGAAGCTGCCACTTCGACGATCTCGCGCGTGTGCTCGCGCCGATGGACGTCGTCACGCGGCTCCCCGTCGCGAGCCCCGAGCGCTTCGCGTCGCGCCTGGTCTTGCTCTTCGCGTTCGCGCAGGCCGCGCACTACGCGGTGTGGGTACGTCTGGTGCCGGAGCTCGCGCGGCCGTCGTCGACGCCGCGGTCGTTCTCTCAGTCGTACCGCGCCCTGACGCGCGAGCTGGGCCGGGTGGTCGTCGTCGGGGCGCTGCTCACGGCCGTGGGCTTCGCCGTGTGGGCCACGGTCGACGTCGCGGAGGCGCGCACGAGATACCTGCAGATCGCATTCTTTCACGGCTACCTCGAGATCGCGGCTGCGGCGCTCTTCTTCGCCCGCGGGCGCCTCGGCGAGGCGGCGCGCGCGTGACGCCGAGCACGTGGCTCTTGCTCGCCTTGGCCGGGGCGATCGGGGGCGCCGTCAACTCGGTCGCGGGCGGCGGTAGCTTCTTGGTGTTCCCCGCGATCTTGTGGAGCGGGGTGCCCGCGGTGGGCGCCAACGCGACGACCGCCGCCGCGCTGTGGCCTGCGTTGCTCGCCAGCGGCTTCGCCTACCGACGTGAGCTCGCCGCCGTGCGCTCGATGGCCCTCACGCTCGCGGCGTCGAGCGCGGTCGGAGGCCTCGCGGGGGCGTTCTTGCTGCTGCGCACGCCCGACGCGACCTTCGTGAAGGTGCTCCCGTTCTTGCTCGCGTTCGCCGCGCTCGTCTTCTCGCTCGGCCCGCGGCTCACGGCGCGGCTCGGCGAGCGATCGGGGCGCGGCGCGCTGTGGATCGCGGCGGCGCTCCAGCTCGCCATCTCGGTCTACGGCGGCTACTTCGGCGGCGGGATGGGCATCATGATGCTCGCGACCTTCTCGATCGCGGGCATGACGCACCTGCACTCGATGAACGCGCTCAAGACCGTGCTCGGCGCGATCATCAATGGGCTCGCCATCGCGTACTTCTTCGCGTCCGGCGCGGTGACGGTCGCGGCGGCCGTGCCGGTCGCGGTGGGCTCGGTGATCGGCGGCTTCGTCGGCGCCTCGGCCGCCCGTCGCCTCGACGCCAAGAAGGTCCGTCGCGTCGTGCTCGTGTACGCGTGGGCGCTGACCGCGTACTTCTTCTGGCGGTCGTTCGGCGCGTGACCGCGCACGTGGCCCCTGCGCTCAGGCGCGCAGGTAGCCGGCGCCCAAGAAGCCGAACAGCTCGTCGACGATGCGCTCCTCGTCGTACGCGAGCCCGCGCATCACCACCTGGTAGAGCATCTCCTTGATCGCGCCGAGCGTGAGCATCGCGTACACGTGCGCGTCGCCCTGGGCGACCATGCCGAGGGCCTGGCCGTCGACGAGCGCCTGCTCGAGCAGCTTGCTCGACTCCTCGTAGAAGCCCAGGAGCTTGCGGTCGAACGCGGGGTCGAGGCCCACCGCGTCCGAGAGCAGGATCTTCGTCGTGCCCGGGTCCTCGAGGAGGGTGTGGACGATGTTGCGGATGTTGTCCTTGATCTGCTCGGCGACGGAGCGCTCCGCGTTGTCCGGGTCGACGCGCACGATCGCGAGCCCGAGGCGCATGAAGGTGCGGTCGACGATCTCCTCGAAGATGGCGCGTTTGTCCTCGAAGTAGAGATAGAAGGTGCCGCGCGCCACGCCGGCCGTCGCCACGATCTCGTCGATCTTGGCCGCGTGATATCCCCGCCGCGCGAACACGTCGCGCGCGTGCTGGAGGATCTGCTGGCGTCGCTCGCTCTTGTCCATCGGGACCGCCCGACGGCCCGGGCGGCGTCGATGCGGCATCGCATGTACTGCGCATCGGGCCGAGCGCCAAGTCCATGTGTCTCCAACGGTTGTTCGCCCGTGCAGTGAGAAACGAAGGGGGCGGATCATTCCGCCACCAACGCATAAATCCCGTGTCACAAGAATCGCCGGGGGCCGGGCCGGCCACGGCCCGATGGCGCATCGCGTCGCGCCGCAAACGCTGGAGAAGACAGGGCGGAGCGATACGGCGTATCATTCGTCAAGGGCCGCGAGCGGGTGGCGCGCTACGTGCTCCGCTGCCCCCCAGGATGGGAATGCCGGCGAAGTCGGACAGACCTCGGGCTGGAGCGGACGAGCCCAAGAAGGCCGTGAGGACGTCGGCTGCGCCGCCGCGCCCGGACGGGCGTGGCCCGAGCGTGCCCACCAACCTGCGCCGCGCCGTCGGTGGCCCCAAGGAGCCGCGCGCTCCGGCGCGCTCGGGCGAGCACGCCAAGCGCGAAGGAGAGGCGCCGGGTCGGGGCAAGCAGAAGACGATGATCGGCGTGGGCCCGCAGCGCGGCGGACCGACCCCGTCGCCGCGCTCGGTGTCGCCGTCGAGCTCGGACTTCGACCGGACCCGTGTGCGGAGCGCACCCATCCCGCCGCGCCCCGGTCCGCCGAGCCGCGCGCCCGAGTCGGACGACGAGCCGACGCGGATGCAGGTGAGCCCGAGCGACACCGACCTCGAGGTCGGCGCCGCGCGCCCCGCGCCGCCGGCCGACATGGCGCGCACGATCGCACGCGCGGTGCCTGCGGTGGCCGCCCACGACGCGGCGAACGCGCTCAGCGGGAGCGAGGACGCGGACACGGCCGCGGTGCTCCCGCCGGATTTCGAAGGCGCGCTCGCGCAGATCCACCAAGCGCGCGAGCACGCGCAGCACGACGTGCCCCCGCCGCCGCGGCCCTCGGAGCGAAGCGCCGGTGAGGAACGCGCGCCGATGACGCAGCGCTTGTCGGACACTTCGGGCGGCCCCATCGCGGACGAGGACGCGACCCGCTTCGACAGGCCGAACGCGCCCGTCGCGGGGCGCACGTCGTCGTACTCGCCGATGCCCGTCGCCGCCGCCCCGCAGCCGAGCAAGAGCGCGCCGCCGGGGCAGCCGCGCAGCATGCCGCCGCCGCCGATGACGTCGCAGCCGCCGCAGGCGCCGCGCCCGCCGATGACGTCGCAGCCGCCGCAGGCGCCGCGTCCGCCGATGATGTCGCAGCCGCCGCAGGCGCCGCGCCCGCCGATGATGTCGCAGCCGCCGCCGCTGCCGGGCTCCGCGCAGCCGAGCGCCACCTCGTCGGCCGTGATCTCGTCGGGCGCCATGCGGATGGCCTCGCTCCCCCACGAAGATGCATATGCATCCAATCCGGGACCTGCGCCGGGGCGACCGTCGGCGGTGCCGCCTCCCGTGGGCTCGCGTCCGCAGCTCGGCTCGCAGCCTCCGTTCGCGCCGCCTCCGTTTCCCCCGGCCGGTTCTTCGCCGGCGTTCCCGCAGAACGGCGCGCCGCCCGGCGTCCCTCCGCCTGCCGGCTCCTCGCCCGCGTTCGGGAGCGGCCCGTCGCCTGCGCTCGCCACGGGTCCGTCGCCCGCGCTCGCCACGGGCCCGTCGCCCGCGTTCGCCACGGGCCCGTCGCCCGCGTTCGGGAGCGTCCCGCCGCCTGCGTTCGCCACGGGCCCGTCGCCCGCGTTCGCTCCCCCAGCTCCCGTGGCCGCGGTGCCTGCGCCCGGCGCGTCCGCGCCCGCGTTCCCGCCGCCCGCGGGATCTGCGCCCGCCGTGGCTTCGCCGATGGTCGCGCCGTTTCCGTCGATGGAGCACACACGCGTCGCCGCGCCGATGGCCTCGGAGCGCGGCGGGAGCACGTTCAAGGTCTACACGGCCGAGCAGCTCGCGCAGCGCTCCGCGGAGGGTCCTTCGGCAGAGGCGAGCAGCGGCGGCAGCGGCGTCGGGCTGCGCGTGGTGCTCGTGATCATCGCGCTCGCGGTCGTCGGCGCCACCGCGGCCGCGGTGCTCGTCGCGACGTCCGACGAGGGCGGCAGCACGCCGCGCCCCACGCCGAGCGCGTCGGCCTCCGCGAGCGCGTCGCCGACGCCGTCGGGCTCGGCCGCGACCGATCCCTCGGCGGCCCCGACCGTCAGCGCTGCGGAGCCGCCCGACGCGCCGCCCGAGACGTCGTCCACCGCGCCCGACCCCCCGACGCCGACCAAGCCGCGCCCGAAGCCGGCGTTCAAGCCGCCGACGCCGCCGCCGAACCCGTACGGCAACTGACCGGCGTCGCGCGCGATTCGGCGCCTGCGACGCGTCAGCGCGGCGCCGGGCCGCCGGCGACCTTGAACCACGAGAGCGGCGGCGCGAAGAAGAGCGGGCTGAGCTCGAGGCCCACGACGATCTGGTGCGCGCCCGGAAAGTCGAGCGGCGCACGCGCCGTCAAGAAGAGCCGCGCCACGTTGCCCGCCTCGAACGCGTCGGCGCGGGGCACGGGATCACACGCACCGAAGTACTTGTGGCGCCGGACGAAGGATCGCACGCCGTACGTGAGCGTGGCGACCACGTGTGGCGACCGGCCTTCGGCGAACGCGCCGTAGCCGAGGCCGCCGCGCAGATCGAACGTGCCCCAAGACGCGTGGTAGATCGCGCCGGCGTGCGCCTTGAGCCCGGTCTCGACGAGGCCGCCCGGCAGCGAGGTGGCCGCCTGCACCCACGGCCCGACGCGGATCTCGGCGAGGCCGTTGTGCGGTCCGTACGGCCCCGACGGGAACCCTCGGTACCGCGCGAGCTCCGTCGTCAGCTCGGCGCCCACCGCGAGCTGCGCGTCGGCCGGCGTGCCCGCGCCGCGCTCGCGCGCGACGACTCCCGCCGAGGTCCACGTCGCGAGGTCGAGCTTCGCGGGCTTGGAGCGGTGAAGGAGGGCGGCGACGCAGGCGCCGGCGAGCGGCCCCTGCAGGTGGATTTCTTGCGCACTCGCGGAGCGGGCGCACGCGGCGCAGAGCACGAAGGCGAGGGGCAGGGTGCGTGCGCGCATCGGTGGCTCAGACGAGGTCCGATGGCCGCTGCTTCAGAGGATCGTCACGCGCAAAGCGTGCGTGTGACGACGGTCCGGGCGACCTCGCCCAGAGGGCGCTCCTAGACTGACGTGTCAGCCGGCGCGCCATCCTGACCGAGGGTCGAGCTACAAGTGTTTGATTTTGCTGAACATATGCGGGGTTCTTTTTGTTTCCCCCCGGGAGGGAAGTCCGGTACCTCTAACTGAACTGACGTGTCAGTTCACGCCGGCGTGTGCCCGGCGCGCACGCGCACGCTCGGAGGAGCAGTCAGCATGAGCTCGAGCCGCGATTACCTGGCGATCGGCATGGATGTGGGGTCGACGACCGTCAAGGCGGCCGTCGTGGACCCGAAGACGAAAGAGATCGTCTGGAGCGACTACCAGCGCCACCACACCAAGCAGCCCGAGAAGATGCTCGAGATGCTCGAGCAGATCTTCGCGGCGTTTCCGGATCGCGAGCCGACGTCGTTCCGCATGTTCATGACCGGCTCGGGCTCGGCGCCGCTGTGCGCGCCGACGGGCGGCAAGTTCGTCCAAGAGGTCAACGCCGTCACGCTCGCCGTCGAGCAGCTGCACCCCGACGTGCTCAGCGTGATCGAGCTCGGCGGGCAGGACGCGAAGATCATCATGTTCAAGGAGGGCGGCGCGAAGAAGACGCCCGGCGCCGGTCTCCACGGTCGCACCGACGACGAGGTCACGATCAAGCGCGCCAAGGAGGGCTCCGGCACCGGCGCAGGCAAGACCGCGATGGCGTCGATGAACGACAAGTGCGCGTCGGGGACGGGCGCGACGATCGACAAGTGCTTCCTCAAGGTCAACGCGCCGCCCGAGATGGTGACGACGCTGCGCTTCGACGACAGCAAGCTGCACCACGTGGCGGCGAAGTGCGGCGTGTTCGCCGAGACGGACATCGTCAACCTGATCAAGAGCGGCATCCCCGCCAACGAGGTCCTCTGCTCGCTCGCCGACGCGATCGTCATGCAGAACCTCAGCGTGCTGACGCGCGGCAACACGCTCAAGCCCAAGGTGCTGCTCCTCGGGGGACCGAACACGTACCTGCCGTTCCTCGTCGACTGCTGGCGCCTGCGCATCCCGCAGATCTGGCGTGAGCGCGGCTTCGACTACCCCAAGGACGTGCCCATCGAGGAGCTCGTCTTCGTGCCGGACAACGCGCAGTACTACGCGGCGTTCGGCGCCGTCATGTACGGCCTGCACGAGCCCGACGAGGTCGGGTGGGTGTCGGGCCTCGACGGCCTGCGCCACTACGTCACGACCGGCCGCAAGGCGCGGCTCGGCGAGACGGCGGGACCGCCGCTCTCCAAGACCGAGATCGAGCTCGAGGAGTTCCGTGAGGTCTACAAGATCCCGAAGTTCGAGCCGACGAAGCTCGAGGCGGGCGAGAAGCGCAAGGTCGTCATCGGCCTCGACGGCGGCTCCACGTCGAGCAAGGCCGTGCTCGTCGACTACGAGTCGGGGAAGATCCTCGCGAAGGCCTACCAGCTCTCCAAGGGCAACCCGATCCAAGACACGAAGGAGCTGCTCGCGCAGCTCAAGGACTTCGCCACGCAGCAGGGCGCCGAGATCGAGGTCATGGGCTTCGGCGCCACGGGCTACGCCGCCGACGTGCTCGAGGAGAGCATCAAGAGCGACGTGAACATCGTCGAGACCGTCGCCCACATGATGAGCGCCGTGCACTTCTTCGGCGACGTCGACGTCATCTGCGACATCGGCGGGCAGGACATCAAGGTCCTGTTCATGAAGAACGGCGACATCGCCAACTTCCGCCTCTCGAACAGCTGCTCTGCCGGTAACGGCATGCTCCTCCAGGCCACGGCGGACTCGTTCGGCGTCAAGGTGACCGACTTCGCCGACGTGGCCTTCAAGGCCGAGCTCGCGCCCAAGTTCAGCTATGGGTGCGCCGTCTTCCTCGACACCGACCGCGTCAACTTCCAGAAGGAGGGCTTCTCGAAGGAGGAGATGCTCGCCGGTCTCGCGCAGGTGCTGCCCAAGAACGTGTGGCAGTACGTCGTGCAGATCCCGCGACTCGCGTCGCTGGGGAAGAAGTTCGTCCTCCAGGGCGGCACGCAATACAACCTCGCGGCCGTCAAGGCGCAGGTCGACTACATCAAGGAGCGCGTTCCCGGCGGCGAGGTGTTCGTGCACCCGCACACCGGCGAGGCCGGCGCCATCGGCGCCGCGATGGAGACGCTCCGCGTCGTCAAGCGCCGCGGCTACTCCACGTTCGTCGGTCTCGAGGCCGCGATCGACCTCGAGTACACGACCAAGAACGACGAAGAGACCGTCTGTCACTTCTGTCCGAACGAGTGCAAGCGCACGTTCATCGACACGCTCACGCCCGACGGCCGCACCAGCCGCTACATCGCGGGCTTCTCTTGCGAGAAGGGCACCGTCGAGAGCAAGGAGGCGATGCTCGACCTCGTCGCCGAGCGCAAGAAGATCGCGCAGCAGCACCCGAACATGGTCGATTACGAGGCCAAGCGGGCGTACATGCACTTCTACACGCCCGCGCCGATGCCCGAGGACGGCTCGCCGATCAAGGACATCGCGGTCAAGAAGGGCATCTTCGGGCAGCGGCGCGTCGAGATCACGCGCCCGTTCCGCCGCTCGAGCAAGGAGGCGCAGGAGAAGCGCCGCCGGACGCGCATCGGCATGCCGCGCGTGCTCAACATGTACACGACGGCGCCCTTCTTCCGCGCGTACCTCGAGGCGCTCGGGATCCCGAAGCAGAACATCGTGTTCAGCGACGAGACCACCGAAGAGATCTGGGTCGAGGGCGGCAAGTACGGCTCGATCGACCCGTGCTACCCGTCCAAGGTCGCGCAGGCGCACATCCACAACCTGCTCTTCCACCAGCACACGGCCAAGCGCCCGCTCAAGTACATCTTCTTCCCCGTGCTCACGCACGTGGCGAACTTCGTCACCGACACGATGGACAACGCGAGCTGTCCCATCGTCGCCGGCGCGCCCGAGGTCATGAAGGCCGCCTTCACCAAGGAGGTCGACTTCTTCGCCGCGCGAGGCATCGAGTACGTCGACCCGCCGCTCTCGTTCGCGGAGCCCAACCTCATGGCCCGCAAGCTGTTCGAGCTGTGGGGGCCGCGCCTCGACATCACCGAGGACGAGAGCGACCACGCGTGCCGCGAGGGCTGGAAGGCGCTCACGATCTTCGAGAACGATCTGGAAGACAAGGGACGCGCGATCCTCGAGACCGTCGAGCACGAGGACCGCTGCGCGATCCTGATGGTCGGTCGCCCCTACCACAGCGATCCGGGCCTCAACCACGGCATCCCCGACGAGTTCCAGGTGCTCGGCTATCCGATCCTGAGCATCCGCTCGATCCCCAAGACGCGCGAGTACCTCGACAAGTACTACGCCGAGGAGCTCGCGAGCGGCGTCATCAAGACCCCGCTCGAGCTCAACCACGTCTGGCCCGAGAACTACTCCGTCAACAGCGCGCAGAAGGTGTGGGCCGCGGGCTTCGCGGCGCGCCACCCGAACGTCGTCGTGCTCGACCTCTCGAGCTTCAAGTGCGGTCACGACGCGCCGATCTACGGTCTCATCGACTCGATCATCGAGAAGTCGAAGACGCCGTACGCAGCGCTGCACGACATCGACGCCAACAAGCCGAGCGGGTCCATCAAGATCCGCGTCAAGACCTACGCGCACGCGCTGCGTCTCCACGAGGAGCGCCTGCAGGACGCGAGCGCGCGCAAGAACGAGCTGGTGCACGCGCTCGACAAGAAGCGCCTCGAGTTGCTCGAGCTCAAGGAGGCGCAGTTGGCGGCGCGGTCGAAGAAGGACCCCGAGACGGAGCGCCAGATCGCCGAGCTACGCGCCAGGGTGGCGGCGTACACGCCGCGCCAGAAGACCACGCCCGTGGAGCCGGCCGCCAAGGGCATGGTCCAGCTGGGCAAGAAGACCAAGGACGGCATCGTCCGACTCTCCACCGAGTCGGCGAGCGCCGCCGAATGATTCACGCGACGACCGAGACAGGGAGACCATCATGAGCATGAACGGAACCTTCGTGGGCATGGACGGCAAGCGCAAGCTCCGCGTCGCTGATCAGAGCTTCGACCTCGACGCCGAGGTCGCGCGCTTCGAGGCCGAGGAGCGCAAGCGCCTCGGTCTCGACGGCAAGACCGAGCAGTGGGTCGAGGACATGGTGAACCTCTCGTTCACCAAGGCCGAGCGCGCCAACGTCACCCTGCTCATCGGCGGACTCACCGTCGCGCACGACTTCCTCATCGAGGCCGCCCTCTCGGGCATCGGCTACAACGTGCAGATGCTCGACGCGCCCGACAACGCGGCGCTCCAGTACGGCAAGGAGTTCGGCAACCGCGGCCAGTGCAACCCGACGTACTACACCGTCGGCAACCTGGTTCAGTACCTCTCGATGCTGCGTGACAAGCACGGCATGACGAGCGAAGAGGTCGTCAAGAAGTTCGTCTTCGTCACGGCGGGCGCGTGCGGACCGTGCCGCTTCGGCATGTACGTCACCGAGTACCGCAAGGCACTCCGCGACGCCGGCTTCGACGGTTTCCGCGTCCTGCTCTTCCAGCAGACGGGCGGCCTCTCGCAGGCGACCGGCGAGGAGCTGGGGCTCGAGCTCAACAGCACCTTCTTCTGGGCGATCGTGAAGGGCATGTTCGTGGGCGACGTGCTCAACGCCTACGGCTACCGCCAGCGACCCTACGAGGTGACGGCGGGCGCGACCGACGAGGCCATCGAGAAGTGCAAGGCGATCCTGCACGACGCGCTGTCGAGGCAGTCGAACATCTTGTACGCGCTCTGGAAGTGCAAGCCGATCCTCGCGGGCATCGAGGTCGACAAGACCGTCCCCAAGCCGAAGACCAGCATCATCGGCGAGTTCTGGGCGATGACGACCGAAGGGGACGGCAACTACCAGCTCCAGCGATTCCTCGAGGCCGAGGGCTCCGAGTGCGACATCCAGCTCGTCGCCGCGTGGATCCTCTACACCCTCTGGGAGGTTCGCCACGACACGCTCGATCGCGCCGAGCTCCGTCAGTGGGACAAGGCCAAGTACGGCCTCGCCGGCGGCGGCCCGTGGGAAGTCTTCCAGAAGCTCGCGATCAGCAAGCTCGGCGATCGCGCCGTGCGCACGCTCTTCCAGACGTTCGCGCACTGCGCCGGCCTCTACGGGTACAAGCTCCCCGACATGGACCTCATCGCGTCGGTCGCGGAGGAGTACTACTCGAACGATCTCCGGGGTGGCGAAGGTCACATGGAGGTCGGCAAGCTGATCCTCAACTCGACGCACGCCAAGGCGCACATGACGCTGAGCGTGAAGCCCTTCGGCTGCATGCCGAGCGCCGGCGTGTCCGACGGCGTGCAGTCGGCCATCACCGAGAAGTTCCCGGGCGTCATCTACTGTCCGGTCGAGACGAGCGGTGACGGTCGCGTCAACTTCTACTCGCGCGTCCAGATGTACCTCTTCAAGGCCAAGCAGGCGGCGGTGGCCGAGCTCGAGCGCGCGTACGAGGAGCAGGGGGTCACCCGCGAGCAGGTCAAGGCGGCGCTCGAGGCGCACCCGCGGCTCCGCTCGCCGCTCTTCAAGGCAAAGCATGTGTACGCAGGCACTGCGGCCGACATGGTCGCCGCCGTCGCTCCCTACATCACGAAGACGCGCGCGCAGCGCTGGAAGGAGCGCCTCGTCGCGCTCCGCGAGAAGTCGACGGACGTTGCCAAGCGCTCGCCGCACATGGTCGTGCACCTGGTGCAGACCGCGGTGAAGCAGGCGCCGGCCGTGGCGGGGCGCGTGAAGGAGGACGTCGCGATCCTGCGCGAGCTCCGCGCCCAGAAGAAGTCGACGCGGCCCGCCGAAGTGCTCGACGCGGCCGCCGAGGAGTAGCCACGCGGGCCAGGGCCGCGGCCGCTTCGAGGCCTGGCCGCGGCCAGCCGCGGGCCGGCCGCGCCAGCCACACTCCCTGACCCCCTCCAATCCACGGAACCCACGCTGCGGAAGCCAACTGTCAGCCGGCTGACAGTTGGGCTGCCGAGCTCACGGTATTTGTGAGGGGGGGCGCGGACGGGGCCGCGGGAGGTCACGACGGCCCGCGGGGAGCGGTAGCCAAGCCCACGTCGGCACGGCGCGTGCTCCGCCGCGGGCGTGCACAACCTGCTCTTCGGGCTCAAACGTCTCCACCTCACCGGTCAACAGCGCATGATCGCGGCGCTCCGGAGCTATGGGCTGACGCCTGCGCGCTTCGACGTGCTCGCGCTCCTTCGTACGGCAGCGCTCCCGGTAGCTCAGAGCGAGCTCGCGAGGCAGCTCGGGATCACGCGCGCGACCATCAGCAAGATGCTCATCGGGATGGAGCGCCGTGGCCTCGTCATTCGCGAGTCGAACGCGCCACAACGTTCGCGCAAGTGGGTCAGCATGTCCCCGCGTGCACAGAGCCTGTGGCCCAACCTCTTCGTGCTCGCGCGCGCGGCCGTCACGGGGGCGCTCCGCTACGCCTTCGACGTCGGCCCGTATGGCTACATGCGTTACCGCACGATCGTCTGGCTCGCCAACGACCGGCTCCACGCGCTGAGAGCTCGGTGCGCAGACCGCGCGACGGTGATGGAGCCGTACTGGGACTTCCACCCAGATGGATGAGCGCGTCCACTTCGCTGCGAGGTCGACGCGGTGAGTGGCGTAAGCTGTCCTCAGGCATGTCGCGTATCCACCGCCCGTCGCAGACTCGTTCTTCCGCCCGTATCAAGGCGTGGAGTCAGCGCACGCGCATCGCGCAGCGCAACCTTACCTTCGGTCTCTATCTGCTCGACCAGAAGCGCAACATCGGTCCGACGCTCGACGTTTTCTGCAAGTGGATCGGCGAGCGCGTCGGCGTAAAGCTGGTCCCGGAGCAGGTGCCCAACTACGAGATGCTCGCGGACAAAGTCCGGCGCGAGGGAGTCGATCTCGCGTGGCTGCCGCCGGTCGTCTACTTGCGGGCCGGAGCCGAGTCCCTCTTCCCGTTGCTCTCGCTCCAACGTGGCGGCGTCGAGGGTGGCTACGAGACCGCGCTCATCGTTCGCGATGACTCACCGGCCCGTGTCGTCGAGGACCTCCACGAAGCTTCGGTCGCTTGGGTCGATGAATGGAGCGCCGCGGGGTACGTCATCCCGCGGCTGAGCCTGCGTCTCGGCGGCGTCGACCCCTCCCGTCTCTTTCGCACGGAGGCGTTCTACGGGACCCACTCCGCGGCGGTGGCGGCGGTCGTGCGCGGCGAGGTCGACGTATGCGCCACCTACGCGCGCACCGACGGCCACGGGCGCGCGGTCGAGGGCGCGTGGTCGGACATGCCCGGGGCGCGCGTCCGGTCGTTGATGACATTCGGCGAGATCCCGCCCGACGTCATCGCCGCGACGCGCGGCGTCCCGGAGGACATCCGCGTCACGGTTCGACTCATGCTCGAGGCCGCGGCTCGCAGCCGCTCGCTCCGCCCGATGCTCAAGGGAATCTTCGGTGCCGACGCCTTCGCGCCCGTCGTGCCCTCGCGCTACGACGGGTTGCGCGCGGCGCTCGCCGCCGAGGAGCCTCCGCAGAGCGAGCGCTGAAGGGCGGGAATCACTCGCCGGCGTCGAGCGTTGGGGATCCTTCATGGCGCTCGAAGGCCGAGGGCGGTGTTACTCGCGTGCGCGAGGCGTGTCGGAGCGGGTGCTCGCGCGCGCGTTCCGCGGAGGGTGGGCGCCACGCCTCGTGCGGGCGGCCGGCGTGCAGCGCGCGGTGCGGATCGTGCGCCATCGCGTGCGATGTCCGCGCTGGCCGGTCGGGGCGCGTGCGCTGCGCATCGGGTTCGTTTCCGATCTGCACGCCGGCCCCACGACGCACGCGAGCCAAATCGACGAGGCGCTGAGCCATCTCGCGCGCGAGGCGCCAGACGTGCTCCTGCTCGGCGGCGACTACGTGTTCCTCTCCCAGCCGCCGCTCGCCGTCATCGAACGCGCCGTCGCGCGGGTGCGCGCGCCGCTCGGCGCGTACGCCGTGATGGGAAATCACGACCTGTGGGGGGACGATCGTGCGATTCGCGCGACGCTGGAACGGGCAGGGGCGCGCGTCCTCGTGAACGAGAGCGCCGCGCTCGGCGCGCCCTTCGAGCACGTCACGATCGTGGGGCTCGACGATCCGTGGACGGGCGATCGTGACGCGGCGAGGGCCTTCCGCGCCGCGTCGGGCGCGCACGTCGACGCGTCCGGCGTGCCCGATGACGCGTCGGGCGCGCACGTCGACGCGTCGGGCGTGGACGTCCGCGTGCTCCTCATGCACGCGCCCGAGGGCCTCACGCTCGTGGGAGACCGGTCCTTCGACGTGGCGGTCTGCGGACACACCCACGGCGGTCACGTGGCGCTCCCGGGGGGCGTGCCCGTGATCGTTCCGGGGCCACTCTCGCGTCGCTACGCCCACGGACGTCACGACGTCGGCGCCGGGCGGACGCTCCTCGTCAGCCGCGGTGTGGGCAACACCGAGAGCCCGGTGCGCGTGAACGCGGATCCCGACGTGATGGTCGTCACGCTCGGCGCGTGAGCCACCCGCGCGCGTCCGCGCCCACCCG
>JAGQJA010000627.1 GCA_020430845.1 Myxococcales bacterium
TCGGCGTCGTCGTGCAGGACATGAACTTCGCGCGGGGCACGACGTCTGGCGTAGAGGGAGCAGAGCTCTTTGCGCGGCTCCGCGAGCTCGATCCGCAGCTGCCGATCATCCTGATCACCGCCTGGGCGTCGCTCGAGACGGCGGTGTCGCTCGTGAAGCAGGGGGCCGACGACTACATCGAGAAGCCGTGGGACGACGCTCTGCTCCTGCGAAAGGTGAAGAACCTGCTGAACGCGCGCGCTCGCGCGGCTGCCCGGATCGACGACGCGGACCTGTGTGGCCTGCTCTTCGCGAGCGCGCCGATGAACGCGCTCGTGCGCCTCGCGCTCAAGGTCGCCGCGACCGACCTCTCCGCCCTCGTGACGGGGCCCAACGGCGCCGGCAAGGAGAAGGTCGCCGAGATCGTGCAGGCGAACTCCGCGCGGCGCGGCGCGCCGTTCGTGAAGGTGAACGTGGGGGCGCTGCCCGACGAGCTCTTCGCCGCCGAGCTGTTCGGCGCCGAGGCTGGCGCGTTCACGGGCGCGAAGCAGCGGCGTGTCGGACGCTTCGAGGCGGCGCACGGTGGCACGCTCTTCCTCGACGAGATCGGCACGCTGTCGATGGACAGCCAGGCGAAGCTGCTGCGGACACTGCAGAGCGGTGAGCTCGAGCGCCTCGGCTCGAATCGCACGCTCACCGTGGACGTACGTGTGATCGCGGCGACCAACGAAGACCTGCCACGTGCCATCCGCGAGAAGCGCTTCCGCGAGGACCTGTACTATCGCCTCGCCGTGATCGAGCTCGCCGTGCCTCCACTCGCGGCTCGGCCGGACGACGTGATGCCCCTCGCGCGGGCCTTCGCGCAAATGCATGGCGCGGCCACCTTCAGCGACGCGAGCGTGCGTGCGCTCGAGGCGCACACGTGGCCGGGAAACGTGCGCGAGCTCCAGAACCGCGTTCAACGCGCGTTGCTCATGAGCCCGAACGCCGTGCTCGAGCCCGAGCACTTCGGTCTCGACGCGGGGGTGAGCGAGAGCGCGCCAGTGCCGTCGACGATCGGCGGCGGCGATGAGGAGCGGGTCGCCATGGAGCAGGCGCTCGCGCGCGCGGACTTCGTCGTGGCGGACGCGGCGCGCGCGCTGGGCATGTCCAGGCAGGCGTTCTATCGGCGCATGAAGCGCCTCGGCATCCGCGTGAGCCGCGACGTATCGAGCGACGACTAGCGGACACGTGGGCGGACATGTGTCCGCGCCGCCCGGACACGTGTCCGAGGCGAGGCGCGCGATCACGTCGAGGGCCGCGGAAAATCAGGCGCGTGCGCCGTCGCGCGCGTTGCGGTGGCCTGTCGCGCTGCACGCTCGAACGCGTGGCACGTCCGCTGCAATCCGCCGAGACATGAACACGATCAAGCTCTCGCTCCTCGCCACGCTCACCCTCACCATCGCCGCCGCCGCGTGCGACGTCCAGGTCGACGAGACGACGGTGGACACTCCGCCGCCCGCTGCCGTGACGCCGCAGCCGCCCGCGCAGGCGCCTGCCCCGCCGCGCGCCGATGTGCCCGTCCTGTCGAGCACGCACGCGCACCAGCTCCGCTCGGACATCGTCGGCGAGACCTACCGCATCTCCGTCGCCGTGCCCGAGGAGTTCATCCCGGGCATGGGGGCCGCGCCGGGGGCGACGTTCCCCGTCATCTACGTGCTCGACGGCTACTGGGCCTTCGGCGGCGCCGCCGAGTTCGCGCGCACGCAGGCCCCGTACTCGATGCCGCACGCCATCGTCGTCGGCATCGCGTACGACGATCAGTCGAGCGCTGGGCGACTGCTCCGTCGCAGCCGCGACTTCACGCCGACGTCGTGGGACCTGTACGCCACGGTGAACAACCGACAGCTCGACGGGTTGGCGGCCGCAGGCGTGCCGCTCCCGTTCGACCGTTACCCCATGGGCGGCGCCGATCGTTTCCTCGACTTCGTCGAGCGGGAGCTCAAGCCCTTCATCGCGGCTCGGTACCCGGTGAATCCGGCCGACTCGACGGTCGTCGGGACGTCGTTCGGCGGTCTGCTCGCGGCGCACGCGCTCTTCACGCGCCCCGCGGTCTTCCAGCGGTACGTGATCGTGAGCCCGGGGCTCAATTGGGACGACGGCCTCATCGCGCGTGAGGAGCAGGCCTACGCGAGCAGCCACACAGACCTCCCGGCCGCGGTATTCCTCGCTGCCGGCGGCCGCGAACGGGAGCAGCGCATGGCCAACGCCGCCCAGGGCGACGACGCGCACCGCACGCTCGAGGAGTCGTATCGCATGGTGGAGAGAGTGGGCGCCCTGGCCGAGACGCTCCGCGGTCGCCGCTACCCTGGGCTCGACGTCAAGTCGGTGGTCATCGAGGGCGAGAACCATGTCACCACGGCCGCCTCCGCGGTGCCGATCGGGCTCCGCGCCGTCTTCGGCAGCAAGTTCTTCTTCGACCTCGAGCAGCTCTGAACGAGCTCTCATTGCGCGGTGCGCTCGAGCCAGCGTGCGCACCGCGCGGTGCGCTTGTCGACCGCCGCGTGCATGAGCGGCTCGACCGTCATCCTCCGGGGCTGCGCTGGACTCGCGATCCCTCTACTCTCTGTAGATGGCTGAGAGGGACGGCGTGGGCGGAGCATGAGACCGCGTGTCCATGACGCGAGGCTCACGAGCCCGATCGATGTCGTCGAGGCGGCCTACGAGGTGAGCGCGAGCGAAGAGAGCTGGCTCGCGGGCGTCCTCCGCGCCGCGACGCGCGAGCTCGACGCGGGGCTCGGCGCCGTCGCGTTCGTCCTCGACGCGACCCCGAGCGGCCCCCGCGTGGTATCCCCCGTCGTCACGCGCGGGGCCGATCCCGCGATCGCCGCCAAGGTGTCAGCGGCGCACGTGGAGGTGCCGCCCGAGGCGTCCGAGCGGCTCCTCAGCACGGACGTGGATTTCGGCACGCTCGTACGATCGTTCGGCGGGCTCGATTCGCCCATCGTGAGGGCCGTGCAGCGCCGGATGGGGATCCGCGACGCGTACGCGGCGTGCGCGCGTGGTGACGGAACGCGATTGCTCGAGATCACGTTCCCGTCGCGCGTCGCCCTCTCGATCTCCGCCCGCGTCGAGGCGGGGTGGCGCCGCGTGCTCTATCATCTCGGCACGGCGCTGCGACTGCGCGCGAGGCTCGCGGCGCTCCCGGCACCTGCAGCGTTGCTCCGGCCCGACGGCGCGCTCGTACACGCCGAGGCGCCCGCTTCGACCCGCGCCGCGCGGGAAGCGCTCGTCGCTGCCGCCAGGCAGATCGAGTCCGCGCGCGGGAAGGCGCGCCGCGAGGATCCGGACGGCGCGCTGTCTTTGTGGCGAGGCCTGGTCGACGGTCGATGGTCGCTCGTCGATCACTGGGAGGCCGGCGGCGTGCGGTTCCTCGCCGCGCACGAGAACCCACCCGACCGCGTCGATGCGCGCGCGCTCCGACCGTGGGAGCGAGCGGTCGTCACGGCGTTCGTGCAGGGCGCCACCGTGCCAGAGATCGCGTTCGCGCTCGGCTTCACGCAAGCGAGCGTGCGTCAGGCGCTCTCCCGCGCCGTTCGGCGCTTCGGCTTCCCGAACACGGCCGCGCTCGCGCGCGTCGGTTCCCAGGGGGCGCTCCGGCGGCTCGTCGTCGAGGCCGGCGGCGATCGCGTCGACGTGCTGCGCGTCGAGCGTACCGCTCCCGCCGGGGCGGAGCGCGGGGGCGCGTCGATGCTCACGCCGGCCGAACGCGAGGTCGCGAGCCTCGTCGCGGTAGGCCTCTCGGACGCGGAGATCGCCACACGTCGTGGCGTCTCGGTGCGGACGGTCTCCAATCAAGTCGCTCGCGCCCTCTCGAAGACGGGCGCGGCAAACCGCGTCGCGCTCGCGCGCATGAGTATTTCGTGAATCGGGGCTCGGGGCGACCGCGTCGCTAGTCTCCGCACGTCGGGTGCTCTCGTCGAGGCCCGTCGGTCGGAGGCCACATGGGAAGGCAGAAGAAGAACGCTAGGTCGACAGACGTCAGGAGCACCACGCGACGGCGAGCGCTCCTAGGCGTCACGGCGTCGGGGCTCGTGCTCGCCGCGTTCGCGTGCGGAGACGACGACGTGGCACCGACGCCCGGAGGCGTGGACGCCGCTCCGGCGCCCGAGACGGGGACGGCCCTCGACGGTGGGAACGACGTGACGCCTGCCCCGGACGCGGCCGCGCCGACGGTGGTGACGGCTTCGTTCAGCGGTGGCGGGCCCGTCGCGGGTCTCGAGGTGATCTTTCACCTCCCGGACGGGACGGCGCGCGTGGCCAAGACCGGAGCGGACGGGACCGTGAAGGACGGCGTGCCCGCCGGATCGAGCGTTACGCTCTTCGCGCCGGCCTCGAGGAGGAGGGCCGCGACGCTCGCGACCGTGATGGGGGTGGGCCCGGGCGACGTCGTGCCGTTTCGCTTCGTCGATCGCCCCGGACAGGACGTCCAGGTGGGCGCGTTCGACACCGACGGCGGCGCGACGTACTTCGTGTCGGTCTGCGGCTCGGCCTCCACGCTCCCCGCGCCGCCTGGCACGAAGACGGAGTCGTTCCCTGTGTGTCGCGACGACGCGGGCGCGATGCCCGTCCTCTTCGCCGCGTCGACGACGGCGTCGCCGATCGACACGATCGCGTGGGCCCCGAAGCTGCTCCCGTGGGTCGACGGAGGGGCGCCGGCGTCCGCCTTGATGGGCGCGATCACCGAGTGGCAGCCGGCAGGCGCGCGGCGAGCCCTGACGGTGACGGGGACGCTACCCGTGGATGCCACGGCGATCGATGTCGACGTGTCGTTCGTCCATGACGACATCCGGTTCGGTTCGACCTCGCTCGGTGCGGGCACGCTGCCCGCGTCCCTCCAGTTCGTTCCGCCGCCGACCGCCTTTGCGCCGATCACGGAGCGTCGCGCGGTCGTTCGTCAGCCGTCGACCGAGCGGGGAGTGATCAGCCGCAGCGCCGCGGCAGCGACCGATCTCACCTCGACGGTCGACGATCTCCTTCCTCAGGTCACCGCCGTCACGCTCTCTGGGGCGAGCGACGCGCCGAGCGTCGCCTACACGAGCGCGGGGAGCGTCGCGACGGCGCACGGGATCGTGGTCGAGCTCGTCGCCCTCGGCGACGGGGGCGACGCCGACCGGTTCGTGTGGATGGCTCGTGCTTCGGGCACCTCGGGAGCGGTGACCCTCCCGAAGCTCCCGGCGGCGTACGCGTCGAGAGTCTCGGCGGGTGGCTTCACCACGGGCGCGCTCACCGTCGTCGCCCACAGCGGCGCGACGAGCGCCCAGGCGTTTCGGACGCAGCCGTTCGAGGTCGACGCCCCGGCGCGCAGCGCGCAGATGACGCTCCCGGCGGCCCCCGTCACGCTCAAGACTTCGCGTCGCGCGTTCTAGGAGGACGAGCTCGATGATGCCGCGTGCTCTGTCCCCGATCCTCCTCCTCCTGCTCTGCGCCTGTGGGCCGAAGGACGAGTCTCCTCCGGCAGGCTCGGGTGGAGGCGACGACGCTCCCCTCAGGGCGCTGCCTGACGATCCAAGCTTCACGGTGCTCCCGTTCGATCCCGCGCACGTCTCCTTCGTCACGCCGCTCGGGACGGTCGCCACGGGCGGCGAGACGAAGAACCGCCATCAGGTGCATGTCCGCGCGGAGATCGCCGACGCCCCGATCGTCGCGCCCGCCGACGGATACATCATCCAGGCGCACTTCGACGAAGTGCCCGGAAGTGTTCCGTATTTCGGCGTGGATGTGCAGGTCGGAAAGGGCGTGGTCGTGTCGCTCGATCACCTCGCGTTCCCTGCCGACGAGATCCGCGCCGTGCTCCCTGCCTCCGGTCAGCGAGAGGTGCGCCCTCCGTTCAAGGTCACGGCGGGTCAGCGGATCGGGCGCGTGCAACCGGCGCGTCCGAACGCGGCGTATGCGATGGATCTCGTCACCACCGACGAGCGCAACGAGAACCCCTTCGTCAATCGCGAGCGCTTCCGATCGAACGAGCTGAGAGCCTTCCTCGTCGGGGTGTGCTTCGAGCGCTTCCTCGATCCCGCGCGGGTGCCTGCGATCGCCGCGCTCTACGGCGAGGGTGGGCCCGTCCCGGGAACGACCTGCGGAAACGCGAGCCGCGACGTGCCCTCTGCGCTCGCCGGCATGTGGTTCCTCGACGCGCCCGGGGAGGGGGAGTACGGCGAGCGGTTCGCGATCGCGCGCCTCAGCAACGGGGATGTGCGGATGAACATGAAGGACGCGCCCGGCGCGACGTGGATCTTCGACGTGCGCGGCTCCCCCGTCGACCCGGCGAGCGTGCGCGTCGGCGCGAGCCAGTGTTACCTCGAGGATATCGCGCCGCCGGCGACTCGCTTTGCGTTCCTCCGCGTCACGAGCGAGACGACGGCGGACGTCGCGCTGGGCGCGGGCGGGTGCCCGGGTGCATTTCCGGCTGCGTTCAAGACGTACCGCCGGTAGACGCGGGCGGCGCGGCTGGGAGCACCCGCCGATGCGAGGTGGGTTCTGCGGAC
>JAGQJA010000051.1 GCA_020430845.1 Myxococcales bacterium
CGGAGCGACATCGGGCGCTCGTTCGCGTGCGTGCGCTGCGGGGCGCCGCTCGAGGTGCCGTTCACCTTTCGCGCGCTCAACGTCACGTGCCCGCACTGCGCCACGGTCAACGGCTTCGAGCCGGGCACCAACATCCGCATGGCCGAGCTGTGTGTGCACCCGCTCTGCGAGGAGGCCGCGTGGCAGCAGTGGCTCGGCATGCGGCAGGCCGAACGGGCGAAGAACGCCGCGCGGCCGGTGACCATCCACCACCTCAAGGCGTACGAGCGCGCGCAGCTCGCATTCTGGCACGCGTACCTCTCGGCGCGCGTCCGCCTCTTGCCCGACACGGCCCAGGCGTTCGACGCCGATCTGCGCGGCAAGATGCGCTTTTTCTACGACATGATGGACCGCGAAGGGCCCTGGATCCAGGCGGGCCGCCCGCGCGATCTCGTCTGAGCGCCGGGGGCGGCGGAGGAAGGGGGCGGGCGGGCGCCAACGTGCAGGCACAGCCCCTCGCGGTTCGTGTAGCCTGGACGGTTCGATGGCACGCGTGCGGGGAGGGCTCGGGCTCGCAGTACTGACGGCGGCGATGTGGATCGCTGCTCCGCGCTCCGCGCACGCGCAGGCGACGGGCTTCGCGCTCGATCGCTACGAGCCGTCGGAGCGCGGCAGCCACTGGTTCGCGCTCGACTCGCTCGACATGCGGGGCGAGCGCCCGCGCGCGGCGTTGGGCGTCGTCGCCGGCTATCAGCGGCGTCCGCTCGCGATCTACGAGCCGGACGGCTCGGTGCGCGCGGCGATCGTCGGGCACGTGCTCACGACGCACGTGGGCGGCTCGCTCGTGCTCTGGGAGCGCTTGCGCGTGGGCGCCAACCTGCCTGTCCTCCTCTACAACGAGGGTGAGCGCGGCACGCTCCGCGGCGTCACCTACGAGCCGCCCGCGAACGCGCAGTCGCTCGGCGACGCGCGCCTCTCGATCGACGCGCGGCTCTTCGGGCGCAGCGACGGCGCGCTCACCGTCGGGCTCGGCGCGCAGCTCTGGGTGCCCACAGGCTCGGTCTCGAGCTACGCGGGAGACGGCGGCGTGCGCGCGGCGCCGCGCGTGCAGGCGGCCGGCGTGATCGGACCGCTCGCGTACGCGGGCAGGGTGGGCGTGACCTTCCGCTCCCCCGACGCGGCCGACTTCGCGAGCGTGCCCATCGACCACGATCTCACCTACGGCGTCAGCGCGGGCGGGCGGCTGCTCGACGGCCGCGTCGTCGTCGGCCCCGAGCTCTACGGCACGACGGTCTTCGCCGACGCATTCAAGACGCGATCCTCTCCGCTCGAGATCCTGCTCGGCGGTCACGCGACGTTCGGCGATCTGCGCGCGGGCCTCGGCGCGGGCACGGGCCTCGTGTCCGGCTACGGCGCGCCCGCCCTGCGCGTGCTCGCGAGCCTCGAGTGGGCGCCCGGGCCTCTGCTCGACACCGACGGCGACGGCGTGCTCGACAAGGACGACGCGTGCCCGACGCGCGCCGGCGTGCGCTCCGACGATCCGACCAAGAACGGCTGCCCGCCGCCGCCGCCCGCGGTCGACACCGACGGCGACGGCATCCCCGACAGCGAGGACGCGTGCATGGACGTGTTCGGCGTGCGCACGAACGATCCGCGCACCAACGGCTGCATCGATCGCGACAAGGACGGGATCATGGACCCGCTCGACGCGTGCCCGTTCGAGGCGGGGCCGCCCTCGCAGGATCCGAAGAAGAACGGGTGCCCGCCGCGCGATCAGGACGGCGACGGCGTGCCCGACGAGGAAGACGCGTGCCCTGCCGTCCCGGGCGTGAAGACGAGCGACCGCAAGACGAACGGCTGCCCGATGGAGCACCCCGATCGCGACGGCGACGGGATCCCCAACGAGCTCGACGCGTGCCCCGACTTCGCCGGCAAGCCCGACCCCGATCCGACCAAGAACGGGTGCCCCAAGGCGTACGTCGTGGGCGATCAGATCCGCATCACCGAGCAGGTGCGCTTCAAGGTCAACCGCGCGGTGATCGAGCCGGGCAAAGACAGCGAAGAGGTGCTCGAGGCCGTGCTCTTGGTGCTCCAGGAGAACCCGACCATCACCAAGCTGCGCGTCGAGGGCCACACCGACAACCGCGGCGCCGCCGTCGCCAACAAGAAGCTCAGCGAGGCGCGCGCGGCCGCCGTCGTCGCGTGGCTCGTGGAGCACGGCGTCGACAAGTCGCGCCTCACGAGCGTCGGGCACGGCATGGAGCGGCCCATCGACGCGAACGACACCGAGGCGGGGCGTCAGGCCAACCGACGCGTAGAGTTCCACATCGAGACCAGCGCGGCGCCCGGGCCGCAGCCGCCGCCTTCGCCAGGAGCCCCTCCCGCGCCGCCGGCGCCGTGAGCCCAGGAGTACGACGATGCGCACGCTGTTCAAACGCACGCTGACCCTCGCCACCCTCGGCCTCGCGCTCGTGGTCTCGTCGGCGGCACAGGCGCAGGACTTCGACGGCGCGGCGTGGGTGACGCTCGAGCGCGCGGCGGGCGTGATCGGCGACGGCGTCGACGGCGGCAACGAGGACGACGTGGTGGGCGACGGGACCCACGGCGCCGCGTTCGTGTGGTCCGACGCGACGTACCTCTACTTTCGCGTCCGCGTCGACGCGAAGCCGACGCTGAACAACGGCACGTTTCGCAACTCTGGGTGGGGCTGCGCCGTCGACACCAACGGCACGCTCTCGAACTACGAGTTCCTCGCCGAGCTCAACGGCACGGTGGCGAACGGCCCGGGCAACGCCGCCGACGCGGTGCAGTGGCGACACAACACTGTGCAGACGGTAGGCGCCGAGAACGCGACCGAGCCTGCCGAGACCGTCGTCGGCGAGTGGGCGCGGGCCACGCACGCGCGCGCCCTCGTCGCGCCGGGGAGCAACTTCGGCGGCGACGAGGACTGGTTCGTCGATCTCGCGATCCCCTGGGCCACCATCCGCACCGGAGGCAACGGCGCGCCCGCGGTCGCCGCCGGGACGCCCATGCGCTTCATCTGCGGCGTGTCGTCGAACGGTACCCATTTCGGTAGCGATTTCACGAATGTAGGCAACACGCTGACCGCGTCGTGGAGCTACCCCTACGTGTGCGGAGACTCCGGCTGCGCGCTCGACCGCGACGGCGACGGCGTGCCCGACGCGGTCGAGGTGGGCTTCGGGACGAGCCCCACCAACGTCGACTCCGACGGCGACGGCATCCCCGACAACGTCGAGCTCACGGCCGGGGGCGGCGCGCTCGGGCCATACACCGGGCCGGACTCCGACGGCGACGGGACGATCGACGCGCTCGACAGCGACAGCGACAACGACTGCCGCACCGATCTGCTCGAGGGCGCCGCGGGCTATCGCGATCCCGCGCTCCCCAACGCCGACGCGTCCGCCAACTGCGCGGGCGCGACGCCCTTCTGCGACACCACCACCGGCTCGTGCGTCGCCTGCGACGGCAACAACGGCGACGCCACGAACGCCGCGTGCCCGTTCGCGTCGGCGCCCGCGTGTCAGCTCGCGGGAGCGCTGGCCGGTCGGTGCACACAGTGCAAGGCCGACGTGCTCGGGCTCTGCCTGTCGGTCGCGGCGCCCGCGTGCGAGTCGACGACGGGCGCGTGCGCGGCGTGCAACGGAGACAACGCCGCGGCCGTGACGGCGCCGTGCCCTTACGCAGCGTTCCCGGCGTGTCAGGCCGCGGGCGCGCTCGCGGGGCAGTGCACGCAGTGCAGCGCGACGAACGCGTCGCAGTGCGCGAACCCGACGCCCTCGTGCGACGGCGCGGCCGGCGCGTGCGCGGCGTGCAACGGCGATCGCGGTGGTGGCGCGACGCGCGCGTGCCCCGCGGTCGACGCGCCGTACTGTGTGCTCGCCGGCGCCGGCGCGGGGGCGTGCGGCAAGTGCGCGACCAACAGCGACTGCGGCGCGGGCCACACGGGGCCCACGTGTGACGTGGCGACGGGCGCGTGCGTCGACAAGGACAGCGACGGCGACGGCCTCAACGACTCGGTCGAGCTGCTGCTCGGCACCGACCCGTTCAAGCGCGACACCGACGGCGACGGCATCGACGATCTCACCGAGGTCACGCCGCAGGGCGGGGGCGCGACCACCAAGGTCGACACCGACGGCGACGGCATCATCGACGCGCTCGATCTCGACAGCGACGGCGACGGCATCCCCGACAAGGAGGAGACCGCGGCCGACATCGACGGCGACGGCGTGCCCAACTTCCGCGACAAGGACGACGACGGCGACGGCATCGACACGGCGACCGAGATCGCCGACACGCGCGCGGCCAACGTGTCCGACGACGTGGACGGCGACGGCGTGAAGAACTGGTACGACAGCGACGCCGACGGCGACGGCAAGTACGACGGCTACGAGGGGCGCGGCGACGAGGACGGCGACGGCATCCCCGACTACCTCGACGCGACGAAGAGCCTGCCGGACGCGGGGTCAGGGCTCACGCCGCCGCC
Source organism: Myxococcales bacterium (assembly GCA_020430845.1). GTDB lineage: Bacteria > Myxococcota_A > Polyangia > Polyangiales > Polyangiaceae > Labilithrix. Next base: position 4,484 of record JAGQJA010000051.1, read on the forward strand.
CGCGCCGGGGGGCGGAGGCGACGCGGGGGCGCCGGGCGCCGCGCCTACTCCGGAGCAGGGCGTGGTCGAGGGCGCGGGGCTCTTGTGCTCCACCGGCAGAGGCGCGGGCTCCACGACGGCCCTCGCGTCGCTGCTCGGCCTGGCCGTCGC
>JAGQJA010000052.1:0-26060 GCA_020430845.1 Myxococcales bacterium
AGCGGGGGCGGGCGCGGCTTGAGCGGGCGCGGGCGGTGGCGCGTAGGCGGGCGCGGGGGCAGGGGGATCCTGCGGGAGCTGGGCTGTGCGCCGCGGACCCTCGCGCGCGGGGCTCGGGCCTTTGCCGTCGAGCTGCGCGCCGCAGAACTTGCAGAACTGCGCCGTGGGCTCGCACATGCCCCTACATCGCGCGCAGGGCCGCATCGGGTCGAGCGTCGTCGCGCCGAGATCGACGACGGGCGCGGGAGCGATCGGCGCGGGCGCCGGGGGCATGGCCGGTCCAGGCCCGAGCGGCTGCGGCGACGGCTGGGGAGGCTGCGGCGGCGCCTCGACGCGCTGCGGTTGCGGCGCGTGCTGCGCCGGTGCCGGAAAGCCGCCCGGAGCCGGGGGAGCGAAGGGGCTCGGGCCGTTGGGCGGCGCCCCTCCCGGGGACGGGTGGTATGGCGCGGGCGCCGCTTGCGCCGGTTGCGCGGGCGGTTGTTGCTTCTCGAGCGTCGACCCGCACGAGATGCAGTAACGCAGGCCGGCCTGGTTGACGGTGTTGCAGATCGCGCACGGGCGCTCAGCCGCGGTGACGGCCGGCGGGGCGGGATCCGCGGGAGGCGGGGCGCTGGCGACGATGCCGAGGGCGGTCGCGACGCGCGGCGCACCGCCGTCGGGCTGGCCGAGGCCCACGGGGGGCGTCGGAGGCGCCACGCGGGGCCCCAGCCGTTGTCCGCATTCCTGGCAGAAGGCCAGCTGCGATGGGTTGTCTCGGCCGCAGGTCGGGCAGTTCATGGCCGACTCCCTTCGGATGGGACATCACGCACAGGCGACGGTCAATCAAGTCCGCGCGACCGTCAAGTAAAGTCGAGACGGCAGCGTGCGTCAGTGGATGGGATCGCGGTGCTCCAGCGTGAGCTCCAACGAGAGAAACTGCGGGAGCCCCGCGTCGCGCGCGGTCCCGCTCGTGTCGACGAAGCTCGATAGATAAGCCATTCGGTAAGTGAGGCCAACGCCGACGACGGTGCGGCGGGTGATCTGCGCCTCGACGCCGCCGCCGACGAACACGGTGGGGCCGAGCGTGTCGACGCCCCACTCGTTGCCGTAGCCCATCGCTCCGCCGCCGCCGCTCGCGTAGGGCTGCAGCTGACGACCCGTGTCGACGTAGTAGCGCGCCTCGGCGCGCGCCTGTTGGAGGATCGCGAGCCGATAGAGCTTGTTCGGGTCTTGCTTCGAGAACGCGTACGCGACGCCGAGGTACCACGCGCCCGTCGAGCGCCACCCGAGCCGCGCGGCGACGCCGGCGCCCTGGCCGATGATGCACGGCACCTCGACGTTGTCGCAGATGGGGCCCGGGGCGAGGACCGCCTCGGCCGTGAACGCGACGCCGTACTGGAGGTAGATCACGTTCGTCGGCGGCGGCGGCGTCTTCTCGAAGTCGAGCGACAGCGCGTCGGGCGGCGCACCGGGGGCGGGCGTCGGGCCGGGCGCGGCGGGTCCGGGGGCGGCGACCGGCGGGGTCACTGAGCCGGTCGCGGGAGCCGCGATCGCGGGAGCGGGCGCTGCGTCGGGCGCCGCGCTCTGCGGCACTTCTTGCGCCGCCGCAGGCCCCGCGAGCGCCATCGCCGTCACCGTCACGAGGGCCGCAGTCGGGGGGCGGAGCACGGCCAGAGAATAGCAGGGATGGAGAGATGCCGTTGACACACGGCGTTGCCATTCGTATTCGTCGCCTTGCCGGCCCGTCCCTCAACCGGCCGAACGACTCTGGAGAACAAGGATGGAGATCTCTCTCGACAAACGCGCGGTTCGGCAGATTCGTCTCTCGGCCCAAGATGCGATCGAGGAGGGGGACACGGAAACGCTCCGCGAGGACATCCTCGAGGCGTTCACCGAAGAGCAAGTCGAAGAAATCGAGCGTCGGCTCGACAGCGGCGACTTCTACGAATTCCTCACCGAGATGCTCGACGAGTGGTCTGGCGATGACGTCGACGAGCTCCTCGAGCTGATGGACGCGCAGCTCGGCGACATCGGCGTCGACATGAAGTTCGACAAGAAGGGCGCGCGCGTCGCCGACGACGAAGACGACGACGAGGACGCGGACGCGGACGACGCGGACTTCGACGACGACGACGACGATGACGACGACGCGGACGACGACGACGAGGAAGAGGAAGAAGACACCGACGACGTGTGATCGTCGGCGTCAGTCGGCGCCTTCCTGCGCCGATCCCTCGCCGCGCGTGATGTACGCGCGGCACTCCTTGGGCGCGTGACTCTTGCTCGGGCGCTTCACGTCGGGGCACATCGCGCTCGCGCACGGCACGTACCGCGAGTCCGGGAAGTCGGACGCGAGCGTGCCGAGGCGCGCGCACGAGCTCGACGTGTCGCCGTCCTCGCGGAAGAGTCGGGCCTCGTTCCAAAGCGCGTCGTCGCGCAGCGGTGACGTCGTGAAATCCTTGTAGAAGCGGTGATGCGCCTCGCGCGCCGCCGCGCGATCGTGCAGGGCGTGCTCGTAGAGCTCGGCGATGCGCCGCAGCGCCGGCGAGTACTGTGGACGCTCGTAGGTCCCCATGAAGTGCGCCGACTCCCGCTCTTTGAGCATCCGCTCGAGATGGGCGATCGCCTCGCGCGGGCGCCCGAGCTTCTCCTCGTCGACGCTCGCGCGATAGAGCGCGTCGTCCCAGTGCACGCCGAACGGGTAGGGGAAGGCGTCGGCGAGCGCCAGGTACGCGGCGAGCGCGTCGGCGGTGCGGCCGAGCGCGTCGAGCCTGCGGGCGCGCTCGTAGAGCACGATCTGCTCGAGCTCCGTGCCCCGCAGCCGGGGAAGGAGCGCGTCCGCGTGGCGCAACGCGCCGGCAGGCCCCGACGTCTCGTCGTCTCGGCGCAGCACGCGCACGAGCGCCACACGCGCGACGCCGGCCTTCGGCCAACGGAGCGCGATCGCCTCGAGCTCTCGCGTGGCGCCCTCGGGGTCGGTCTCTGCGCGGAGCCCGGCGGCCTTGAACGCGGCGATCGCCGAGTAGTCCGAGGGCGGCTTCATGTCGGCGATCGCACGGAGCTCTCGCGAAGCTCGCGCGACGTCACCGGACCTCGCGCGCAGCAGCGCCGCTTCGTACCGCGCGAAGACCGCGTCCCGTGGGAGCTTCGCCTGCGTCGCCGCGACGGTGAGCCGCTCGGCCGCCTCTTCGTAGCGCCCCGCGGCCTGCGCGCGACGCGCCGCCGCGACCGACGACGCGTACTCCGCGCCGCGATTCGGTGCGCAGCCCGCGAGCGAGAGCGCAAGAGCGCCCGCGACGACGCGCGACCAAGTCGCCCTCGTCATCCCTTCGCTCCGGCGGCGAGCTCCGTCATCGCGCGCTCGAACGCCGCCACCGCGCGGGGCACGTCGGCGGCCGAGACGTCGAGGTGGGTGACCAGACGGATGCGGCGCCGCGCCGTCGCGTGCGCGAGCACCCCGAGCGCGGCGAGCCGGGCGCAGACGTCCTCGGCCTCGAAGCGCGCGTCGACGTCGACGTTGACGATGTTCGTCTCGACGCCCGACGGCGGCGCCGTCAGTCCGTCGATGCGCGTGAGCCCCTCCGCGAGCGCGCGCGCGTGCGCGTGGTCGTCGGAGAGCCTGGCGCGGTGATGGCGAAGCGCGAAGAGCGCCGCCGCGGCGAGCACGCCCGCCTGACGCATGCCTCCACCCCACATCTTGCGGAGGCGCCGCGCGCGCACGACCCATTCCTTCGAGGTGCACAGCGCGCTGCCGACCGGCGCGCCGAGCCCTTTGGAGAAGCAGACGCTCACGGTGTCGAACGGGGCCGCCAGCTCTCGCTCGGACAGGCCTGTCGCGACGCTCGCGTTCCAGATGCGCGCGCCGTCGAGGTGCAGTCCGAGGCCGGCGCTCTTCGCCGCTTCGGCGATCGCCACGACGTCGGCCTGCGGGAACACCTTGCCCCCGGCGCGGTTGTGCGTGTTCTCGACGCACACGAGCCGCGTCCTCGGCGAGTAGTACGCCGACGTCTTGATCTGCTCGCGCATCTGCGCCGCGTCGAACGTTCCGCCCGCGCCGGCGGTGGCGAACTGCACGCCGGAGAGGGCCGCGCCTGCCCCGCTCTCGTAGAAGACGACGTGCGCCCCCTCGCCGACGATGACGTCGTCGCCGGGCTCGGTGTGGAGGCGGATCGCGAGCTGGTTGCTCATCGTGCCCGACGGGACGAACAGCGCCGCCTCCTTGCCCACCAGCGCGGCGACCTCGGCCTCGAGCGCGAGCACCGACGGGTCCTCGCCGAACACGTCGTCGCCGACGTCCGCGGCTGCGATGGCGGCGCGCATGTCGGGGGTGGGGCGCGTGGCCGTGTCGCTTCGGAGGTCGATCGCCATGGCGCCAAAAGGGAGCACGCGGCCGATCCGAGGGTCAAGCGCGCGTCGCGGAGGGCCCGCCGTCCACGTCGGCCGCGGGCCCGGTGCGAAATGCGCCGGACGGGTGCGAAAGCGGTTGCGCAGTGAGCGCGAGCATGCCAAAGTGGTTGAACCACTGGATGAGTCGATGAAAAAACTACCTTCCACGACAGACGCGCCTCTCCACGCCAACGACCCTACAGACACCCTGGCCGCCATCGGACCGGTCGCGCGCTCGAGCGTCGTCGACGCCGTGGCCGACCGCCTCCGCCGCGAGATCCTCGCGGGTCGCCTCGAGCCGGGCTCACGCCTGCCGTCCGAGCGGGAGCTGTCTCTCGCGCTGGGCGTCAACCGCCTCACGCTCCGCGCCGCGCTCGCCCGCCTCGAGGCGATGGGGCTCGTCGTCACGCGTCACGGCTCGGGCACCGAGGTCGCGTCGTGGCGCGAGCGCGCCGGCCTCGAGGCGCTCCCGCAGGTGCTCGCGTCGCTCGATCCGTCGGAGCCGGCGTGGCTCGAGCTGCTCGTCTCCCTCCTCGAGGTCCGCCGCGTGCTCGTGGCCGAGGCCATCGCGCTCGCCGCCGAGCGTCACACCGAGGCCGACCTCGCCGCGCTCGAGGCGCGCGCGGCCGAGCAGCGCGCCAACGTCGACGACGTGGCCGCGTTCGCGCGGGGCGACGTCGCGTTCCAGCGCACGGTCATCCACGCCACGCGCAACGTGGGCCTCGAGCTGCTGCTCAACTCGTTCGCGCGGTTCCCCGAGGACCAGCCGGCGCTCATGGAGCTGCTCTACGACCGGCGGGCCGACTCGCTCGCGTTCTACGACGGCATCATCGCGCTCATCCGTGCGGGCGACGCCGACGGCGCGCGCGACGGCGTGAGGCGCGCGCTCGAGGCCATCGACGACGGGTGGTTCGAGCGGCACGGCTTCACGGCGCGCGCCGCCAAGGACAAGGCCGCGCGCGATCGCGGCAAGCCGTCGTCGACCAAGGGCTCGAAAGGGAAAAAGTGATGTTGTTGCCGCGCCTCTTCTCGTTCGAGCTCGCGTGGGCCGAGGCGGCCTACGTGGCCATCTATCCAGACCCGCCGCGTAACCCCCTCTCACGCGGCATCCGCGCGATGAAGCCCGCGCGCTTCTACGACGAGCTCATCGCGGGCGTGCCCACCGAGCAAGCGCTGGGTCTGCGCGTCTCGCTCTGGATCGTGGCGCTCGCGCCGCTCTTCGTGCTCCGGCGCCTCTGCACCATCGCGGCGTTGTCCGAGGCCGAGCGCGTCACGGTGCTCGAGCGCCTGCTCGCCAGCTCGGTGTACGCGGTGCGGCAGCTCACGCTCGGCTTCAAGGCGATGGGCGCGCTCCGCTACGCGCAAGACCACGCGCTGCGCGCCGAGATGACGACGCCGCGCCTCGCGCCCGCCCCCGAAGACTCCGGCCCGGTGCTCAAGGAGCCCGAAGGCGCGGTGCACCTGCGCGTCCTCGATCGCGCCAAGCTGATGGCGAGCTCCTCGGGCCAGACGCGCGCGGCCAACGAGGTCGGCCCCGATCACGCCGCGGCCGAAGGAGCGAGCGATGTCTGACGTGCGCTTCCCCGACGACGACATGCCCGCGGGCGCCGTGGTCGACGGCGAGGCCGTCACCCGCGCCGTCGACGACGCCTTCGACTTCGTGGTGGTGGGCTCGGGCGCCGCCGGCGCGTCGGCCGCCTACGTGCTGGCCGAGGCCGGCTTCTCGGTGGGCATCGTCGAAGAGGGGCCCTGGCTCAAGACCCGCGACATCACCGAGGACGTGCACACCGCGTTCTCCAAGTACACGCGCGAGTCGGGCATGCAGGTGCTGCGCGGACGCTCGTTCGTTCCGATGATCCAAGGGCGGTGCGTCGGGGGGAGCACGCTCATCAACTCGGCCATCGCCTGGCGCATCCCCGAGGACGTGGTCGACGACTGGGGCGCGCGCTTCGGCCTGGGCGACTCGATCAACATGCGCGAGCTCGACCCGCACTTCGACGCGCTCGAGCGCGACCTCTCGGTTCGTCCCGTGGCCGACGACGCGCTGGGCGAGAACAACGCGATGTTCTTGGCCATGGCGAACAAACGCGGCATCAGCGCGTCGCGCATGCGCCGCTACGATCGCGGCTGCAAGGGGAGCGGCATGTGCCTGTCGGCGTGCCCCACCGCGGCCAAGCAGGGTATGAGCGTGACGTACGTCCCCTGGGCGCTCGCCCGGCACGGCGCGCGCATCTTCACGTCGGCGCGCGTGGAGCGCGTCGAGATCCGCGGACACCGCGCCGTCGCCGTCGTCGCCAAGAGCGCGAGCGGCCACCCCATCGTCCTCCGGGCGCGGCGTGGCGTCTTCGTCGCCGCGAGCACCGTGCAGACGCCCAACCTGCTCCGCCGCAGCGGCGTGCGCAGCCCGGCGCTCGGCAAGCACTTCCAGGCGCACCCGGGGCTCGCGGTGGGCGGCATGTTCAAGCGCTCCATCGAGATGAGCTTCGGCGCGACGCAGGGCGCGGAGAGCATCCACTACCGCAAGAGCGAGCGCTTCAAGCTCGAGACCATCTCGTTCCCTCCGGACATCGCGGCCGCCCGCATCCCTGGCGCGGGGCCGGAGCTCGTCGAGCGCCTCGCGCGCCTCGGCCACGTCGCGTCGTGGGCGGCGCAGATCCGCGCGCGCGCCGAGGGCACCGTGGGCGAGGGCTGGAGCGGCGCCGACCGGGTCAAGTACACGCTGGGCGAGGACGACATCCGCGCGACCCGCAAGGCCGTCGCGCTGCTCGCGCGCATGATGTTCGACGCGGGCGCGCAGGAGGTCTGGCCGGGCATCTTCGGCGTGCCGAGCGTGCTGCGGTCGGTCGACCAGGTGAAGCTCGTCGACGAGGGGCCGCTCGATCCCCGTGCATATGCATTCATCGCGACCCACCTGTTCGGCGCGGCGCGCATGGGGGTCGACCCGCGCACCTCCGTCGTCGACGCCGACTTCCGCGTCCACGGCGTGGACGACCTCTGGGTGGTCGACTCCAGCGTCTTCCCCACCAACCTCGGCGTGAACCCGCAGCACAGCATCATGGCCATGAGCCGCCTCGCCGCGGCGCGCGTCGCGGAGCGCGCGAAGGGCCTCCGCGCGGCCTGAGGGAGATCTCCGCAGGCGCGTGTCGTGATATCGGTCGAGGGTGCGTCTCACGCGCCAAGCGCTCGTTGCGTTCGCGCTCCTCTGCGGGTGCGCCGGCGCGCCACCGCCCAAGCCCGCGCCGCCGCCGGAGCCGCCGCCCAAGCGCGTGGCGCCGCCGCCGCCGCTGGTCAAGCAAGAGCTGGGCGACATCGACGAAGGCGCGCTCAAGAAGACCTTCGCCGCGCTCGACGTGCCGCTGCAATCCTGCTTCGACGCGGGGCGCCGCCGTTTGCCCGCGCTCCGCGGCGACGCGCGGGTGTACCTGCGCGTCGGTGAGGACGGACGCCTGCGCTACGGGTACTACGAGCGGACGAGCCTGGGAGATCGCGCGACGGAGCGGTGCGCGCTCGACGCGTTCGCGCAGGCGTCGTGGCCCGCGCCTCGCGGCGGTGAGGCCGAGGTCCGCCACGAGTTCGGCTTCGACGGCGCGGGCAAGGCGAGCGCGTCGTGGGAGGGCGAGGACGGCGCGGCTGCCCTCGCGCGCGCGCCCAAGATCCGCGCCGCCATCGACAAGTGCAAGGAGGGGATCGACGGCAGGTTCTACGTCACGGTGCACCTCACCGCCGCCAAGAAGAAGCGCGCGCGCGTGCTCTCTGCGGGCGTCGCCGCGCCGAGCCGCGAGGGCGAAGAGCGCGTCGAGTGCATCCTCAAGGCGCTGCGCAAGCTCGAGGTGGCGGGCTCGGCGCGCGGCACGCCCAAGCTCGAGCTCTCGCTCTGAGGAGCGGTGCGCGTGCGAGAACGCTTGACGGCTGCGCGGCGGGCGAATACACGCCGGAGCCCTGAAGTCGCCACCTTAGCTCAGCGGTAGAGCAACGGTTTCGTAAACCGTAGGTCTGGGGTTCAAGTCCCCAAGGTGGCTCCCGATTCCCCTCGCGCGGGGCGCGGAGCGAGCACGCGCCTCTGGCGCGGGGCGCCCCGCCGACTTGAGGCGGCGGCCGTCCCCTCCTACACTGCCTTCACGATGGCTGAAGTCCCGAGCGCCGCCCTGCCATCTCCCGGCGACACCGTCGCGGGAAAGTACCGGATCGAACGGCTCATCGGTCAGGGCGGGATGGGCGCGGTGTACGCGGCCGAGCACCTCGCGCTGGGCCGCCAGGTCGCCATCAAGGTGCTGCTCTCCGAGCTCGCGGGCAGCGTCGAGGCCGTGGCGCGCTTCCAGAACGAGGCGCGCAACTCGGCGCGGCTGCAGAACGATCACGTGGCCCGCGTCGCCGACGTCGGCACGGCCGGCGCGCTGGCGTACATGGAGCTCGAGCTGCTCGACGGTGAGGACCTCGCGCAGATGCTCGCGCGCCGCGGTCCGCTGCCGTACCCCGAGGCGATCGGCTACGTCCTGCAGGCGCTCGAGGGCGTGCAGCACGCGCACGCGATGGGCATCGTGCACCGCGACCTCAAGCCCTCGAACCTCTTCCTCGCGCGTCGGCCCGACGGGTCGAGCATCGTCAAGATCCTCGACTTCGGGATCTCCAAGGCGCAGAACCCGCTCGACCAGCCGGCCGGTGCGCTCACCTCGACCAAGGCGATGCTCGGCTCGCCGCTCTACATGTCGCCCGAGCAGCTCCGGAGCTCGAAGACCGTCGACGCGCAGGCCGACATCTGGGCGCTCGGCGTGATCCTCTTCGAGCTGCTGACGGGGACGGTCCCGTTCATCGGCGAGAACCTCGGCGAGCTCTTCGCCGCCATCCTCGAGCAAGAGCCGCCCAGCCTGTGCGTGCGCGTGCCGGGCACACCGCCCGAGCTCGACGCGATCGTCACGCGGTGCCTGCGGCGACAGAAAGACCAGCGCTTCGCGAGCGCCCTCGAGCTCGCGCGCGCGCTCCGTCCGTTCGCGACCGGGCCTGGCACCGTCGCGCTGTCGGCCGGTCCGCCCCTGGGCATGCCCCCGCCCGGCCTCGGCTACCAGACGGGCCCGCACCCGCCGCAGAGCAGCCAGTCGAGCGGCGGGTTCGCGCCCGCGCGGCCCGGCGCCGTGACGCCCGCGCCGACGCTCCCGCTGCAGGCGATGTCTCCCATGGCGCCGCTGCCCGGAGGCGCGGCCACGGGCGCCGCGGTCTCGGTCGCCAAGCCCGGGATGGCCGACTCTGGCTACACGGTCCCGCGACGTTCGAGCGCCGGTCTCATCGCGGTCGCCGCCGGCGCGCTGCTCGCGTTGGGGGTCGCAGGAGGTGGCATCTTTGCCTACACCACGCGAGCAAGCGCGAGGCCAGGGCCCGACCCCTCCGCGTCGACGTCGACCTCGCCGCCGCCCGTCGACTCGCTCGCCGCTTCCACGAGCGCCTCGGCGCCTCCGCCCGTCGCCAGCGCCACGCCTTCGGCCACAGCCGAGACCTCGGCGACATCGGCCGCCACGCCGCCGACGGCCTCGCCCCACGGCCACCCCGCGGTCAAGCCGCCCGTCAGACCCACGGTGGTGGGCAAGCCCGAGCCGCCCAAGCCGGTGGTCGTGGCGCCCAAGCCGCCGGTGCCCAAGCCCACCTCGACGCTCCAGACATCGCGCTGAGCCGGCGTCGTGATAGGGTCGCCCGTATGGCGGCCCGCAACGTGACCCGCGCCGTAGTCTCCCTCGTCGCCCTCGCGCTCGTGACGGCGCAGTCTCCCATGGCCTGGGCGGGGGACACGTCGGTCGCGGAGCAGCTCTTCTCCGAGGGCCTCAAGGCGATGGAGCGCGGCGATTTCAAGACCGCGTGTGAGTCGTTCCAAGGCAGCCAAGAGGCCGATCCGTCGCCGGGCACGCTCATCAACCTCGCGCTCTGCCACGAGAAGCAGGGCAAGACCGCGAGCGCGTGGGGCGAGTACCGCACCGCGGCCGGCATGGCCGAGCAGCGCGGGCAGTCCGAGCGCGTCGAGCTCGCGCGCAAGGCGGCCGCCAAGCTCGAGCCGCAGCTCCACAAGGTCGTCATCGGCGTGCAGAGCAGCCCCGAGGGGCTCGTGGTGCGCCGCGACGGGCAGGCCATCCCGAGCGCGACGTTCAACCGCGAGATCCCGGTCGATCCGGGCGAGCACCTCTTCGAGGCGACCGCCAAGGCCAAGAAGCCATGGCAGAAGAAGGTCACCTTCGCGGCGAACAACGCGGTCGATCGCATCGACATCGTGCTCGAGGACGCCCCCGCGGACGCGCCGCCCCCGGGAACGTCGGCCGTGCCCGGCACGATCGAGCCGCCGCGTGACGCGGGCGGAGGCAGCGACGGCAACACGCAGCGGAACATCGGCTACCTCGTCGGCGTGGGCGGCATCATCGCCCTGGGCGTCGCGGGCGGCCTGCAGCTGCTCGCGTTGAGCGTCGACAGCGATCGCAAGGACCTCGAGGGGCAGCTCAATCGACGCGATTGCGACAAGAACGGCCTGCCGACGTGCACGGATCTGAGCGAGTCGGTCGAGTCGAAGAAGAGCGCCGCGAACAGCAACCAGCTCGGCGCGATCGTCACCGGCGCGGCTGGCGTGCTGATGATCGGCGGCGCGGTCGCGCTCGTGCTCACCGCGCCCTCGCGGCGCTCGGGCAAGCCGCTCTTCGTCCCCGTCGTGCAGCCCGGCTATGCCGGCGTGGCGAGCGCCTTCACGTTCTGACCGGGCGCGTCGCCCACCGTTCGTGTCGCCTGGAGGCGCGCCATCTCGAGGGTCGCCGCAGAGCGCACCTCGCTCGCGTCGCGAAAGCCGAAGCGCCGGTAGAGGCCGTCCGCGTCGCGCGTCCCGAGCCGCACCACACGCGCGCGCCGCACGGCCGGGTGATCGAGGAGCAGGCGCACGATCGCGGCGCCCACCCCCGCGCCGCGCGCAGAGGGCGCGACCATCACGTCGTAGATCCACGCCGTTCGGCCGTCGCTCGTCGCCCGCGCGATCGCGCAGAGCTCGCCCGCGGGGGTGCGCGCCCCGACGACGGCGCTCGAGCGCGTGATCGCGTCGGCCACGTCGGCGTCGGCGACGCCCGTGAGCCAGTACGCGCCGCGCAAGAGGTCGACCGCCGCGTCGAGCTCGCCGGGCCGGAGGCCGACGCAGAGGCGCGTGCCGGGTGCCGCACGCCAGCCCTCGCGGGCGCGCGCCGCGAACGCGGGCTCGGGGATGTCGGGCGCGAGGTGGGTGAGGGTCTCGATCGCCTCCGCGTCGCCGTCGCCTCCGCGTGACCAGAGCGCGTCGAGGATGCGCGCGCGCTCGGCGAGCGACCGGTTCTGACCGATCTTGACCTTGCCGTCGATCTCCGTGAGCGCCACCCTGGCGACCAAGAGGCCCCGTACGGCCTTGCCGTAGAGCGGGGAGGCGGCGTCGATGGGGGCGTGGCGGCCCTCGGGCTGGTACTTGCGCATGAGCGCGGCGAGCGCGCGCGCCTTGTCGTCGGGGGACGTGATCTCTTCGATGACACCGTGCGCTTGCGCGCTCACGTAGTAGGTCGTCGCCGGGCACGCGCGGTCCGGGTCGAGGAACCACGACGGGATCGACGCGATCACGCGCTCGGCGCTCACGACGGCGCGCCGCCCGAGGCACGAGACCTTCTCGCCCACGGGCGCGCCGTGGAAGACGAGGTGCTCGTCGACGGTCGCCGCGTGCAGGGCGCGGAGCACCGGCTCGCCCGCGTGCGTCGTCGACGCGAGGTGCACGGTGTGAGCCGCCCCGAGCAGCGCGCGCGCCTCGGCGTCCGGGCCGCGGAAGATCTGCCTTCGCATGGGGAGAGCATGGCCTGGAGCTGGTACCTCATGAAGATCCAGATCCAACAAATGTGCTAGACCAGTGGACCCGTAGACCCGTAGCGAAGGACCCCGCATGAGCCGATGGCCCGTCCAACTCGTCCTCGACGACGCGCAAGACGGCGCGCCACGATTCATCCAGATCTCGCGCGCGATCCAGGCCGACATCCGCCGCGGTCGCTTGGTGGCCGGCACGCCGCTGCCCGGGAGCCGCACGCTCGCGTCCTCGCTCGGCGTGCACCGCAACACGGTGCTCGCGGCCTACCGGGAGCTGTCGGCCGAGGGGTGGATCGCCACCCGCGAGGCGCGCGGCACGTTCGTGTCGGACGCGATCCCCGAGGTGAAGTCCCGGCGTAGCGCTGGGAGCGCACGCGTCGACGCCATGAGCGAGCGCGCGGGGTTCGACCTGCCCGCCCGCGGCGCCGAGCGCCTCGCCGAGCTCATGGCGCGGGGCCGCGCGCGCGAGGGTCTGATGGACCTCGGCGGCGGCATCCCCGACGTGCGCCTCGTGCCGGCGATGGAGCTGTCGCGCGCGGTGCGTCGGGTGCTCTCACGCGCCGGGGGAGCGTCGGCGCTCGCCTACGGCGATCCCGCGGGGCCCGCTCCGCTCCGCGACGCGCTCGCGGCGATGGTGACGGCGACGCGCGGCCTCGGCGCGACGCGCGCGCACGTCATGGTGACGCGCGGGAGCCAGATGGCGCTCGACCTCTTCGCGCGGCTCGCGCTCGGTCCGGGCGACGTGGTCGCCGTGGAGGCGCTCGGCTACGTCCCCGCCTGGGAGGCCCTACGCCTCACGGGCGCGCGCCTCGTCCCGATCCCGGTCGACGGGCGCGGCGTCGACGTGACGAGGCTCGCGGAGATCGCGGCGCGCGAGCCGCGGCTCCGCGGCGTCTACGTGACGCCGCACCACCAGTACCCCACGACGGTCACCATGTCGGCTTCGCGGCGCCTCGCGCTGCTCGACGTGGCGCGCGCACGCCGGCTCTTCGTGCTCGAGGACGACTACGATCACGAGTTCCACTACGAGGGGCGCCCCGTGCTCCCGCTCGCGAGCGCCGACCCTCACGGCGTCGTCGTGTACGTCGGCACGCTGTCGAAGGTCCTCGCCCCCGCGCTGCGCGTCGGCTTCGTCGTCGCGCCGCCGCCGGTGATCGAGCGGCTCGCGGCCCTCCGTCGCGTGGTCGACCGACAGGGCGATCACGTTCTCGAGCTGGCGCTCGCCGATCTGCTCGACGAGGGGCTCTTGCAGCGGCACATCCGGCGCACGCGTCGGGTCTACGCCGAGCGCCGCGACGCGCTCCACGCGCTGCTCGAGCAGGAGCTGGGCGGCGTGCTCACGTGCGAGCGTCCGCAGGGCGGGACGGCGGTGTGGGGCCGGGTCCGCCGCGACGTGGACGTGGACGCGTGGGCCGCGCGCGCGAGAGAACGCGGGCTCGTGCTGCAGCCCGGGCGCATGTTCGCGTTCGACGGCAAGGCCCGCCCGCACCTGCGGCTCGGCTTCGCGCAGCACGATCCGCGCGAGGCGCGCGAAGCGGTGAGGCGCATGGTCGCGTCGCTGCCCGCCGTCAGCGCGACATCGCGGGGTGGTAGTCCGCGAGCGTCCCGCGCACGGCGCAGCACTGCTTGAACTTCTTGGCGCTCCCGCACACGCACGGATCGTTGCGCCCGATCTTGCGCGGCGCCGCCGTCGCGACGCGCTCCGGGTCGGGGTACTGCCGGGGCCGGCTCTTGTGCCCGCGCGCGGCTGCCTCGTCGATGCGCTCGCAGAGCTCGCCCATGCGGGCCTCGACCCACGCCCGCGCCTGCGCCTCGAGCTTGCGCCCGCGCGGGTAGTAGCGCTCGGCGTGGTGCTGGCGATCGATGTGCGCGACCGGTCGAAAGCCCTTGGGCACCGACACCAGGGCGTTGCCGCCGACGAACCCGTAGGTGCCGATGTCGCGCGCCGTCCGCAGGTCCCACGAGATGCCGTAGCGGTGCTGCCCGAGCATCCACACGCCGGCCCACGCGCGCGCTTCGCCGTCGTTGAACGGCGCCAGGAAGGCCTCTTCTTCGGAGGGAGGCACGTCCTCGGGCACGCCGTACGGCAGCCCGAAGAGCACGCCGTAGTTGGCCTGGGTCACGTCGCCGCTGAGCGCGTGCAGCACCTCGTGGAGCATGCTGCCCGCGAGCCGGCGATAGATACACTCGCCGAAGCGCACGGCCACGCCGCGATACGTCGGGTCGTTCTTCGCCTGCGCCTGCTTCCAGAGCAGATCGCCGTGCACGTCGTAGAGCGGCGTGTAGCCCCAGCCGCGGAGCGCGTCGTCGAGGTCGTAGACGGCGCGGATGCCGGCGACGCGGTCCTCGGGCGAGAGGACGGCGAAGCAGTCACACGGACAGATGCGGTGGGTGGTGAGGGCTTCGACGACGGTGATCATGGGGCCCGCGGGACCGGAGGCGCGCCGCCCGCGGGCGAGGGGCCCCGGGTGCACGACGGCAAGTATACGTTTCTTTTGGCGAATTCATCGAGTCAGAAACCACGTTCGCGTGCCCGCGTACTAGGCGTAGTGTACAGCGCGCCGGCCACGGCCGCGCACCACCGACAAGGAGAGGCCGCATGAGGATGGCGTGGGCAGGGGCGCTCGCACTGAGCGTGATCGTGACGGGGTGTGACAAGAAGGACGCCGACGTGAAGCTCGCGCCCGCGGCCAGCTCGCTCGCGGCGTCGACGCCGCCTCCGACGAGCCACGCGGTCAAGTTCACCATCGCGCCGAAGGGCCTCGCTTCGATCGACATGCCCGCGCCGAACGAGCACATCAAGGCCACCGCGGACGTGGCGGCAGGCACGCTCGACGTCGACCTGATGAAGCTGAGCAACTCCCGCGGTGAGGTGAAGATGGACCTCGCCACGCTCACGACCAAGACGTTCGACGACGAGAAGAAGAACGCGTCGCAGACCGGGCACGCGCGCACGTGGCTCGAGGTGGCCGACGGCGAGGACGGCAAGCTGAGCGACGAGGTCAAGGCCCAGAACAAGTGGGCGGTCTTCGCGATCCGTGGCGTGGAGAAGCCCTCGGCCGAGGACGTCACGAAGGTCGAGCCGACCAAGGAGGGCGGCGACGACGTCCGCACGGTGACGCTCACCGTCAAGGGAGAGCTGCTCATCCACGGCCACAAGGTCGAGCGCTCGGCGGACATGACGGTCGCGTTCCACTGGCCGACGGGCGCGGACCCGGCCAAGGACAAGCCCACGTCCGTCTCCGTCAAGTCCAAGACTCCCCTCCGCGTCATCCTCGCCGAGCACGACGTCAAGCCCCGGGACGGTTTCGGCAAGATCGCCAAGCAGAGCTTCAAGCTCCTGGGCACGAAGGTGGCCGACACGGCCGACATTACGCTGGAGCTAACTGCTCGACCTGGTTCGTGATATATCCCCCCTGCTTCGGCAGTGGACCAACCGAAAACACCGAAGCGCCGCCCGCAAAGGCGACGCGGCAGCACCAAGGAGTCAACATGCGACCGAATCTTTCTCTCGAGAGCATCGCGGGGGCGCTCACCGTCCTCGGCACGAGCGTTCTCATCGCCGCTTGCGGCGGCGAGGCGCCGAAGCCCACCACGCCCGTGAACGCCAACGAGGTCACCCCGACCTCCGGCGAGGCGAAGCCCGGCGACGCGCACTGCGGCGCGGACAAGCCCCACAAGGACGGCGAGGCGAAGTGCGCGGCCGGCCAGGACGGCGCCAAGCCGACCGAGACGACGCCGGCCCCCGGCGGCGAGACCAAGCCCGAGGACGCGCCCAAGCCCTCGAGCGACGCGACCCCGACGGACGCGAAGCCGGCGGACGCCACGGCGGCTGCCGCGGCTCCCAAGCCCGCCGCCAAGGGCGCGAAGCCTGCCGCGAAGAAGGGCGGCGCCGCCAGCTGCGGCGCGGGCACCTGCTCCGCGAAGAAGTGACCGTCTGAGCGATCGCGCGCCGCCTCGGCGGAGCGCCTCGCCGCAAGGGCCGTCCCGCTTCCGCGGGGCGGCTCGTTGCGTTAAGGAGACCCAGGAGCCATGAAGCCCACGACCATCGCCCACCGCGCGCGCCCAGAAGGGGTCGGTCTCGGCCTGCGGTGGGACTTCCTCGACGAGCTGCTCGAGACGGCGCCGACGCTGCCCTTCCTCGAGGTGTCGCCCGAGAACTACATGGGCCGCGGCGGCTACTACGACGAGGCGCTCGACCGGGCCACCGCGCGCTACCCCATCCTCACGCACGGTCTCACCATGAGCGTCGGGGGCGTCGACCCGCTCGACGAGGGCTACCTCGCCGGCCTGCGCGCCTTCGTCGCGCGCGCGAAGAGCCCCTGGCACTCCGATCATCTGTGCTTCGGCTCGTACGACGGGCGCATCCTGCACGATCTGCTCCCGGTCCCGTTCATCGCGTCGGAGGTGTCGCGCATCGCCGACAGGGTCAAGCGCGCGCAGGACGCGATCGGCGTCCCGATGGCGATCGAGAACGTCAGCTCCTACATGCATCCGGGCGCCAAGGAGATGGGCGAGGCCGAGTTCATCGCGCGCGTGTGCGAGGCGGCCGACTGCAAGCTCATGCTCGACGTCAACAACGCGTGGGTCAACGCCACCAACTTCGGCTTCGACGTCGACGAATGGATGGCCGCCGTCCCGCTCGACCGCGTGGTGCAGATGCACATCGCGGGGCACGACTGGTTCTCGGACGGGACCTGGGAGATGGGCGCGCGCCCGCCGCGCCTCGACGGCGATCACGGCATGCTCATCGTCGACACGCACGGGGCCGACGTCTGCGGCGAGGTGCGCGCGTTGCTCGAGCGCGTGCTCGCGCGGACGGGCCCGGTGCCGGTGCTGCTCGAGCGCGACCAGTCGATCCCGCCGCTCGAG
This sequence comes from Myxococcales bacterium, assembly GCA_020430845.1. Classification (GTDB taxonomy): domain Bacteria; phylum Myxococcota_A; class Polyangia; order Polyangiales; family Polyangiaceae; genus Labilithrix. The sequence goes on from JAGQJA010000052.1 coordinate 17,071, forward strand.
ACCCTGCTCGGTGAGGTGCGCGAGCTGCAAGAGGTCTACGACCGAGGCGTCGCGGCGTTCGCCTCGGGCGCAGCGCGGAGGCTCGCGTGAAGCGCGTGGCAGCCCTGCACGAGGCGATCGCCGCGGCCTGTTTCGGGCGCGACGCCGACGCGCTCGACGGCGACCTCCGCGGCTTCCTGACGTCGCGGGGCGTCACCGACGCCGACGCCGACGCGATCGTCGCCGCGCCGCGTCGCCTCGGGCTCTACCGTCGCCTCGTGCGCCACAACGTGGTGGGCGTGACCTGCACGATGATGCCCAGGGCGCGCGCGCGTATGAACGCGGCCCACGACGAGGCGTTCGATCGCGCGATGGACGCGTTCCTCGACGAGCTCGGGCCCCGCACGCACCACCTGCGCGACGTGCCGCGCGAGTTCCTCTCGTGGGCCGCCCCGCGATGGCGCGACGAGGGCGCGGTGCCTGCGTGGATGGTCGAGCTCGCCGAGCTCGAGCTGACCGACTTCACGGTGGGCGTCGCGCCGCGCCCGCCCGAGCCTCCGCCGCTCGCGGACGTGTCCCACGATCGCCCGCTCGTCTTCCAGCGCCCGGTCGAGGTGCTGCGCTTCGCCTGGGCCGTGCACGCGCTGCCGCAGGGCGTGGACGATCGCACGCCTCCCGAGCCGAGGCCGTCGGTGCTGCTCGTGTATCGCGACGCCGAGCACCGGACGCGCTTCCTCGACCTGAGCCCGCTCGCCGCAGAGATCCTCGGGCGCTTGCTCGCGGGCGATCCGCTGGGCGCGGCGATGGTCGAGGCGTGCCGCGCCTCGGGTGAGCCGCTGACGCAGGACGTGCTCACGGGCGCCGCGCACCTCTTGGCCGACCTGGGGGAGCGCGGCGTGCTGCTCGGGGCCCGCGCCTCGTGAGCGCGAGGCTCAGAAGCCGCGGTTCGTGCCGAAGAGCAAGCGCACGGACGTGACCTGGAACCCGTTCTCGATCGTCTCGGTGCCGAAGCCCGTGAGGATCTCGAACGTGTGATCGGGCCGCCCGACGCTCTCGACGCCGATCGCCGCCGACATGCGCAAGAGCTTGGTGTGGAAGTCCTCGAGGTGCGGGGCGAACACGTTGCCCATCGCGACCTGCATCGCGCCGTCGAGGAACACCCAGATGGGCCACTTGTACTTGAGCGTGGCGATGGCCGCGCTGCGATCGACGAGGCGGCCGTAGAGGTAGCCGCGCATCGGGCCGGAGCCGCCCAACACCACCTGCTCGGTGAACGGGATCTCGCCTCCCGAGGTGAGCGGGTCGACGAAGAGCGTGGCCACCGAGAGGCTTACGGTGCGGTTGTTCTTGAGGTCGAGGATCCCGCCGAAGGTGGCGCCGTACTTTGCCCACGTCGAGCGGGTCTGGCGCGCGTTGGCGCCCTGCTCGAGGTACGTCTCGAGGCGCACGCCCGTCTGGTTCGCAGGGCGATCTTCGCGCGAGTCGATGACGAGCTCGCCGCGCTGGTAGAAGCTCGTGTAGCCCGAACGGTACCCCGGCGGCGCCACCGCGCGGCCTTCGGCGATGCGCACGTCGAGCGATGCGTCGTCGCAGCACGCGTCGTCACGAAAACGAACGGCGTTGAACCCGGCCTCGACCTGGATGCGGCTCGAGCGCCAAAGGTCCTCGGACTCGAAGACGGGGCGCGCCAGGACGCGGTCGATGCCGAAGCGCGTGCGGTCGCTGTCGAGCGTGCGCGGGCCGAGCCCGTGGAAGAGCTGGTCGGGGCGGTGTGTGCCCTCGACGCGGAGGTCGATCGACGACTTGCGGCCGAGCGGGATCCGATCCGCGAGCGCGCCTTGGAGCCAATCCTTGCCGAACGTGGTCGCGTGCAGGCGGAGGTGGTTGTCCTTGCCGAGCAGGTCATCCCAGAACGCGTAGATGCCGAAGCTCGCGCGGAAGCCGAGATCGAGGAACGCCGTGGGCACGACGCCGGCTTTCTTGTCGGGGCCGAACACGAAGATGTTCTTGATCGCGGACGGCCACTGGTTCTGCTCGGCCGTCGTGATGAGCCAGCCGAGCGGACGCCGCACGAGGAACTCGCTCGTGAAGTAGAGCGGGGAGAGGATGACGCGCGGGACCCAGAGCGCGACGTCTCCGGCCGTCGTCGGCGGTTCGCCACGCCCGTCGTAGTCCGGGACCGCGCGCTTGGGGCTCTGGCCGGACGCGGGCTTGGCAGGGACGGGCGCAGGGGCAGGGCGCTCGGGGGAGGGAGCAGCCTCGCTGGGCGTCGGCGCGGCGGGAGCGGTCGGCGCGGGCGGCGCACCGCCGTCGACGTCTCCCTGCGCGGACGCGAGCGAGGTCGAGACGAGGGCGCTCGCCGCGGCGAGGACGGCGTGGATGATGCGCCAGCGGAGGATCGAACGGGGCGCCAAACACCACGCACGATAGAGAAGAACGCGGCGCCCGAGAAGCGAGAAGTCTACGCGTCGCCGTCGTGACCGGAGGAGGTCACGACCGGCCGAGGCAGCGCGTCGTGCGAGCGCGAGAGCTCGGCCGCGAGCTTGGTGGCGTCGTCGGGCTTGGAGGGCGCGGTCCTCGGCAGGCGCTCGACGAGCGGGAGCAGCGCGTCTCGCACGCGTGGGGCGAGCACGACCTCGAGCAGCTCGTGCGCGGTGCCGCGCAGCGCCACGTCGTCGGAGCGGAGCGCGCGCAAGGCCACGGCCACGGGCGCGCGGGGCAGGACGATCTGCAAGAGCGAGAAGAGGTGCGAGACGCCTCGGACGAGGGCCCGTTCGGCGTCGAGAGTGTCCCCGCGCGCGACGGCCCAGTCCGCCTGGCGCTCGGAGATCTCGCGGAGCACGATGTCGAAGACCTTCTCGCGGGTGATGCGCTCGCCCGACTCTTCGACGATCTGCGCGAGCGCGAGCGCGACCTGCGCGCGGACCTCGAAGCTCTCGTCTTCGAGCGCGGCGATCAGGCCGTCGACCGTCCGCCGCGATCGGCTCGCCTTGAGCACGCGCGGCAGCCGGCGACGGACCTTCTCGGACGCGCCCAGACGTGCGTCGAGCAGGACGTCGATGAGCATCCCGGAGACGCGCGGCGCGACCTTGCGCAGGGCCGTGACGGCGGCGCGGACGTGCGCGTCGTCGTCGAGCAGGTACACGGCGTGGATCGCCACACGCGGGTCGAGAGGCCTCGCGAGCGCCGCGCGCACGGCCGGGGGATCGCCGGAGCGGAGCTGGGCGATCTGGTGCAGCAGCGCGTCGTCGGAGGGCGCCGGGGCGGGGAGCGCTTCTCTGGCCGGCGCGTCTCGCGGCGTGGCCTCGGGTGTGCGCGGCCCGGTCTGCGCGAGGGCCGAGCGCTCGCGCTTGACGCGCTGGAGCTCGCCGATCTTCTCGAGGAGCTTCTGGCGATCGAGCAGCGCCGTCGTCTCGGCGAGCGTGCGTCGAGTGTCGAGATCTTGCGCGGACGTCGCCTCGAGGTCGACCGCGCCCGACTTGAGGCTGAACGCGAGCGCGTCGACGTACCCTCGGTGAAGCGACCCACACACCACGTAGCTCGCGAACATCAGCCCGAGGAGCAGGCCCACGAGGATGAGGTGCATCGTGCCCGCCGCGACGAGCGCGAGCAGGAGCAGGATCGCGCCGCTCCCGATGGCCGTGCCGATGCGGTCGACCCCGACGTCGATGATGGTCTTCGACGCGCGCTTCTTGGCGGGCGGCAACGGCGTGTAGAGGAGCTCGAAGGCGGACCGGTAGAGGGAGTTGCGCGCCGCGGCCTCGGCGCCGCGTAGCACGACGACGCTGCCGAGGCCCGGCAGCACGACGGTGAGCAGCGCGGCGCCCGCGACGGTCGCCGGGTGAAGAGAGAGCGTGCCGGCGAGGCCGCGGCGCTCGAGCGACGGTCGCACCAACCCGGCCTGCGCGGCGAAGGTGACGACGCTGACGCCGAGCTGGTAGAGCGCAAAAAAGCCCAGCAGTTGCGGGCCTTTGCCGAAGTTCGAGGTCGCCTGGGCGCTCAACATGTAGTCGAGGAGCGCCTGCGCGGTCGCGCCCGCGAAGACGAGCACCGCCAGGTGCCGGAGGTACGGCATGTCGGCGATGACCCGGAGGCCGCTCTCCTTGGTCTCGGCGGGCGCCGACATGCGTGGCTCTTCACCTCGGCGCGCCGACAGAGTGGCGACGGCGCCGACGACGTTGATCCCCGCGAGCAGCGCGAGCATCGTCGCGACGCTCACGTAGGCCGACGCGCGCCAGGCGATGAGCCCGCCCACGATGCCGCCGACGGTGCCGCCGCCCGCGATGCGACCCACCACGCGCTTGGCCGTGTACGGGTCGAAGCGCTCGTTGACGAGCGACCAGAAGGCGCTGCCCGCCGCCGCGCCGAAGACCGCCGTGTGCGCGTACACGACGAGCGCGGCCGCCTTCTCGTCGACGCGGGCGAGGGCCCACTCGGCGACGAACAGCGCCGCCGCCACCGCGAACGTGCCCGGGACCACACGCGCGGGCGCGAGCCGCGACAAGAGGCGTGACGCGCCGAGCACCGCCACGAACGAGACGGCCGCGGCGCCGATCATCGCGGCGGGCAGGGTCGAGACGTCGAACTGGCTGAGGTAGAGGGCGTCGCGCGTCGACCGACCGGCGACGTGCTGCGCGATGAGGGCGCCCGACGCGATCGCCAGCGCCCACGAGGCCCGCTCGGCCGCGCGCTCTTGTTCCGCCGCACCCTCGGCCATGAGCCCGGAACGTACCAACAAAGCACCTCTCGCGTCCCTTACGGCGTAGACTCGCGGCCTCCCATGACGACGGAAGCCGACCGCCGGTCCCCGCTCGAGCGCGCCCTCAGCGTCGTGACGGACATCAAGGCAGGGGAGGGCGTCACGGCGCTCCTCCTCACGGCCAACGTGTTCTTGCTCCTGACGGCCTACTACGTCATCAAGCCAGTGCGCGAGGGGCTCATCCTCGCGATCGAGGGCGGCGATCGGTACAAGAGCTACCTCGGCGCGGCGATCGCCATCGCGCTGCTCGTCGCGGTCCCCGCCTACGCGCGCGTGTCGAGCCGCGTCGCCAAGAACAAGCTCGTCGTCGGCGTGACGCTCTTCTTCGTCTCACACCTCGTGCTCTTCTACGTCCTGGCGACGGCGACGGGCGCGGGCGCGAGCCCGTCGGGCAGCCTGGGCGTCAAGGCGCTCGGCTTGGGCTTCTTCGTGTGGGTCGGCGTCTTCAACATGATGGTCGTCGCGCAGTTCTGGGCGTTCGCCAACGACCTCTACACCGAGGAGCAGGGCAAGCGCCTCTTCGCGCTCGTCGGCATCGGCGCGTCGGTCGGCGCCGTGGCGGGCGCCTGGCTCACCAAGCTCCTCGTCAAGAGCATGGGCACCAACCAGCTGCTCCTGCTCGCGGGCGCCGTGCTCGTCGGCTGCGCCGCGCTCACCCACGTGACGCACCTCCGCGAGCGCGCGCGCCTCGCGGGCCGGGACGCGAACCACGCGGCGCCCGCGCCGATGAGCAAGAACGCGAAGGCCAAGCCCGAGCCGGCCAAGCAGGGCGCGTTCGGGCTGGTGTTCAGCCACCGCTACCTGACCTTGCTCGCGGCGTTCTCGCTCGTGTTCACGTTCGTCAACACGAACGGGGAGTTCATCCTCAGCTCCCTGGTCAAGGACGCCGCCGCGGAGGCGCAGCGCGCCGCGGGGGAGGGCTTCGACAAGCGGGCCTACATCGCGGCGTTCTACGGCGACTTCTTCTTGTGGGTGAACATCCTCGGCGTCGTGCTCCAGACGTTCGCCGTCTCGCGCATCGTCAAGCTGGGCGGGATCCGCCTGGCGTTCATGATCCTGCCGGTCATCGCGCTGCTCGACTCGAGCGCCGTCGTCGTGCTGCCGATCCTCTCGGTGCTGCGGCTCGGCAAGATCGCCGAGAACGCGACGGACTACTCGATCAACAACACCGTGCGGAACATGCTCTGGCTGCCCACGACGACCGAGATGAAATACAACGCCAAGCAGGCGGTCGACACGTTCTTCGTCCGGATGGGCGACGTCGCGTCCGCCGGCCTCGTGTTCGTGCTCGCGCAGCAGTGGGGCCTCGGCGTGCGCGCGTTCTCGGCCACCAACCTCGCGCTCGTCGCGGTGTGGATCTGGCTCGCGCGCGGCATCTTGAAGAAGAACGCCGAGCTCACCGCCGACCAGGCCGCCGCGGCGAAGAGCGCGGACGCGTGACATCGTCGGGCGCGTGACGTCGTCGGGCCCGTCGCCCGTCAGTGGTCGAGCGCGAAGCGGTGCTTGGCGGTCGCGCCGCTCGGCACCTGGACGGTGGCCGTGTGCACCTTGCCCGAGCTCGTCTCGCAGCGCAGCGCGTGGGGGCCGGCCGCGATCTCCATGGGCGTGATGGGCGTGGGCCCCTTGGGCGCGCCGTCGATCGAGAGATTGCACCAGCCCGGCGTGGCGCTCACCAGGAGGTGTCCCTTGGCGGCGTTGGGGGTCGGCGCCTTGCTCGAGGCGACGGGCAACGCGTCGACGTTGACCACCGGCGGCTCGGACGACGCGCTCGGCGGTGGAGGGGCAGGCAAGGCGGCGCGCGCCGAGGCGAGGGCGGTGGACTGATCGACCGTGCGCGCCGCGGCGGAGACGGCCGTGCCGCGCGCGCCTCGCGCCTGCCACACGACGCCCGCACCGACGAGGACCCCGACGGCGGTGATCGCGGCGCCGGCGACGAGCCACCCGGGCGAGCGCTTGCGCGAGGTGGACACGGTGACCGACGCGTACGACGTGTTGGGCGTCTGCCACGACGGCGCGGAGCTCGACATCAGCGAAGCGCCCACGGCGCCCGGCGGGAAGCTCACGGGCGTGGGGATCGACGCTCCCGGCGGGATGCTCCCGGAGCTCGACGCGACCGGCGGGCGATCGCTCGGGCGCATCACGGGGAGGGCGTTGGTGGCGTCGGGATCGGTGCCCTCGACGCCCGGCGGCGTGGGGAGCCGATCGCCGCGGCCTTCGAGGTGCGGGGCGGCGGCGCGCAGCATCTCGACGATCTCTTCGAAGTTGTCGATGCGCTTGTCGTGGCGCGGCTCCATGCAAGCGCGGACGACGCGGCGGAGCGGCTCGGGAACCTCGGGCGCGCACTCGTCGATGTTCTTGGGCGGCGTCGTCGCGATCTTGACGATGAGCGCGTTGAAGTTCTTGGCCTCGTAGGCGCGGTAGCCGCACAGCGCCTCGAACAGGATGGCCCCGAACGCGAACACGTCGGTGCGACCGTCGATGTTGCTGTCGCCGCGCGCCTGCTCGGGGCTCATGTAGAGCGGCGAGCCGAGGACGGTGCCGGCGATCGTGAGCGCGTGGTTCACGTCGTCCTCGAGGAACTTGCTGACGCCGAAGTCGAGCAGCTTGGGCACCACGACGCCGTCGCGGACCTTGTGCAGGAACACGTTCGTCGGCTTGAGATCGCGGTGCACGATCCCGCTCTTGTGCGCGGCGGCGAGGGCCTGCGCGACCTCGATCATCACGAGCACGAACTCGTACGTGAGCATCGACGGCCGCTGGCGGCGGAGGGCCACCTCGAGCGGGAAGCCCGTGAGCAGCTCCATCACGAGGAAGAGCGTGCCGTCGTCGGTCTGGCCGACGTCGAGGATGTCGATGATGTTCGGGTGGTTGATGCGCGCGGAGACCTTGGCCTCCTTGAGGAAGCGCGCAGCGGTGTCGGGCGTCTTGGCGAGCTCGCGGTTGAGGAACTTGATGGCGAGCTGGCGCTCCGTGAACGTGTTCGTCGCGGACCACACCTCGGCCATGCCCCCCGTGCCGAGGAGCTTGTTCAGCCGATATTTGCCTGCGACGAACTGTCCGGACTCCATCTGTCGCTCCCTCGCCACGCGCTCTCGCCCGTGGGACCCAAACCTCGCCGACCCGCCGGCGCGCAGCACCCGATCAATCGATCGTCATACCTCCGTCGATCACAAGTGTGTGTCCCGTCAAGAAACTGGCAGAGTCTGAGGCCAGGTAGAGCGCGCCGCCGGCGATTTCGTCGGGCGTCCCGTGGCGCTTCATCGGCGTGCGGCGGATGACCTCTTCGAACAGGGTCTCGTTCTTGAGGATGGCGCTCGCGAAGCGCGTGTCGACGAAGCCCGGGGCGATGGCGTTGACCCTCACGTTGTTGGCCGCGAGCTCGTACGCGAACGTCTTGGTCATCGAGATGATCGCGGCCTTGGTCATGCCGTAGACGCCCTGCAGCGGCGAGGCCCCGAGGCCCACGACGCTGGCGATGTTGACGATCGAGCCCGGCGCGCCGCGGTCGCGGAGGTGGCGCGTCACCTCGCGGCACATATAGAAGTAGCCCTTGAGGTTGACCTCGAAGGTCTTGTCCCAGGCGGCCATCTCGACGTCGAGCATCGGCCCGAAGTACGGGTTGGTCGCCGCGTTGTTGACGAGCACGTCGACCTTGCCGAACTTCTCGACGGCCTGGCGGACGAGCGCGGCGCACTCGTCTTCGCGCCCGGTGTGCGTCGCGACCGCGTGCGCGGCGTCGCCGATGCTCTCGGCCACGCTCAGCAGGCCGTCCATCTTGCGCGCGGCGAGCACGACCTTGGCGCCGTGCGCCGCGTACGTGCGCGCGATCGCCTCACCGATGCCCCGGCTCGCCCCGGTGATGATGGCGACCTTTCCGTCCAATGAAATGTGTGCGGACATGGGAGCTGAACCTCGGTACAGCGCCCATCGATAGCACGGACGCGAGAAAGGCCCAAGTCGCCGGCGCGGGGGGCTCGCGGCCTGGGTTCGTAGGGGTTTTCGGGCCTCTTCGGCGCGCTCAGGCGACGAAAGCGCCCAGGCTGCGGAAACGATCGTAGCGGTGCCGGATGAGCTCTTCGGGCGTCATCTGGTGGAGCTCGGCGAGGGCCGACGCCAGCACACCCTCGACCGACTTGGCCGTGGCGAGCGGGTCCTGGTGGGCGCCGCCTGCGGGCTCCTCGATGACGCCGTCGACGACCTTGAGGCGCAGGAGCTCGGGCGCCGTGATGCGTAGGCGCTGCGCGGCCTCGTC
>JAGQJA010000052.1:26160-33914 GCA_020430845.1 Myxococcales bacterium
AGCGCGCCGCCGGAGCCGCCTTCGCCGACGATGGTGGCGATGATGGGAACCGGGGCGCGCGACATGGCCGACAGGCACGCGCCGATGGCCTCGCTCTGACCGCGCTCCTCTGCGGCGATGCCTGGGTAGGCGCCGGGCGTGTCGATGAACGTGAGGATGGGCATGCCGAAGCGACCGGCGAGCTCGTAGAGCCGACGCGCCTTGCGGTAGCCCTCGGGGTGCGGCATCCCGAAGTTGCGCTTCACGTTCTCTTTTGCGCCGCGGCCCTTCTGGTGGCCGATGACCACGACGCGCCAGTCGCGGAAGCGCGCGACGCCGCCCACGATCGACGCGTCGTCGGAGAAGCTGCGGTCGCCGTGGAGCTCGACGAAGTCCTCGAAGATCGCGCCGATGTAGTCGAGCGTGTACGGCCGGTCGGGGTGGCGAGAGAGCTGGACCTTCTGCCAAGGGGTGAGGTCTGCGAACAGCTCGCGCGCCAGGCGCGACGCCTTCTCCTCGAGGCGCCGCAGCTCGGGCTCGAACTTGCGGTCGGCTTCGGCGAGGACGCGTAGCTCGCGCACGCGCGAGACGAGCTCCACGACTGGCTTCTCGAAGGAGAGCACGTGTGACATCGGGGCGACGCATACCACGGCGCGCCTGCCGCGCGGAGGGCCCGCCTCCCTGAGCCGATCGCGCCTCACCTGAGGGCGACGGTATGCAGCTAATAGTTTATCGATTTCGGGAAGTTGCACGTATGCGGTGGGTGTGGGATGGACTCGTTCCGCGGGGCTTCGGGCGCGCGGTTCGGGGACGTTCTTTGGGTACCGAGAGCCAAAAGTCGGTGGGCGAGGTCTGCGCGAGCGGCGCGTTCGAGATCGTGCGCCCGCCGCGCGCCGACACCGACCCGTCGCTGCCGCCGCCGGCCGTCGTCGCGTGGGAGCCGAACACCCCGGTCGAGCCTCTGCCCGACCCGTCCGACGTCGCCGTCGCCGCGCCGACACGCCGGCCCCCGCCGCGGCCCGATCCGCCGCGCCCGGCCCGCCGCACGCTCGTCTTCCCGTCGCTGCTCGCGGTGACGCCGAGCCCCGACGCGCCCGTCGTCGCCGCGCCCGCCCGGGCCGACGAGCGGCCGAGCGATCGTCCTACGGCGCCGCGGGTCGCCGATCCGCCGAGCACGCCGCGCGCCGCGTGGCTCGAGGACGTCGCGAGCACATCGTGCGTCGTGCCCGCCCCCGCGAGCACGCCGAGCGCGGGCATCGTCACGCTCGACTCGGCCGACGTGATGCGCGGGTCGAAGGTCTCGCTCCCCGAGCTCAGCGCGTCGCTGCTCGAGAGCGAGCGCGACGTCGAGCCGGTCGTCGCGGCGTCGCCGACGGGCGGCGCGCCGCTGCCGCCGTGGCTCGTCCGCCTCGTCGTGGGACAGCAGGTCCTCGCCCGCGTCGCGTTCGTCGCCCTCGCCGTCGCGTGCGTCGTCTCGTGGCGTGCCCCGCGGCCGGCGTCGCCGCGCGCCGCCCGGGTGGTGCGCGACGATCGCCTGCCGATGACGGCGGCCGCGGGCGCCGCGATCGTCTCGCGCGCTGCGCCCGTCGCGTGCGGTCCGGCGGGGCACGCGCAGGCGCTCGGGAGCGTCGCGCTCGCCGCGGGGGTTTCGGCCGACGTCGTCGAGGGGGACCTGGCGCTCGGGTTCGTCACCGCCGACGGCCGAGCGACGGCGATGCGCGTCGACGCGCGGACCGCGCGCCCGGTCGAGACGGTTCGTGCTCCCGCGCCGTCGCGCGCGCGCCGCGTGCTCGCCGTGCCCCGGGCGGACGTGGACGGCGAGGCCGACGCGGGGCGCATCGAGCCGCTCGCAGAAGCTCCGTCGCGGTTCGTCGTCACCTCGCCCCAGGACACACCGCGCGAGCTCTTCCACCAGGGCGCGTGGATCGGGCTCCGCGCGGCGGGCGCGTCGCGGCTCCTCTGGATGCTGCCTTCGGGGCCGCACGCGTCGGACGCGTCCGCGGCGTTCACGCGGGTGGCGGGCGCCACGCGGGTCGGCGGTGACACGTTCGTCGCGGTGCGCGCCCCGTCGATGATCTGGCTGGGGCAGGTGAGCCGCGACGGTCAAGCGCGCGGTCCGCTCGAGCCGCTCTCTCGCGCGCACGCGCGGCTCGGCGCGCCGTCGGTCGCCGTGGGCTCCGACGGGGCGTACGTGGCGTGGGCCGAGCGCGAGGGCAGCGGACCGTGGGCCGTCATGATCGCGCGCTTCGGCGACGGCGGGGAGGCGTCGATGCGTCGCCTCGCGCCCGGGATGTCACCCGCGCTCGGCGTTCTCGCCGGCGGAGATCTGCTCGTCGGTTGGAGCGCCGGGCCTGCAGGCGCGCACCGGATCGAGGCCGTGCGGCTCTCGCCGGAGCTCGAGCCGCGCAGCGAGCCGTTCGTGGTCTCCGACGAGGGCGACAACGCAGGGCAACCGGCCGTGGCGATCCGCCGAGACGGGGCGGGCGTGGTCGCGTACGTGGTGGCCAAGCGCGGCGGCGGGTACGCGGCGCCGGTGTCGTTCGCCCTCCGCGCGGCGCCCGTGGTCTGTCGCGTGCCCGGAGGTTGAGCTGCGCGCCGCGGGGGTCACGCCGCGCCGAGCGGCGCGTGGGCGACGAAGCGAGACTGCGGGCGGATCAGCTTCCCCGCGTGGCGCTGCTCGTACACGTGCGCGCACCAGCCGAAGACGCGGGCGGCGGCGAACGTCGCGGTGAAGAGCTCGCGAGGGACGCCGAGCGCTTCGAGAAGGATCGCGGTGTAGAACTCCACGTTGGCGCGCAGCGGCCGCTCGGGGTGTCGCGCGGCGAGCGCCGCCTCGGCCGCCGCCTCGACGTCGCGGGCGAGCGAGAGGCGCGCAGCTACGCCCGCGCCGCCGGAGGCGCGCTCGAGGAGGCGGACGGCGCGCTCGAGCACCTCGGCGCGAGGGTCTCGCACGCGGTAGACGCGGTGTCCCATGCCCATGATGCGCTCGCCGCGCGAGAGGGCGGCGGCGACCCAGCGCGCGGCGTCACCGTCGACCGCGACGGCGTCGAGCATGTCTAGCACGGGCCCGGGCGCTCCGCCGTGGAGCCGACCCTTGAGAGCGCCGAGCGCGGCGCCGACCGCCGACCCGTCGTCCGACGCGGTCGAGGCGACGACGCGCGCGGCGAACGTCGACGCGTTCATCCCGTGATCGACCACGGCGACGAGGTACGCGTCGAGCGCGGGCGCTCGGGCGTCGGTGGTGGGCTCACCCGAGACGAGCCTCGCGAGGTCGGCGGCGTGGGGCGCTTCGGGGTCGGGCGCGATCGGCGCGAGCCCGGGGCGCGCGCGGCGGCCGGCCCACGCGCCTGAAAAGGCGGCGATCGCGCCGGCGAGCTCGAGACACCGCGCGAACGCGGCGCCGAGCCCGTCGTGTCCCGCGACCTCCGGCAGCGTGATGTGCGCGAGCCCGGCGCGGAGCGCGTCCATCGCGTCCGGGGCGTCGAGGGCGTCGCCGAGCGCCGGCGTACGCGCGTGTGCCCGCGCCCGGGCCTGTCCCAGCGCGCGCCGCGTGCGCGCCAGCTCGTCCGCGGTGGGGTCGGCGCCGTAGAAGAGGAGCCAGGCGACGTGCTCGATGGGGTACGCGCCCGCCAGCTCCTCGACCGCGCGGCCCGCGATCGAGAGCTTCCCGGCGGCACCGTCTACGTCGCTGAGTCGGGTCGTCGCGAAGACGAGGTCCTCGAGGCCGCTTGCTCGGATGGTCATGTTGGCTCCTTGTCGCGTGGGGTCGGTGTCGGGTTGTCGCGTGGGGTCGGCGTCTGGTTGTCGCGTGGGTCGGTGTCGGGTTGTCGCGTGGGTCGGCGTCTGGTTGTCGCGTGGGTCGGCGTCTGGTTGTCGCGTGGGTCGGCCACTGCGCCGCGGCCGCCCCGCGCGGCGCCCACGCCCTACGATGTACGGTCGGGTCGATACATTGACATCATTGATTAGGTCGATCAGGTATATATATTGAGCCATCGGCGTGTCCGCGCCCGTCCGCGCCCGTCCGCGCCGCGCCGCGCCGCGCGACGAAAAGAGAAGACCACCATGCCCTCACCCCCACGCCTCCCGGTGCCGCGTCCGGCGGAGCCCTTCGCCGGCTCGGACTGGATCCACGCGCGCGCCGCCGCAGAGTTGCTCGGGGTCAAACGCGAGACCCTCTACGTCTACGTCAGCCGCGGCCTCGTCCGGTCGATCCCCGCGCCGGGCAGCGCGCGCGCCCGCCTCTATCACCGCGAGGACCTCACGCGCCTCCGCTCTCGCGCGAGCGCGCGCCGGGGACACGTGGGCGCGGCCGCCTCCGCGCTGCGCTTCGGTGAGCCCGTCCTCGACACCGCCGTCGGCACCGTCGACCTCACCGGTCCCGTGTACCGCGGGCGCTCGGCCCTGGCCCTCGAGGAGGCCTCCACACGCTTCGAGGAGGTGTGCGAGCTCCTGTGGGACGGGCAGTACGTCTTTCGTGTGCAGGGTCAGCCCACCACATTGCCGCGATCGCTCGACGGCCTGCCGCGTACCGTCGGGTCCGAGGCGCGCCCGTTCGACGCGATGCTCCTGGCCGCGGCCTCACTCGCAGCCTCCGATCGCGCGTTCGACGCGAGCCGTGGCGCCACGTTGCGCCGCGCGGGTGTCGTCATACGCGCGCTCGTGGCCGCGACCGCCGCGCCGGCGTCTCGCGCGGCGATGGCGTCGTCGTTCGAGGAGCGTGGCGTCGCCGAGGCCCTGCTCGTCGCGCTCGGTGCGCGCGCGACCCCCCGCGCGGTGCGCGCGCTCGACGGCGCCCTCGTCCTGTCGGCCGACCACGAGCTCAACGCGTCGACCTTCGCCGCGCGCGTCGCAGCCTCCGCCGGCGCGAGCCTCCCGTCGTGCCTGGTCGCCGCGCTCGCGACGCTCTCGGGGAGCCTGCACGGGGCCGCGACCGCGCGGGTCGAGGCGCTGCTCGACGAGATCCGGCATCCCGAACGGGCGCTCGAGGTCGTTCGCGCGCGGCTCGTGCGTGGCGAGGGCGTGCCGGGCTTCGGACATCCGCTCTATCCGGAGGGCGACCCGCGGGGCGCGAGGCTCATCGAGCGCGCACGTGCCCTCGCGCCGCGCTCCCGCACGACGCGCACCGTGGCGGCGCTCACCACGGCGATGGAGCTCCTCGCAGGGGAGAGGCCCACGCTCGACGTCGGTCTCGTCGCGCTCGCATCCGCGCTCGGGCTCCGTCGCGGATCGGCGCTCGTGGTCTTCGCTGTCGGCAGGCTCGCGGGCTGGATCGCCCACGTGCTCGAGCAACGTCAGGCGGGCTTCATCCTGCGACCGCGCGCGCGGTACGTGGGGCCGCGCGCCGACGGCTCACCACTGCTCGACGTCGACGCTGCGGATGGTCGTGTCTAGATCGACCCGGGGCGCGTAGCCCAGCTCGGCGCGCGCGCGCGCGTCGTCGACCATGCAGACGAAGCGGATGTGGTCGAGCTCGGGCGCCGGGAAGCTCGTGAGGCGCAGCGACCACAGGCGCTTCACCAGCGCCTTGCCGAGCGTGTACGGGACGGGGACGGTCGGGCGACCCAGCGTCTTGAGGATGCGCGACAGCGGCAGCGGCTCGGGGCCGGCGATGTTGTAGATGCCGCGCACGCCGGGCGCGAGCGCGAGGGTGAGCGCGTGCACGACGTCGGCCTCGTGGATGACCTGGATCATCGGGTCGAACCCCATCAACGTGGGCACCGTGGGCAGCCGCAAGAAGTTCGCCGCCGCGTTCTTGACGCCGCCGAGGATGTGCACGGGGCGGAGCACCACGGTCTCGGTGCTCGGGTGCTTCCACAAGAAGCTCTGCGCGAGCATGTCGACCTCGATGAGGTCTCGGATCTCGCTGAACCTCGCGCCGCCGAGCAGCGGCGCGTCCTCCGTCAAGAACTGCGCGTTGTCGGCCTGCGGGCCGTAGACGTTGGCGCTCGACAGCACGACGAGCTTCGGCAGCGAGAACTGCGAAGCGTACTCGAGCAGCTTGGCGAAGCCCGTGACGTTCCACGAGTGGTGCTCGGCCGACGACGCGCGCGGGTTGTGCATCACGCCCAGGTGCACGACGGCCTCGATGGGCTGCGCGCGGAAGAGGTCCTTGAGCTTCTTGCGTCGCAGATCGATCTGCTCGTGGCTCACGTCCTTGGGCCGATCGGGGAAGGCGCGTCGGTCGACCGCGATCACGCGGCGGTCACGATGCAGCAGGCGCACCACCTGTCGCCCGAGCCGTCCGCACGCGCCCGTGACGATGATCGCTCCGGTGCCCCGCGGCGGCGTGGCTTCGGCCCCCTTGGGCGGCGCGCTGCGCGTCGGCGGAGGCGCCATCAGAAGAACACGCTCTTTCGCGCCTTGAGGCCGCGGTGGAGCATCGCCTGGATGGTCGCGCGCACGGCGGCCACCTTCTCCTCGATCACGGCGTCGTCGTCGTCGGGATCGCCGGTGAAGCGCATCGGCTCGCCGTAGTAGATGCGGTAGCGCGAGGGGAGGGGGAGCGCCCCGAACGGCAACAACAGCTGCGGGAGGATGGGGAAGCTCGGCATCTTGAGGAGCGACGCGAGCCGCTCGAAGTTGCCGACCGACACGTACTGCTCTTCGCCGCCGATGATGGCCACGGGCACGATGGGCGTGTCGGTCTCGAGCGCGAGGCGCATGAAGCCGAGGCCGAAGTCCTCGAGCTGGTAGCGCTGATCGAACGTCTTCGAGATCCCCTTGGCGCCCTCGGGGAAGGCGAGCAGCGCCTCGCCGTTCTCGAGCAGTCGCTTGGCGTTCTCGGGCACGCCGACGACCTGTCCCACGCGCGCGAAGAGCAGCGACACGAAGGGCAACGTCTGCGTCCACTTCTCGACCATCGCCCGGGTGAAGCGCGGCGGCTCGACGTCCATGAACATCGACGCGCCGAGCAGCGCCCCGTCGATCGGCAGCTGCCCCGAGTGGTTGGCGACCAGGAGCAGGCGGCCCTCAGGGACGTTCTCCGTGCCGAAGACCTCGCTGCGAAAGTAGTGTCGGTGGAGCGCGGCCACCACGGCGAGCGCCCACTTGGTCCACTGCGGGTCGAGGCCGAACGGGTCGACGCCGCTCTCCGTGAGCTTGACCGGGACCCTGGCGAGGCGCGCGTTGAACTCCTCGCCCAGCTTGTCGGTCATCCACGCGTCGACGCCGCCGACGGTGGCGCCGAGCAGGCGTCGCGCGAAGGGCGCCGCCGCCCGCAGTCCCCCCCCGAGCCTCACCAGTGAACGCGTCGCGGTCGACCTGGCCACGGCCCCAGCTATCGCAAGTCGTGCGCGCGCGGTCAAGCCGGGGTGCGGCGGGCCGAGCGCGAATCGTGGGCTCGAACGCGCAGAGTTCGGCTAGCGTCGCCGCGTGCTCCGCTCTCCGCCGCCGCTCCGCCCCGGGGACGTCATCCGCGTCGTCGCGCCGTCGAGCCCGTTCCCCCGCGAGGCCCTGCTCCAAGGGCTCGCGTGGCTCGCGATGCGCTACACCCTGCGCGTCGAGACGTCCCTCTTCGAGCGCGACGGCTTCCTCGCCGGACCCGACGCCGTGCGAGGCGCGGCGCTGGCGGCGGCGCTCCGAGATCCCACCGCCCGCGCGGTGCTCTGCGCGCGCGGCGGGTACGGGGCCACACGCCTGCTGCCCGATCTGCCGTGGCACGAGCTGACGCGCGCGCCCAAATGGATCGTCGGCTTCAGCGACGTCACGGCGCTCCACGGGGCCGCCGCCCACGCGGGCGTGCGCTCGGTGCACGCGCCCAACGTCACCGGCCTCGG
>JAGQJA010000628.1 GCA_020430845.1 Myxococcales bacterium
ATCGTCAAGGATCTCCCCGTCTCGAGCGGTGAGTTCGCCCAGCGCGACTACTCCGGCCTCCGGCAGTGGAACCAGGTGTCGCAAGACCTGAGCCGCCGCAACGTCGAGATCGACCACCTCCAGGCGACGGTCAACGGCCTGCGCCGCATGCTCAAAGAGGACGCGCAGCGCGGCGTCACGCGCGATCCCGCCACGCTGCAGCGCTTCGAGACCGAGCTGGCCGACAACGAGCGCATCCTCAAGGAGTCGCGCGCCAGGGCCGCCGAGATCCGCCGCAGCATCGAGATCGGCCGCGTGCAGGTGGGCATCGGCGACTCGCGCTATCAGGCCGACGCCGCCGCGCGCGTGCAGTTCCGCGACGCGCTCGACCGCGAGGTCCAGCTCGCCGCCACGGGCGCCGCCGGCTCGGGCGCGCAGAAGTACGCCGCGCGCGTGCAGCCTTCGCTGCAGCAGGCGCGCGCCGTCGAGGACAAGCTCATCGCGGCGTTCGCGCAGCTCGAGCAGCAGGTGGCCGTCAAGATCGCCGAGGTCCAGGCCAAGGTCGAGGCGGAGCGCGTCAAGATCGACCAGTACAACATGCAGCTCGGGGCGCTCGACGCCGAGGCGCGCGACCTCGTCGGACAGGTCGCACGGCGCAACTTCATCTTCGTCCGCGATCGCCTGCGCAGCATCGTGCTGCGCGCCGACGTGGGCATCACCGAGCAGGCTTGGGAGGTGCGCGAAGAAGAGCTCGAGCGCGTCCACAACCTGCAGAGCGAGCGCGCTCGCGAGGAGCAGCTCCTCGACGAAGAGCTGCGCGAAGTGCTCGACGACTCGGGCGACAAGCCCGCGCAGCTCATCAAGTAGTGGGCGACGAAGGAACTCCGATGACCAAGCTTGGTACCAAGTGGCTCTTCGCTTCGACGCTCGCCGCGACCCTCGCGGCCGTGTCGTTCGGCCGCGTGGGAGACGTGGCGGCCCAACCGGCCGGCGCCGGCGCGGCGCCCGCCACTGCGGGTGACGCAGGCGCGCCCTCGACCGCGAGCGCCGACGCAGGCGCGCCGTCGGCCGCGAGCGCCGACGGCGGCGCATCGACGCCTCCCACGGTCCCGACGTACGTGCCGACGGTGCGCAAGATGAGCCCGCCGCCGCCGCCGCCGTCCCCCGAGCAGATCAGAGCGCTCGAGGCCCTCAAGGCGCAGGTCGACGTCTACGAGCAGAGCGCGCGCGAGTACCGCGACACCGTCACGACGATCATCCGGCTCCACTACGAGGCCAAGAAGCGCGAGGTCTTGAGCGGCCTCGATCAGGAGATCGCGATCGAGAAGGCCGAGCTCAAGAAGGCGCGCGCCATCGCGATCAAGCGCCTCGAGGAGTTCATCGAGAAGTACAGCGGCCCGCGCGCCGACCCGGTGGCCACGCCCGACGCGATGTACCGGCTCGCGGCGCTCTACGAGGAGCGCGCGCGCTCCGAAGAGGCGACCGAGCCCATGGAGATCGGGCTCAAGCCCGCGATCGGCCTCTACAAGCGCGCCATCAAGGAGTTCCCCGACTACCGCGAGCTCGCCGGCCTCTACTACTTCCTCGGGCACGCCCTCGCCGACTCCGGCCGCATGCCCGAGGGCCAGCAAGTGTGGCGCTCGCTCGTGTGCCACAACCACTACCCGTATCCGACCGCGCCCGATCCCAAGGACCCGGAGAAGGACACGATCACGCCCATGCCCCAGGACCACGACGAGGGGTACTGGACGAGCTGGCGCCAGAAGTACCGTCTGCCCGCGTCGGTCAAGAAGGGCGGTCCCGAGACGACCTACCAGGATCCGTTCCCGCAGGACTGCACGGCCATCCCGCAGAAGGCCCTGCGTCCGGGCGAAGAGCCCAAGTACGTCGCCGAGGTGTGGTGGCAGATCGGTAACTGGGAGTTCGACCTGCTCGACGTCGCCAGCGGCGTGACCAAGGACGAGCCGGGCAGCGTGTTCGGCTACAACCGAGCCGCGAGCGCCTACCAGCAGTCGATGAAGTTCAAGAAGCCGCCGCTCTACGGCGTCGCGCTCTACAAGTACGCGTGGGCGCTGTTCAAGCAGCAGCGCTACGAGGCCGCGACGCGCGAGTTCGTGCACTTGCTCCAGTACACCGACGAACAGGAGGCCGCGACGGGCGACAAGGGCGCCGACTTCCGCGGCGAGGCCTACACGTACATCGCGGGCTCGATCACGAACCTCGACTTCGTGGGACCCGGTGAGAAGGAGCCGTACATCATGCGGCCCGACATCATCGACACCGAGCCGCGACCCGACGTCGCCGAGAAGAAGCTCCACGTCGCGATCGACCGCGTGCAGGACCCGCAGCTCATCCCGCAAGACAAGCCGTGGACCATCGAGGTCTACCGCGCGCTCGCGCTCGAGTACCGCAGCTTGAACATGTTCAACAACGCGGTCGAGGTCTACGAGCTGATGCTCAAGAAGTGGCCGATGGACCCCACGGCCCCCGACGTGCAGAACGCGATCGCCGAGACGTACGACCAGCTCAACATGACGCAGCGCCCGGGCACGCCCGAGCACGACGCCATCGCGCAGAAGGCCCTCGAGGCCCGCACCAAGCTGGCCAACTACATCGGCAACACGCCGTGGGTCGACGCCAACAAGGACAACCCCGCCGCGCTCCAGAACGCCGAGCGCCTCGTTCGTGGCGGCCTCCGCCAGGCGGCCGCGCAGCACACCAACAACGGCAAGGCCGCGCTCGTCGCCGCGAGCGAGACCGACGACCCGCGCCGGCAGCTCGACCTGCTCGTGCGCGCGTCGACCGAGTACAAGCTCGCCGCGCTCGGGTGGCAGGGCTACATCCGCCAAGACGAGAACGCCCCCGACGCGTACGAGAGCCGCTACTGGCTCGCCGACGCGCGCCGGCAGGTGGTGCGCATCCAGGTCGTCCTCCACAAGCTCAACAACAAGGAGTTCGGCGAGCCCACCAAGAAGGACATCGGCGACGCGCTCGCCGCGGCCATCGAGGTGCGCGACTCGAACGAGGACGACAAGTACCTCGACAACGTCGCGTTCTTCGTCGTCGACGTGAGCGACGTCGACCGCGACCTCGCCTACCAGCGCTACGACGACTCCAAGGGCACGCAGGGCGTGCAGCGGCGCGAAGAGGTCAAGTTCGACAACGAGGACCCGTCGACGCGCAAGGTCATCAAGGACCCGATCCCGCCCGAGGTCATGCAGTCGATGCAGGCGCGCGACGACTACGTCGCCCGCGTGCCTCCCTCGCTCGACCTGCAGAAGCACGGCCCCGAGTACCAGTACTACGTGGCCGAGACGTACTTCCTCTACGGCGACTTCGCCCAGGCCCGCGCCCGGCTCGAGCCCATGTGGAAGGAGCACTGCGCCAAGGACGAGTACGGCTACAAGGCTTGGGAGCGGCTCATCACGATGAGCAACCTCGAGCGCGACGCCACGCGGTCCACGCAGCTCGCCGAGGCCGAGAAGGCCAAGAGCTGCGCCGTGAGCGCCGAGCAGACGGCCAAGGCCGGCCTCATCGTCAACCCGACGCTGCAAGAGGCCGCGTTCGTCAACGCCCGCAAGAAGTTCGAGCAGGCCAAGAACGCGCCGCCGGG
>JAGQJA010000629.1 GCA_020430845.1 Myxococcales bacterium
GGGAGTGCTAGCGCCCGTCTCGGCCTTGGGAGAGCTTGGGAACGTCGGCCAAGGCGGAGCGATCGCCTCCTCGGCGGCCGGCTCGCTCGCAAGCAACTCACGTGCGCGAGAGGCCGCGGAACACGCCGCAAGCTCCAGTGGTTCTTGTGCGGCCGGATCACTCCCCAACCTCCTGCGCGGCCCCGGCGGAAAGATGCTCGGCGAGGCGGTCGGACACTTGAAGGGAATGCCGGCCCTAGAGCGAGCGAACGCGTTCGACAGTTCGCGGGGCAGATCACGAATGCGACAAGCGGGCAGTGGTCGGCGCAGGAACTAGCTGCTAAGAATGCCACGATTTTCGCGGGCGAAGGAGGGGAGGCACTCGTGTTCGACGCAGCCGGCAACATGTACCGAGGTCAGGTGGGCGATCGAGCGGCCTTCGCGTTCCTTGACGGTGGGGCGATCGAGGTCACCTTCAGCATGCTGCGAGCGCTGAAGTGACGAGCGCTGTCCAGCCCCTGGGTGAAGAGGGCGCAGCGCACATACTCGACTCCCTTGATGACCCCGTTGTCAGGGAGCTCGTGCGGCTCTGCCTAGCGGAGGCAAGAATGCGCTTCATGCGGCCACAGGGGATGAGTGAAGCTCAATGGCAGATGCAGCTTCCCGTCTCGCCCTTCGACATGGAGTTCTTCGCTTCTGTCGTGACGAAAGCGCTCTCGCGACGGGACGTGCTTGAACGCATCCTGGCCGGCGAGAGCCTCGCCCAAGCTACCGGCTGGGACGTGTAGCAACGGTGGCCACTGTCCGTGTCCATCGACCTTGCTCCTCCCTCTTGGCGCGGTTTCCGACCCCCTCGAGAGCATCCCATGTACTCTACACACATAGCGCGAACACACGCCGCCCTCCGACGCCCTGCTCGGACGCCGCGCCTCACGCCGCGCGTCGGCTTCGATCGCGAAGACGGGCAATGCGGTTGCCCCCCAGCCGCCCGCACCGGGGCGCGAGAGACTGCCCCCGCCTCACGCTCTACAACGCCACGTACCTACCCGCCGACCGCCGCCGCGATCCTCGCGACCGCCTCGTCGATCGGCTCCAGCAGTCCGGTCGGCGTCAGGCTCGCGCGAACGACGATCCCCACACAGCCACAGACTGGACTCCGGCAGAGAACACGCGGGAGGCATTCAAGCAGGAATCTCGACGGCTAGATGGTCAAGGTGGGGTAGAAAGCCCGTCGAACTATAACGAGGTCGAATCGCCCGGGAAGCGGTTCCGGATCGAGGATGGTGAGCTGTGACGAGTGGAGAACACGCTGTCGTCGTCCTCCTTGAGCGACTAGAGTGCATTTTGGCTGAGCACGAGGAACTCACGGATACTGATGTGCGAGAGTCAATGCATCTTACGCTCAACTGGTACTTCGTGTGGGCCCAGGATTGCTCGCGATTTCCGCGCTGCTTCGGCATGTTCTCCGCGGATGGCGACGCACTCGTCGCAGGCGCTATCCGTCAGTTTCTCGAGGCGACTGAAGGCTCCGGTGAGCTTTCATGCATCCCCGTCGGTCAGGCACGACTCGACGTCCTGCAAGCTGACACCGCCATCACGGGGAGCGGCATGCTCTACGACGAGTTTATTGGTCACCGCGATAGTCCGCTCCCGCCAAGACCTCTTCCGGAGCACATGTTCGCCGACGGCGACTACGGGCAATAGCGGAGTTGGGATGTGAAGAATCAGCATGCGAACGCGACGCGTGTGGCACTTGAGCGGATCGCTCAAGATGGTTCGGATCTGGGTCGGCCGCTGAAGACGGACTTCTTCGTTGCTGTGCCCGATGAGAGCAGCGGACGAGTCATGGCTGCTCGCGCCTCGGATCTTGGATTCGATACGAGTGTGGAGGAGGACGCCGAGACGGGAGACTGGACCTGCTACTGCAGCAAAGTCTTCATTCCAGCGTATCAGGCGGTGGTCGCGATTGAGTCGAAGTTGGACTTGCTTGCCCGTGAGATAGGGGGCTATACCGACGGGTTTGGCACTTTCGGAAACGCAGACCTGGCAAATGACGAACGGTGAGGGCCTGTCGTCGTGGTTCAGCGGCTCTTGCCCGTCGCCTTCCGGCTCTTCGCCGGATCCGGGGCCCGTGCGATCACGCGGCGGCAGGTAGCAGGGTGGGCGGCGTGATGCCGAGGGCGGGGAATCGCCGTATGCTGTCGTGGTCCATCGACCTTTCCCACTCGTTCTCGTCGAAATTCCTCTGGCCTCCACGATGCATGTAGCTCGGACGCGGCCGAGGCCGGCGCCAGCACTCGTGGCGAGAGCGCGATTCCGCGCGCCGGGGTCGCGGCAGCTCGGGAGCATCGGACAGGGTGC
>JAGQJA010000630.1 GCA_020430845.1 Myxococcales bacterium
GGCGCGGGCGCGGGCGCAGGCGCAGGCGCGGGCGCATGAGCGGGCGCAGGCGCAGGCGCAGGCGCGGGCGCATGAGCGGGCGCAGGCGCGGGCGCATGAGCGGGCGCAGGCGCGTTTGCGCGCGCAACACCGTGCGCATACGACGCGCACGAGGATTACGACCGAGCGGCGCTCAGCGCGGGCCGGGGAAGTTCTTGCAGGCCGCGTCGAACGTATCGAGCGCCTTCTGCAGTCCGGGCGCCAGATCGCCGTCGCAGATCGAGCTGAACGTGCCGTTCTTGCCCGCGCGCTGCGTGAACTTCTTGAGGCGCTTGGCCTCGATGGCCTTGCCGAAGCTCGACTCGCACGAGCTCTCGCCCGCGATGACCGCCGCAGCCCAACGGCCCGGGCCGCCCGCCGCGTTGTCGAGCACGCCAGCGTACTCGTCGATCGAGCGCAGGTTCGGCATGGTGTCGCACGAGTCGCTCGCGACGGTGAAGTCGTTGTCCTCACGCGAGCAGTCGTCCTCGTCGCTGAGGATGACGACGCCGAGCAGCGCGTCGGGGCGACGGAAGCCGGCGTTGGTGCCGTCGGTCACGCGGTCCTCGAGGGCGAGCTTGAGCGCGTAGAGCGGCATCTCGATGCTCGCCCCGCCGGTGCCCACCTTGGAGAGGCAGGCGAAGTTCTTCGCGACGTCGCCGTCGCCGCGCTCGAGCCAACGACGCGTCGAGCCGCACGAGGCCTTCTCGCGGAACGCGCCGTTGTCGCCCTTCTCGTTCTGCGCGATCGCGCCGATCGGCGTCTGGATCGTGTAACGCAGATCGCGGCCGGTCGTCGTCACGGCGACCCGGTAGTCGATCTTGGCGCCGCTCTTGGTGCGGAAGTCGTCGAGCACCTTCACGAACTTGGGGAAGTTCGCGGCGAGGTTGTCCTGCTCCTCTTTCATCGAGCCGGAGTCGTCGACGACGAACACGAGGTCCATCTTCTGGCACTCGTCGGCGCGTGGGTTCTCGCCGGCCGGCTGGCCGAGCCCCCCGGCGTTGCCCGCGTTGTCGGCGCCGCCGCCGAGCGTCGGGTCTTGCCCCTCCTCGAACCCGCTGCGGGACGAGGACGAACCACACGCGACCACAGCAGCCGCGAACACCAGAGCCCCACCCAAACGCTTCACCATGCGACCTCCCTGAGCAGGGGCAGCGCCCCCGAGCCAGCCATCGCGACCACCGAGCAGCGATCGCGACGAGGTTTGATGGGTAGCAGCGTCAACTGACAGTTTCCCGGATCATCGACGATCCGGGACGAGGAGGAGACTCCTACCGTGTGCCTGCGCCGCGGCGCTGCAACTACATCTGCCGACATTGCCCGCCATCGTCGACGCGCCGCACATCGCAGCACCAGAGCACCATCGTGAGGCGCGGTCGCTGCGTCGCGCCCCGAACCAACCACGCCATCGCCCCCATTCGGGCGATCCGAACGCGCCATGCCCCCCGTTCGGGCGATGGCGCTGCGGCGCGCGCGCCTCAGGTTGCTCACCTCAACGCACGGCCATCCAACGACAGGAGGCACGCCATTCCCACACGACGACGAGGTCCCATGACGACGTTCCGCACCGCCCTCTCTCTTGCCATCGGCGCGAGCCTCCTGGCTTGCTCGGGCTACGAGATCACCGACGCCCCGAGCGCCGAGGTCGCCCCCGCGCCCGACGCCAGCGCGACCGATGCGGGCGGACAGCCGCTGCCGGCCGCCGACGGGGGCGCGACGTCCGACGCCGGATCGTCCGACGCCGCGAGCGACGCGACCGCGGCCCCCTCGCCGGTGAAGGTCGCCGCGTTCGCCTACGCGAACAACAAGCTCGCCGACTCGTACACGCCCGTGGCCAGCGGCAGCTACAACTCGGGCGGCGGGGCCATCACCGCGACGCGGTCGGGCGAGGGCGTCTACGCGATCCAGTTCGGCGGCCTCGTCGCGAACAGCGGCAGCGTGCAGGTCACGGCGTTCATCTCGAACAACGTGTGCAACGTCGCGAGTTGGTCCAAGGAGAAGGTCAACGTCACCTGCTTCGACAACGCCGGCGCCCCCGCAGACTCGGCGTACCTCGTGCGCGTCTTGCTCGAAGCGCCCACCGCCACCGCGACGACGGTCGCGTACGCGCGCGCCGATCAGTCCGGCCAGGGCAGCTACACGCCCGACCCTGCCTTCAGCTACAACGCGGCAGGCGGCGCCATCACGGCGACGCGTTCGGCGACGGGCGTCTACGCCGTGGACTTCGGCGGCGCGAGCTTCAGCGCGGGCGCCAACGTGCAGGTCACGCCGTACGACAGCGACCGCCACTGCAGCGTGCAACCCGCCAACGGCAGCGTCGTGAACGTCGAATGCTACGACGCGACGGGCGCGGCGGCCGACTCGCAGTTCATGGTCAACGTGGCGCAGGTGGGCGCAGGCACGACCAACGTGGTGGCTCACTCGTACGCGAACCAGGCAGGCGTGGCGAGCTACGCGCCCAACCCGGGCTACCTCTACAGCCGATCGGGCAAGGGCGCGACGGCCACCCGCTCCGCGACCGGTCGCTACGAGATCACGTTCCCCGACCTCGCGCACGCGGGCGGCAACGTGCTCGTCTCCGCGTACGCGTCGGCGGCGACGTGCGCCGCGGCGGGATGGACGGGAGACACGTTCAAGATCGACTGCCGCGACCGCAGCGGCGCCTTCGTCGACACGCGCTACACCGTCGCCGTCACGAAGTAG
>JAGQJA010000631.1 GCA_020430845.1 Myxococcales bacterium
TGATCTCGGCCATGAGGTCGACGATGGCGGCGCGCCCGCCGACGTCGACGCCCGCCGTGGGCTCGTCGAGGATCAGCAGCTCGGGCTTGGTCGAGAGCGCCCGCGCGAGAAAGACGCGCTGCGTCTCGCCTCCCGAGAGGTCTCGCATCTGCGCGTGGGCGAGGCGCGCGACGCCGGTGCGCTCGAGCATCGACATCGCGAGGTCTCGCTCGTCGGGGTGGATGCGCAGCGGCCAGCGCCCGCGCACGTTGGCGACGATCACCTCGACCGGCGTCGCGGGGAAGTCGCGGTCGAACGCTTTGCGCTGCGGGACGTAGCCGATCTTCTTGCGGCCCCTCTCGACGGGCAGGCCGGTCACCAGGATCTGGCCGGCGTCGGGCGTGATCAAGCCGAGGATCGCCTTGAGGAGCGTGCTCTTGCCCGCACCGTTGGGGCCGCAGAGGCACAAGAACTCGCCCACCGGCACCCAGAACGTCACGTCCTCGAGCACCGAGCGCTCGCCGAAGCGCTGCGAGACGCCGCGCACCTCGAGCACGCGCGGCGCGTCCTCGGGCGGCAAGGTGCCCGCGAGCATCCCGCGCGCGTCGCGCGTGGGGCGGGTCTGCGGCGCCATGGGCGGCACGCCCGGTCGGCGCGAGGGGATGCCGGCACCGATCGACGGCGGCGGGGCGGAGTCTGCGTCGCTCATCGCTGTGGTCTCGGCGTCGCCGGGGTCACTTGAGGTACTTCTCGAGCTGCGCCATGTCGTAGCGGATCATCTTCTCGTAGCTGTCGGTCTCCGGACCTCCGCCGACCGGGTCGAGCACGCCGAGCGGGACCTTGGCCTCGTCGGCCAGGATCTTGGCCGGGCGCGGATCGAGCTGTGGCTCGCTGAAGAGCGCCGGCACCTGCTTGTCTTTGACGACCTTGAGCACCCGCTGCACGTACTCGCTCGACGGCGACGATCCCGGGAATGGCTCGATGACCGCGAGGATGCGCAGCTTGTAGCGGTCGGCGAAGTACCCGAAGCTGCCGTGGAACGTGACGAAGCCCTTGCGCGACAGCGCCTTGGTGCGGCCTTCGATCTCCTTGTCGAGCGCGTCGAGCCGGCCCTCGAGGGCGGCCGCGCGCTGCCGATAGCCGAGGGCGTGCGCGCTGTCCGCCTTGGAGAGCTCTTCGCCGATGGCGTTGACCATGATGCGCGCGCGCTGCGGGTCGAGCCACACGTGCGGGTCGGGCGCGCCGACCTTGTGATCGTGATCGTCGTGGCCCTTGGCCGCGTCGCCGTGATCGTGGTCGTCGTCGTGTCCGGCGTCGGCGGCCTCGAGCGCCTTGTCGACCTCCTCGTCGCCGACGGGGTCTTCTTTGATGTTGATCGTCGGCACGCGCTGGCCGACCTGGAGCAGGCGCGCCTTGGGCGCCGCGTCCTTCATGAGCTTTTCCATCCACGGGTCGAGGCCGAGGCCCACCATCACGCCCAGGCTCGCGGCGGCCGCGCGCTCGATGTCCTTGGGCGTCGGATCGAACGTGTGCTCGTTCTTCCCCGGCTGGAGCAGGAGCGACACGTCGGCGTCCGGCCCGGCGACCTCGCGCACCAGATCGAAGATCGGGTAGATGCTCACCACCACGGAGGGGCGCGCGCTGGCTTTCTTTCCGCAACCCTTGGAGCAGCCGGGGAGGAGCGCGAGGGCGAGCGCGACGAAGACGAGGACGAGCTTTCGCACGGGCCTACGTTAGATCAAAGGCCTGGATCGCGCGCGCCCCATCTTCACGCTCGCGGCGGGAACGGGGCCGCCCCGCGGCTGGATTGTTCCACCTCGCCCGGCGCGCAAACGAGCGAAAGCTCACGCGGTCGGAGTCGCCGACGCGTCTCGGACCGCGGGCACGGGCCTGGCCCCGCTCGTGCATCGACCCGACCGATGTCCGACGGGAGAACTAGCTACATCCGTGAGCTCGGCCCGCCGGCGCTCCAGCTGCCGAGCGATCTCGAGATCGCCTCGGTGGCCGCCTGGTGTAGGGGCGCGTACCTGACGTTCCTCGAGCGCGCCCTCGACGGCTTGAGCAAGCGTGCGCTCGCCGAGTGGCTCTGGGGACCGTACCGCGCGCTCGTCGCGCTGGGCCCGGCCGTGTACTGCGCGTCCGAGGACGCCCCAAGGAGCTGGCCCTATCGCGCCCCCGTGCGGGCCGACGAGGTGGCTACGCTCGGTCACGAGAGTCGGCGCGCGCTCCTCGGTGTCTTGCGCGGGATGACGGCGCTCGACGCCGACATCTCGTTCACGTTCGCGGCCATCCACAAAGGGTGGGTCGCCCGCTCGCGCGACGCTGCGGGGCGCGTCGGGTGGGTGCCGGTGGACCGGCCCAAGATGCGCCTCACCGAGCGGCTCATCTCGCTCGTCGCGGTCGACTACCTCGTGCGACCCGCCGAGATGCAGGGCACGCTCACCGTGTGTGACCAGTGCGACGGCGTGCAGTTCGACGCCGTGGGGCGCGTCCGCGGCGCGTGCCGCGCGCACCGGGCCAGCGTGGCGCGCGTGGCCGTACGCCGCTGACGTCGCGCCCCGCGTGAGCTGACACCTCGGGCCGCTTGGTGTAGTGATCGCGCCATGTCGAAGTCGCCGTCGGAGCCGCGCTACGAGCTTCGAGGAGTGACGCTCGAGGACGAGGCTGCGCTCCACGAGCTCGCGCGTCACCTCAACACGGTCAACCTCCCGCACGAGCGCGAGGGCATCCGGCACATCCTCGAGATCGCCCACAAGAGCTTCACCGGGGCGACCAAAGACGTGCGCCGCCGCCAGTACGTGTTCGTCCTCGTCGACCGTCACGCGCAAGGGGGCGAGCGCATCATCGGCACGTCGATGGTCTTCGGTCAGCTCGGCCGCCGCGACGCGCCCTACATCTACTTCGACGTGATCGACGAGGAGCGCTACTCGGCGACGCTCGACAAGCACTTCAAGCACACGACGCTCAAGATCGGCTACTCGTACGCGGGACCGACCGAGATCGGCGGCCTGGTGCTGCACCCCGATTATCGTCGCGTGCCCGAGCGGCTCGGCACGTTCATCAGCTACGTGCGCTTTCTGTACATCAAGATGCACCGAGACGCGTTCCGCGACGAGGTGCTCGCCGAGCTCTTGCCGCCGCTCGAGGCAGACGGCACGTCGCACCTCTGGGAGGCGCTCGGTCGCCACTTCACCGGGCTCACCTACGCCGAGGCCGACAAGCTCTCGCGCATGAACAAGGAGTTCATCCGCGGTCTCTTCCCCGAGGGCGCGTTCTACGCGTCGCTGCTCCCCAAGAACGCGCAAGACGTCATCGGGCGCGTGGGCACGCAGACGCGAGGCGTCGAGAAGCTCCTGCGTCGCATCGGATTCCGCTACGCCGAGCGCGTCGACCCGTTCGACGGCGGACCGCACTTCACGGCGCCGACCGACGAGATCACGCTCGTGACCAGCTCGCACAAGCGCGAGGTCCAGCGCGCGATCGCGCCCGGGGAGCCGACGAAGCAACGCGCCGTCGTCGCCGTCGAGCCCGCGGGCTCGCCGTACTTTCGCGCGCTGCTCGCGCCGTTCGAGGCCGTGGGGGACGACGCGTGCGCGCTCGGCGCCGCGGAGCTGTCGGCGCTCGGCGTCGAGGTCGGGAGCTCGGCGTGGGTCCTTCCACTCGAATGAGCGCCGCGTGAAGACCAAGCCTCGTGCTCGGCGCCCGCCGCGCGGCATCCGCGGTGGCGCACCTCCGCCCGACGTGGGCCTCGAGAGCGAGCTCGAGGTGCGCACAGAAGACGGCGCGCGTCTCTCGGCGGTCGTGCTCGAGCCGCGGGGGCCGATGTGTGGGACCGCGATCCTCGCGCACGCGATGTTCGCGCGCCGCTCCTCGTTCGTGCGCGGCGAGGGAGGGCTCGCCGAGGCGCTCCGCGCGCTCGGGTGGCGCGTGGTCGCGTTCGACTTTCGCGGGCACGGCGGCAGCGCGACGCCCGACGGCGGCGACTGGGGCTACGACGAGCTCGTGCGGTTCGATCTGCCGGCCGTGGCCGCGTGTGTGCGCGCTCGCGCCGAGGACCTGCCGGTGATCGTCGTGGGGCACTCGCTCGGCGGGCACGTGGCGCTCGCGGGGCTCGCGACGGGCGCGCTCGACGTCGACGGCGTGCTCGCGCTCGCCACCAACGTGTGGATGCGTCGCCTCGAGCGCAGCGGCGGTCGCTGGCTGGTCAAGAGCGCGCTCGCGCGCGTGACCGAGGGCGTCGCCACCCGGCTCGGACGGCTGCCGGCGCGCCGGATCCGCCTCGGCAGCGACGACGAGGCGGGGCGCTACTTGTCGGATTTGTTCCGCGCCTCACGCACCAACGCGTGGACGAGCGCCGACGGCCGCGTCGACTACCTGGCCTCGCTCGCGCGCGTGACCGCTCCCGTCGCCGCCGTGGTGAGCGCAGGAGACCGCCTCAACTGCACGCCCGACGCCGGCGAGCGCTTCGCGCGGCTCTGCGGCGGCCCGGTGCAGGTGTTCCGCGTGTCGCGCGCCGACGACGGCTCTCCCGCGCCCGATCACATGCAGGTGGTGACGACCGACAAGGCGCGGAGCGCGATCGTGTCGGCGCAGGCGTGGCTCCGCGAGCAGCTCGCGCCCAAGAAGGCGCGACGCGCCCGCGGTCAGGCGCGGCCGTAGAGCGGGATCGCGGCGCCGGTGATGTCGCGCGCGTCGTCGGAGAGCAGGAACTCGATGACGCCCGCGGCCGACTCGAGCGACACCCACGCGGCGGGGTCGGCGTCGGGCATGCCCGCGCGGTTCGCCGGCGTGTCGAGGGTGCTCGGCAAGACGGCGTTGACGCGCACGCCGTGAGCGAGCGTTTCTTGTGCGACGGCCTGCGCCAGCGCGACGACCGCAGCCTTGGACGCGGCATAGGCGGCCGAGCCGGCGCTCGTCCACGGGCGCTCGACGGCGCGTGAGCCGATGACGACGACGCTGCCGCCCTTGTTCTCGACCATGGCCGGGAGCAGATGCGAGAGCGCGAGGTGGGCGGTGTCGGCGTTGGCGCGCATCATGCTGGCCCACGCGTCGCTGCTCTTGCCCTCGTGCACCGGGCTGCCGCCCGCCCAGCCGCCGGCGATGAGCACGGCGTGCGTCGGCGCCCCGCCGAGCGCGGCCTTGCACTCGGAGATCGCGCCGGTCCACGTGTCGCCCTTCTCGAAGTCACCTGTATATGCATGTGCTCGGGCGCCGAGCTCTGCCGTCAGACCCGCCAGGCGCTCCTTGCCGCGGTCGATGTCGAGGAGGAGCGCCTTGTACCCGGCGCCGACGAGCCTGCGCGCGACGGCACCGCCGAGCGCCCCGCCCGCACCCGTGATCGCGACGACGCCGCTCAAGACGCGCGGATCCGCGACCAGGGGAACTCCCACCCGCGGAAGACGCGGGTGCTGCCCTTCGAGGCGAAGTCGGCGCGCACACCTTCGGGCAGGTCCGCGAGGGGCATGCGCTCGCCCACGTTCGCCGTGGCGCCGTCCTCGTACGTGACGCGGACCACGACCTCGGCGTCTTGCTCGTGCGCGTACTTCATGAACTCGAGCTGCACGCTCTTGACGGCGCCTTCGATCGTCGTGACGAGCTCGGGGTCAGGATCGCCGCGCAGGGTCTTCGAGAGGCGCTTGCGCTCGTCTGCCGTCGAGTTGGCGATGCCGAGCGTGCGGGTCGCGAGCTCGCGCTCGAGGATGTCGCACACCCAACGGTCGAGCTTGGGGGGGAGGTCGGACGTGGTCTTGACGGCGCTCTTCTTGCGCTTGGTGAACAGCCAGTAGGCGACGAGCGCCAGCGCCACGAGGATGACTAGAGACATGAGCAACGACCTCCGCGCGCAGCATAGCACGCCGTCGCGCACGCGCCGGCGCGCGCGGGGGGCTCAGAGCTTGAGCCGGCCGACGATCGGCACGTGGTCGCTCAGGCCGCGGAACAGGCCCTTGCGGTCGCCGAAGCGGTGCGTCCCCTCGAAGTCGTTCCAGCGCAGATCGGGGCCGCTCAACACGTGATCGAGGTGCATGCGCATGTTCATGAAGCCTGCCGTCGGCCAGGCGCGGAGCTCTTCTTCGTCGAAGCCTTGGTGCTGGGCGAACGGATCGCGCAGGCCCGCGTCGAGCAAGAACTTGTAGACGGGGGAGCCGGGGAGCGCGTTGAAGTCGCCGACGACGAGGAAGCGGTCGCTGCTGCGCTCGCGCTGGATGAACTCGACGAGCTTCTTGGCTTCTTCGAGCTGGTTGGGCCCCCAGCCCATACGCATCTGCTCCGTCCAGAACGCGCGCGAGAAGGTGGTGGGCAGGCTGAGGTGGGTGTTGAAGATGTCGAGCTCGTCGCCCTTGCCGTTGGAGACGCGCATGTGCGCGCAGATCCGCGTCTGCTTGATGCCGCGCACGGCGTGGACGCGGCGGTGCGTGATGTCCTCGGGGCTCCCCGCGTTGTGGTGCGAGACGTGGAGCTTGCGGTGGGCGATCACCGCGAGGCCCGTGGTGTAGAGGGGCGTGACGCTCAGCTTGTACGTGTGCGCGGGAAAGTAATACGCCTCGTAGAAGTCGCGCTTGCCCGCGGCGTGCAGCGCGCGGTGCAGCATCGCCATCAGGCGCTCGAGCTGCGTCTCACCCTCGGGCGAGGGGTGCACGAGGTTCGACCGCAGAGACATGGTCTCCACTTCTTGGAGACAGATCACGTCCGCGAGCGGGTCGAGCGACGCGATGGCGGTCGCGATGCGATCCATCGCGGTCGCCGTGCTCGCCACGCCGCGCGTACCGTGGCCGAAGTAGCGCACGTTGTAGGTGATTACGCGCAGGTCACGCGGCATCGTTCATCACGATAACAGAGGTTTCATCGACCGTGCGCGGCGTGTCGAGGCTGGCGTGAGGCCGCGCGCCGGATACTCTGCACGTGCCGCGCGCGCACGGCGGCCCTCGCACGAGCCACGGCATGTCCCAGATCACCGAGAGCCTCCACATCCGCGCGTTCTCCGGCGAGAGGTTGCGCGCGCTCGTGACGGACTTCTTGCGACGGCAGGGCTTCGAGCCTCTGGGACCGGCGGACCGTGCGCGCGTCGAAGGGGCCGCGCCCGAGGTGCGCCGCGTCGTGCTCCGCCGTGACGGGCGCTGGTGGACGCTCGCCGACAGCGCGGCGTACGGGCGCCCGCGGCTCGGCGCGATGGACGCGTGGGCCGAGCACATCTCGGGCGTGACGGGGCGGGCCGTGCTCACGCTCTGGACCTGGGACGGGGAGGCGTGCGTGACGGCGACGCGTTGGAAGCGAGGGCGCGTCAAGGCCAGGCTCGAGCTGCCGCGCGAAGCGTCTCGTGACGGGGCAGGCGTGCCGCGTGCCCCCGCGAAGGTGCTGTGGTCGTGGCTCACGCCCGCGCAGCGCGACGTGTTGCTCGCCGACGGCGTCAAGCTGGTGGAGCCCGCGCCGCGTCCGGACACGGGCGACCCCGAGCTCGACGCGCTCCTCGACACGTTCGACGACGACGAGC
>JAGQJA010000632.1 GCA_020430845.1 Myxococcales bacterium
AGCCCGCGCCTGCCAAGCCCGCGCCCGCCAAGCCTGCGCCCAAGAAGAAGTGATCGCGGCGTCGTCGGGCGCGTCGTGGCGCGCTCACGGCGTCGGCGCGTCGTGGCGCGCTCACGGCGTCGGCGCGTCGTGGCGCGCTCACGCCGTCGCGGGCGCGCCGTCGAGCAGGCCGAGCATGTCCTCGCGCGCGTAGAGGCAGCACTCGCTGCCCATCGGGAACTCGCTGCACGCGTTGGGGCGCACCGCGTAGATCTTGCACTTGTTGTCGCGCGCGAGGTGGTGGCATCGGCCGTTCTTCATGAGGGTCAGCACCAGCCGGCCGTCGCTGCCGCGCCGCGCGAAGGGCTTCTTGAGGATGTCGGCTCGACCGCCGGCCACCAGGCGCTCGTGGTCCTCGTCGAGGAGGATGACCTCGTTGTCCCGGCAGCACGCGGCGCAGTCCGTGCAATCGAACGCGACCGCGCGCGTCGGCGCGGGGTGAATGCTGTCGCGCTCGGCGCGGCGCTTGACGATCCAATGGCAGTCGCGCGGCACCCACACGAACGAGAGGCCGCGGAACGGGCCGGTCTTGGGCGTCGTCCAGCGCTGCATCGCCATGTCGTAGATGGCCCACGCGCCGAAGTCGTGGATGTCTCCGGGCGCGGGTGTGGGGAAGACGAGGCGCGCCTTCGACGGGCGCTCCCAGATGACCGAGTGCCCGCCCGCACGGGCGTGCGCGATGGCCTCCTTCTGGAATCGGGCCTTGAACGTCCTCACGATCGGTCGCTGCACCGCCGGTACTTTACCCATGGGCCGCGCCTTGTAGCATGGGCGGGGTGAGCCGCGAGACGATGAAAGCGATCGTGATCGCGCGCCCCGGTGGCCCCGAGGTGCTCGAGCTGCGAGATGTGCCCACGCCCACGCCGGCCGCGCGCGAGGTGCGCGTGCGCGTGCGGGCCTGCGCGGTCAATCGCGCAGACCTCCTGCAGCGCATCGGCGCGTACCCCGCGCCTCCCGACGCGCCGTCCGCCGAGATCCCGGGCCTCGAGATCGCCGGCGAGGTCGACGCGCTCGGGCCCGGGGTCACCGAGCTCGAGGTGGGCCAGGCCGTCTACGGCGTGGTGTCCGGGGGCGCTTACGCCGAGGCGATCGTCGTCCCGGCGCGCACGCTCGCGCGCATCCCCGCGGGCCTCGAGTTCACGAACGCGGCCGCGGTGCCCGAGGCGTTCGTCACCGCGTACGACGCTGCCGTGGTGCAGGGCGGGCTGGCGGCGGGCGAGACGTTGCTCGTGCACGCCGTGGGCAGCGGCGTCGGCACAGCGGCCGTACAGATCGCGCGGGCGGTGGGCGCGCGGGTCGTGGGCACCGCGCGTCACGAGAGCAAGCTCGAACGCGCGCGCGTGCTGGGCCTCGACCACGGCATCGTGCCCGAGCCCGGCCCGAGCTTTGCCGATCGCGTGCGCGCGGTGACCGGCGGCGGCGCCGACGTGGCGCTCGATCTGGTGGGCGGCGCGTACGTGCCCGAGACCATGCTCGCGCTCGCCGAGCGCGGTCGCGCCGTGCTCGTGGGGCTCATGGCCGGCAGCCGCGGCGAGCTCGACTTCGGCGTGATCCTGCGTCGACGGCTCTCGCTCCGGGGCACCGTGCTCCGCGCGCGCCCGCTCGAAGAGAAGATCCTCGCCGCGCAGCTGCTCGCTCGCAACCTCTCGCCGCTGTTCGCGTCGGGTGAGCTCCGCCCCGTGGTCGACCGCGTGTTGCCGCTCGAGCGGGCAGGCGAGGCGCACGAGTACCTCGCGTCGAACGACTCGTACGGCAAGGTCGTGCTCACGGTCGGCTGAGGGCGCGCCCTCCCGCGGCGTCAGTGGTTGCGCGCGTGCTCGAGGCAGAGCTGTCGCGGTCCGCCGCACTTCTCGCACGAGCACACGCGGATGTCGGCGCCGTCGGACTGGCGCGCGCCGCACATGGCGCACACCTTCGACTCGGCGGCCGGCGCCGCAGGGCGCATCGAGGTGCGGCGTGCGGCCTGGCGCACGCTGAGTCGCCGCCCGCGCACGAGCGCGGCGAGGTGGCCGCCGAAGAAGAGCAGGTAGTTGATCATCGCGGCCCCGATCGCCGCGCGCGTCGAGAGGTCGCCCATCGCGAACTGATAGACGATGCCCGCCGCCGCGAGCATCCCGAGCCACTTCACCCGCACGGGCAGCACGAAGAAGATGAGGATCTGGAAGTCCGGGAACACCGTGGCGAACGCGAAGAAGAGCGAGGCGTTGATCCAGGTGTTGCCCTGCGCGTGTCCCGTGATGAGCGCCGCGGCGGTCGTCCCGAGCATGCCGAGCAGGTAGAAGACGTTGAACTTGAAGGCGCCCCATTCGTTCTCGAGGTTCGAGCCGATGAGCCACGTCATGTAGAGGGCGAAGAGGAGCCAGATCGGGCTCTGCGCCGGGGGCACGAACAGGTAGGTGACGAGGCGCCACACCTGCCCCTCGGCCACCTGCCGCAGGTCGAGCACCAAGAGCGCCAAGAACTCCTCCCGCACCTGCGACAGGACGAACGCGAGCGCCATCCCGCCGACGATGAACGTCGTCAGCCGCTGGATGGCGAAGCGACCGAGCCTGAGCTCCAGCCGCGAGAGGAGCTTCTCCATGCGGGGACTCTAAGGCGGGGGCGCCCGACGATCTAGTCGCGTGTCGTCAGTTGTTGGGCGAGCCGCACTTGATCCACGTCTCGATCTTGGTGAGGAGCGGCTGCTCTGCCTGACCTCCGCCGAGCGGCATGAGCGTGCCGCACCCGCCGCCGCCCTTCTTGATGTTGCACAAGATCGCCGACTCGTTCGGGTCGAGAGAGCACGGGTTGACGAAGCGCTTGCCGCCTTCGCTGATCTGGAACTTCTCGAACGCGATGTACGTGCCCGCGGGGTCTTCGAGCGCGATCTTGGGCTCGGCGACGGGCGTCGCGCCGCCGTGGCAGCTGGTGGCCGCGCACGCGAGCGTGCCGGAGGCGCCGAACTCGGTGAGGATCTCGGTGAAGGTCACCGCGCACGGGCTCCCGCCGTCGACCGGGTCGCCGCACGTGGGCTTGCCGGTCTGCGTGGCGCCGCCTTCGTCGCTCACCGCTTTGGGGTCGAAGGGCGTGGGCGGTGCCTGCCCGGCGAGCGCGTTGGGCGCCCCGTAGGCCGGGTCTTCGAGGCCCTTCTGGTAGTCGGTGGTGCACGCGTACAAGCCGAGGCCGCTCAGCCCCAGCATGAACGCGAACGCCAAGCACCGTGATCGCGTCATCGGCCATATTGTGGACCTCAGGTCCCCTGTGCGGCAAGCCGGAAGGCCCGTGGATCGCGGCTGATCCAACCCGTGCGAGCCCGCACGAGAAGGGGTGCACAGGGCCGTCTTCGTGCATATAATTCAAGAACGAGGTTCGTCCTCGCTCACCCCGGAGAACCCGACGATGCGCTCCAAGCTCCTCGGTACCGCCGTCGTGCTGCTGGCCCTCGCCAGCGCGGCCTGCCAGAAAGTCGCCCCGTACCAGCGCGGCATGCTCGCGCACCCGACGATGACCCCGGAGGACATCTCCATCGGTCTCGACGGTCACGTGCGCGCCGTCTCGGAGGGCGCGGCCGGAGGCCTCGGCGGCGGTGGCGGCGGCTGCGGCTGCAACTGAGTTTCTTCGCGCCGAGTTTTTCCGCGTCGCGTTTTCTTGTTTTCCGATAACGTAAGCGCGTGATTCCGCGCGTGCCGCGTGCGCTCGCCGCGCTGCTCGTTCTCTCCCTGGCGCTCCTCTCGTCCGCTGCGTTCGCGCTCGAGGACAAGGCCGTCAGCGGGACCGTGCAGGAGGTGATGACCGAGGACTACCCGGGCAGCCTCGGTCCGGCGAAGAAGAAGCTCCAGGATGCCCTCGCGCTCTGCGTGAAGAAGGGCTGCAGCGCCAGCGTCAAGGCCGAGGTCTACGTGGCGCTCGGCATGGTGGCCTCGCAGCTCGGGCAGGCCGACGAGGCCAAGACCAACTTCGCCGCGGCCGTGAAGGTGAGCCCCAGCGCCAAGCTCCCCTCGAGCGGCGTCACGCCGAGCATCAAGTCCCAGTGGGACGAGGTGAACAAGGGCGGCGACAAGGACGACGACGACGAGCCCGCGGTCGGCGGCGTGCAGGGCGCGGTCAAGCTCGCCCTCGAGGCGCTCAAGGCCGACCAGGACGGCAACCTCGACGTCTGCATCGCCAAGGACAAGGAGTCGCTCAAGCTCGAGGAGATGCCGCGCACGCGCCTGCACCTCGCGTCGTGCGAGAGCCGCGCCGGCAAGCTGGTCGACGCCCTCAAGAACGCGCAGCGCGCGCTCGAGATCGGCATCAAGAAGCGCGACGCCGGCGTCATGAAGGTCGCGCGTCAGCGCGTCAAAGAGCTGCTCGACCGCATCCCGCACG
>JAGQJA010000004.1:0-8372 GCA_020430845.1 Myxococcales bacterium
ATCGACGATACGAAGCATAGAGACCTCCCAGCGCCCAAGCCCTCGTGCTCGGGAACGCACCCCGCCACCGCCGCGCGCAGGTGAGCTCAAGGCTGCGAAGCACCGCGTAGCAGCAAGCTCGGCGTCCCGCGTCCACGCGCGCGCCGCGGTAGCCGAGCGCAGGCCTTGAACGCGCCGAGCACGGCGGTAACGTCGTTCACACCCCCGAGCCGGAGCCCAACCGCCTTCACCACTGCGATCGCGTCTGCGTCTGCGTCTGCGTCCGCGTCCGCGTCTGCGTCTGCGTCCGCGTCTGCGTCCGCGTCTGCGCCCGCGCCCGCGCCCGCTCCCGCGCACGCTCTCGCGCCCGCGCCCGCGCCCGCGTCCGCTCTCGCCCCCGCGCCCGCGCCCGCGCCCCGCGTCTACTCCCACGTCGTGGGCGCTCGCCAGTCGTCTCGCGTCCACGCGATTTCGCGGCTCTCCGCGTCGCGCGTGATCTCGGCTGCGGTCGCGGGCTCGTCGGTGTCGCGAAGGCCGAGGCCTTGCGCGAGGCGGCCCAATATCTGGGCTGGTGTCACGCCCGCTTCGCGGAGCGCGCGTACGGTCTCGCGGGGCGCGCGCTTCGCGAGGCGTCGGCCGTCGGCATCGAGCACGAGCGGCACGTGCACGTACGACGGCTCGTGCATCCCCAAGAGGCGCAGCAGGAGCAGCTGTCGCGGCGTCGAGGCGAGCAGGTCCACCGCCCGGACAACATGTGTAATCTGCATGTGGGCGTCGTCGACAGCCACAGCGAGCTGATACGCGTACACGCCGTCCGCGCGCCTCAAGACGAAGTCACCCACGTCTCGCGCCACGTCTTGGTCCAATCGTCCGCGCGCGCCGTCGTCGAAGCCCACGCGCGCGTCCGTGGGGACGCGCAGGCGGAGCGCGGGCTCGCGCTTCATGGCACGGCCTCGGGGCGCGTCGCGACAGGTGCCCGGGTACCGGAGCTCCTCTCCCGCATGTGGTGCGCTCGCCGCGCGCGCGATGTCCTTGCGGGAGCAGTCGCACGGGTACACGAGGCCGAGCGCGTCGAGTGCGTCGACCGCGGCGGCGTACCTCGCGGCTCGCTCCGACTGGGTGTACGGCGCGAACGGTCCGCCTACGTCGGGCCCTTCGTCCCAGTCGAGGCCGAGCCAGGTGAGGTCTTCGGCGACACGCGCCGCCGAGCCCGCGACGACGCGCGGAGGATCGAGGTCTTCGACGCGGAGCACGACGCGGCCGCCGCGGGCGCGCGCGAGCACCCACGACGCGAGCGCGGTCCACGCGCCGCCTAGGTGGAGGTCACCGGTTGGTGACGGCGCGAAGCGTGTGCGCACGCGGCTCGTCACCTGGGGCCGTCGCGTCGGCCGAGAAGAGCACCACGGCGAACGCGCTGTCGGGGTCGGTCCACGTCTTGCGCACGGCGAGACCTGCACCCTGGCCGAGGCGCGCGATGCCGGGCAGGTCGTGCTTGTACGAGCACTCCGTGAGGATCGACTCACCCGCGCCCATCTCGATCGCGTGGCCCGCCACGTGCACGCGCTGCGCGCGGCGACTCACGAGGTGCATCTCGATGCGCCCGGCCGTGGGATCGTAGAACGCGTAGTGCACGAACGCGTCGAGGTCGAAGTCGCCGTCGAGCTCGCGGTTGATGCGCACGAGGAGGTTCTTGTTGAACGCGGCGGTGACGCCCTTGGCGTCGTTGTACGCCGCGTGCAGCACGGTGGGATCCTTCTTGAGGTCGACCCCCAGGAGCACCATGCCGTCGCGCCCGGCGAGGCGACGCAGGCGCCAGAGCAACGTCTGCGCCTCGTGCCGGTGAAAGTTGCCCACCGTCGAGCCGGGGAAATACACGAGGGTCATCGCGCCGTCGCCCGAGGCGGGCGAGGGGAGCTCGGCCGTGAAATCGCCGACCATGGGCGTGACCGTCACGTCGGGCAGCTCTTCGCGGATCGCCTCTGCCGCCATCTGCAGGTGCTCGCCCGAGATGTCGACGGGCACGAACTCGACGCAGCGTTCACCGAGCGCGTCGATCAGGAGGCGCGCCTTGGTGCTGCTCCCGGCGCCGGGCTCGACGACGCGCACCTTGCCGGGAATGCTCGCCGCCATCGCCGCGGCGTGCTCTTGCATGATGCCCAGCTCGGTGCGCGTGACGTAGTACTCGTCGAGCTCACAGATGGCGTCGAAGAGCTTCGACCCTTCGAGGTCGTAGAAGTACTTGGGGGGGATCGCCTTTCGCGGCGCGCGCAAACCGGCGAGCACGTCGGAGAGGAACGTCTCGTCGACGTCCGAAGGGAGGGCGGGGAGCCGCGCCGTCGAGTCGGCGGCGGTGGAGCTCGACATCATCACCTCGCGAGCCGGATGCCCGTGAACTGCCAGCGGGCCTCTGGCGGGAAGAAGTTGCGGTAGGAAGGGCGAACGTGACCGATGGGCGTCGCGCACGAGCCGCCGCGGAGGACGAGCTGGTTGCACATGAACTTGCCGTTGTACTCGCCGAACGCGCCGGCGAGCGGACGAAACCCGGGGTATGCCACATAAGGGCTCGCGGTCCACTCCCACGTGTCTCCGAAGAGCTGTCGCAGCACGGGGCCGCCGCTGTCGCGAGACGCGGCCGGCGCCGCGCGCGGATGGAGCTCGGAGAAGGTGCCCGTCATGTCGCCGCCGCGCGAAAGAAAGTCGGATGCCGCGTGCTCCCACTCCGTTTCGAGCGGGAGGCGCTTTTGGCTCCACCGCGCGAAGGCGTCGGCCTCGTAGAAGCTCACGTGCGTCACGGGCGCGGACGGATCGATGGGCACCGCGCCACGCAGCGTGAGCTCGCGTGAAGGCTCGGCGTCGCCGTCGGACAGCCAGTAGAGCGGCGCGCGAATGCCCTCCCGCTGCACCCACGCCCATCCGTCGCTCAGCCAGTGATCGGGCCGCGTGTACCCGCCGTCGCGGATGAACTCGAGGAGCTCGGCGCACGTCACGAGGCGATCGGCGATCTCGAACGGCTCGAGCAGGACGCGGTGGCGCGGCAGCTCGTTGTCGAACGCGAAGCCCGCGGACGCGTCGCCGATCTCGACGACGCCGCCTTCGAACGCTCGATACGCGGCGGGACCCGGCGCGTATCCTGCGGGGCCCGCGTCGTCTGAGCGGTACGCGGGCAAGAGCGGGTTCTTGGAGAAGGCGTGCTTGAGGTCGGTGAGGATCAGCTCCTGGTGCTGCTGCTCGTGGTGCGCGCCGAGCCACAGCGCGTCGGCGGCGGCATCGAGCGCGTCGCTGCCGGCGAGGTCGGCCAGCCGCGCGTCGACCGCGCGTCGATAGTCGAGCACCTCGCTCACGGTGGGCCGTGTGAGCAATCCCCTCTCGGGCCTCGGGTGTCTCGGTCCCACGGCCTCGTAGTACGAGTTGAAGAGGTATCGGTATCGATCGTCGTGCGGCGGGACGCCGAGCGGACCCAGTACGAACTCCTCGAAGAACCAGCTCGTGTGCGCGAGGTGCCACTTGGTCGGGCTCGCGTCGGGCATGGATTGCACGACGTAGTCCTCGACGCTGAGCGGCTCGCACCGCCTCGTGGTCTCTTTGCGCACGCCGAGCACGTGCTGCAGCGCAGCGCTCCCGCCCATGGTCGCTCGGTAAAGCGCGGATCGCCGCGTCGGGCAAGGAGAAATCGGGAATTTTCGACCCCATCGACGCGCGCGTCTGCGTGAGCTACTCCGGGCGCGCGATGGGGTTCACGCGGAGGAGGCTCATGATCGGCCTCGTGGGCGTCGGCGCGGTCGGCGTCGCGGCGGCGCTCCTCTACAAGCCCTTCCCTCCGGACCGCACGCCCGAGGGCGCGTACATGCGCATCGCCAGGACGGTCGCCGACGACACGCCCGCGCTCGCGTTCGCGTACCTCGAGACCGAGGCGCAGTGGGCGTGCTTCAGCGTGCGCGACGCGCGTGCCAAGGCGGCGGCGCGCGTCGCCGCGAGCTACCCCGAGCCGCAGCGTGCAGAGCTGCTCGCGCAGTACGAACGGTTCGCGCGCGCGCCCGACGGTGCCGACGTCTTCGCCATCTACTACCGCGAGCGAGGCTGGTCGCGCCGCCTGCGCAAGGATCTCTCGGGGATCGCCCGCGTCGAGATCGAGGCGGACCGCGCGAGCGTCGTCACGGCGCGCGGGTCGCGCTATCCGTTCCGGCGGCGCGACAACGGCATCTGGGGGCTCACGATCTTCACGGCCGAGCTCGAGGCCGAGGCCGACCGCGCGCGCAAGGACCTGGGCATCGTCGAGGCCGCGGCCGACGACTACGACAAGCTCGCCAAGCAGCGACCGTGAGCGGCGGCGCTCTCGCGCGCCACGCGGGCCCTCGTGGGCACCGTCACTTCGACGGCGCGGCGGGCACGGGCACCATGGGACGCACGATGCCGTACGGGTCGGGCGTGCGGATGCCCGTGTAGCCCTGCTCTCGCGCGGCGCAGAGCGTGAAGTGCGGGTTCGCGAGGTGAGGACGCGCGAGCGCGACGAGGTCTGCGCGCCCGCTCAGCACGAGCGTGTTGACCTGGTCGCCCGTGGTCACGTTGCCCACGGTGATCGTGGGGAGCTTGGCCTCGTTCCGCACGAGCTCGCTCCAATACGCCTGGTACATGCGCCCGTAGAAGGGAGGCCGCGAGTCGGGCGTGGTCATGCCCGTCGAGACGTCGACCACGTCGCAGCCGCGCTCCTTGAGCGCGCGGGCGAGCGCGAGCACGTCGTCGTCGGTCACGCCGCCGGGCAGCCAGTCGGTGGCCGAGATGCGCGCGCTCATCGGCTTGTGCTTGGGCCACGCGGCGCGCACCGCCTCGAACACCTCGAGCGGGTAACGCATGCGCGCCTCGCGATCTCCGCCGTAGGCGTCGGTGCGCTGGTTCGTGAGCGGCGAGAGAAAGCTCGCGAGCAGGTAGCCGTGGGCAAGGTGCAGCTCGAGCAGATCGAAGCCCGCCTCGTCGGCCCACCGTGCGGCGCGCTCGAAGTCGCCCTTGATGCGCGTCATCCCCTCGCGGTCGAGCTCGGCCGGCACCTGACTGTGCGGGAAGTACGGCAACGGCGAGGCGGAGACGATCGGCCACGCGCCCGACTCGAGCGGCTGATCCCCGCCCTCCCACATGAGCTTCGTGGCGCCCTTGCGGCCCGCGTGACCGAGCTGCATGCCGATCTTCGCCGTGCTCTGCGTGTGCACGAACTCGACGATGCGACGCCACGCGTCCACATGGTCTCGCGTGTACATGCCCGTGCACCCTGGCGAGATCCGCGCGTCGGCGCTCACGTTGGTCATCTCGGTCATCACGAGGCCGGCGCCGCCGAGGGCTCGCTGCCCGTAGTGCACGAAGTGGAAGTCGTTGGGGGTGCCGTCGTATGCAGAGTACATGCACATCGGCGACACCACGACGCGGTTGTCGAGCACCAGCTCGCGCAGCTTGAACGGCGTGAACATCGGCGGCACGGGGGGCGCGCCTGGCGTCGGCGTCGGCGTCGGCGCTTCGGGCGCGAGCTCGGCCTGGAAGTGGCGCGCCACCTCGTCGGTGAAGGCCTCGTCGCGGAGCTTGAGGTTGTCGTACGTGATGCGCTTGCTGCGCGTGAGCAAGCAGAAGGTGAGCTGCTCGGGCGTCATGTCCCAGTAGCGACGCGTGTTCTCGAACCAGAGCAGGCTGTCTTGCGCCGCCTTCTGTGTGCGCTCGACGATGGGGCGGCGCTCGTCCTCGTAGCGCGCGAGCGCCCTGCGCACCGCCGCGGCACGCGTGGCCTTGTCGCCTCGCGCGGCGTCGCCGAGCTCTGCGCCGAGCACCTGCACGAGCGCGATCGCGTCTTCCATCGCGAGCTTGGTGCCGGAGCCGATGGAAAAGTGCGCCGTGTGCGCCGCGTCGCCCATGAGCACGATGTTCTCGTGGTGCCAGCGCGCGTTGCGCACCGTCGTGAAGTGGATCCACGACGACCGGTTGGCCATCAACGCGTTGCCGTCGAGGTACTTGCCGAAGAGCTTCTCCAGGTACGCGATGCTCTGCTCGGTGGGCGCGTCGGCCAGGCCCGAGCGCGCCAAGGTCTCTTCGCTGCACTCGGCGATGAACGTGCTCGTCTCGTCGTCGAAGCGGTACGCGTGCACCTGGAAGATGCCGTGCTCGTTCTCCTCGAAGAGAAACGTGAACGCGTCGAAGATCTTCTTGGTGCCGAGCCAGATGTAGCGGGCCTTGCGCACGTCGAGGTCGGGCACGAACACGTCGGCGTACGCGTCGCGGATCTTGCTCCGGAGCCCGTCGCACGCGACGACGAGGTCGGCGTCGAGGTAGGCGGTGTGATCGTCGACCTCGGTGTTGAACTTCATCGTGACGCCGAGCTCGCGGCAGCGGCCCTGCAGGATGTCGAGCAGGTGGCGTCGCGCGATGCCCGAGAAGCCGTGCCCGCCCGAGCGCAGCACGCGGCCCTTGTAGTGCACGTCGATCGCGTCCCAGTGGGCAAAGCCCGCGGTGATCGCGCGGTACGTGGGCGTGTCGT
Organism: Myxococcales bacterium; assembly: GCA_020430845.1. GTDB lineage: Bacteria > Myxococcota_A > Polyangia > Polyangiales > Polyangiaceae > Labilithrix. The sequence goes on from JAGQJA010000004.1 coordinate 6,491, forward strand.
TCTCCTCGAGGTAGCCGAGCGTCTCGTCCGAGAAGACGACCCCCCAGCCGAACGTGTCGCCGGCCGCGTTGCGCTCGATCACGGTCACGTCCGCGTCGGGGTGCGCCTTCTTGAACAGCAGCGCAAAGTAGAGACCCGCCGGCCCGCCGCCGATGCACACGATCTTCATGCGCACCGTTCTAGTTCACGGCGCGCCGTTGCGGAACGGATTCGCGAGCTTTTCGGCCCGCGCCGCGCTCCGAAAACTTTGCGCGCGTGGCGCCGCCGTCACCTCGCGCCTTCTGCGCGCCGCGTCACTTGGGCGCCGCGCCGGACGCTGCGGCCGGGGCTGCCGCGGGCGCTGCCGCCGGCTTGAGGCCCTTGAACGTCGACGCGAGCTTCTCGGCGAGCGTCACGTCGTTGGTGTCCGTCGCCGTCCCCACGCGCACGACCAGCATCGTCCGCCCGTTGCGGTACACCTTGCGATTGGGGACCTTGAAGCTCTTCTCGGACATGTCGATGCCCTTGGTCGCCGCTTCTTGCGTCGCGTACTCGCACACGCTCGTGTGGACGTCGGTGCCCAGCTTTCCGCCGACGCAGTAGGCCGCGAGGAAAGGCGCCCCCAGGTGCTGGCGCTCCTGGTTGAGCACGAAGCCCGCGGCCTTCCATGCGTTGTGCACCTGATCGACCGTCACCACGCCGGTCGGGCGGTTTGCCGCTTCGCGGGTGAACCGCTCGCCCATCGACAGGTACGACGTGGGCGTCGCCGACGGCGGCACGTATGGGGCGATCGAGCCGGGAGGGGCGACGCTGTTGTCGACCTCAGAAGCGGCGGCCGCGGTCGTGGGGACACTCGACGCGGGCGCCGGCTCGGCCTTCGCCTTGTCTTTGCTGCACGCCGCCAACGCGAACGCCAGCCCGACCACGATCCAACCTCGAACCATCATGTGCCTCCCACGCTCCAGACCTTCGCGCGCCCATCGAGCGCCGCGGAGCGAGGGCATAGCAAACACGTGACGGGGCACCAATGCGCGCGGCGAGCCACCCCTCGCCAGGCGCATGAGGCGACTGACTGAAAGTGCATGTGTGTCCAACCTTTAGCGCGCGAGCTGCCGAGGCTTGTAGAAACGGTACCGCGCGTGTCTACTCTCTGCTCTGGCTTGTGGGGCGGCTCCGAAGCGCGCTTCCCGAGGGACTCGAGAGGAGGAAATAGAATGCGAAAGCAAGTCGCTTGTGCAGCGCTGTTGGCGGTGGGGGCGCTTCTCGTGACGGGAGGCGAGGCCTCGGCGTCGAGCCACCGTGAGGCGCCGTTCATCACCAAGAACCCGAAGGTCGACAACACCGACTTCTACATGTTCCGCAGCTACGAGCCCGGCCGAGACGGCTTCGTCACGCTGATCGCGAACTTCCAGCCGCTGCAGGACGCGTTCGGCGGCCCGAACTACTTCACGATGGATCCCGACGCGCTCTACGAGATCCACATCGACAACACCGGCGACGGCGTCGAGGACATCACCTTCCAGTTCCGCTTCTCCAACGCCCTGGGCGGCGCGGGCGCTGCGGGCATCAACCTGCCCATCGGCGCGGCCGGCGCGGAGAAGCAGATCAACATCCCGTTCCTCTACGCGAACGTCGGCGTCGGCGACGGCAACCCGCCGCCGCAGATCACCGTCGCGAACCAGGACAACTTCCGCCACGTCAACGAGCGCTACACCGTCGGCGTCGTCAAGGGCCCGCGCCGCGCCGCGGCGGCCAAGCCGATCACGCACGCCGGCGGCCCCGGCGGCAACGGCGCGTCGTTCGTCAAGCCGCTCGACTACGTCGGCTTCAAGACGCTCGGCGACTACAACAGCTACATCAACTACTCGGCGGCCCACTCCTACGGTCAGGCCGCCGGCTCGAC
>JAGQJA010000004.1:8464-8849 GCA_020430845.1 Myxococcales bacterium
AACGCCCCCGTCGCCGCGCTCACCGACGCCAACGGCGGTGTCGACAACCTGTACGCCGGCGTGGGCAACAAGAACGTGACCACCATCGCGCTCGAGATCCCGATCGCTTGCCTCAAGGGCGCGGGCGACGTCATCGCGGGCTGGTCGTCCGCGAGCGTGCGTCAGGCGCGCGTCATCAACCCCAAGGCCACCTACGCCCGCCCGTCGCGCGAAGGCGGCGCCTGGGCGCAGGTCTCGCGCCTCGGCTCGCCCCTCGTCAACGAGGTCGTCATCGGCCTCAAGGACAAGGACAAGTTCAACTCGAGCGAGCCCAAGGACGACGCGCAGTTCGCCGACTACGTGACGCACCCGACGTTCCCCGCGATCGTCGAGGCGATCTTGGGCA
>JAGQJA010000004.1:8959-14821 GCA_020430845.1 Myxococcales bacterium
GTTCGAGGCCCTTCGCCTCAACGTCGCGCTCCCGGCGACGCCCGCGGGCAACCAGTTCACCGGCGGAGGCCGCGGCCTCGGCGCGGCGGGCTGCTTCAAGCCCGGCGCCAACCCGGCCGTCGACAACAAGGTGCTCGACACCGCGCTCGGCACGTGTGACCCCGGTGGCTTCCCCAACGGGCGCCGTCCGGGCGACGACGTCGTCGACATCATCATGCGCGTCGCGATGGGCTACCTGCTCAACACGACGGCCGCCCCCGCCGCCGACCTCCCGCTGGGCGACGGTATCCAGCAGAACCCTGGCCAGTTCGCCGCGGTGTTCCCCTACCTGAACGTGCCCAACGCGGGCAGCGAAAACTGAGAAGCGGGAGGAACGCATGAAGAAACTGCGATTCCTGCTACTCGCCGCAGCCGTCTCGGGCGCTTGCCTCGCGGTCGGCTGCGCGGACGACGACAACCCGAACAACCCCGGCGGCGGCGACGCCGGCGAGGACGGGACCACGCCGCCACCGCCGAACCCGGACGGCGGCTTGCCCGACGGCAACACCAACCCCGACGGCGGGAACCCCGACGGAGGGACCCAGTCCTTCCCCGCGTACGTGCAGACGCTCATCGAGACCAAGACGAACGACACGGGCCAACCCGACCAGGAGTCGGTCTGGGGCGCGCTGACGGACGACGACAAGTACGTCTATCCGGCCACGTTCTTCCCGTGATGTGACGTCGCGCCAGCGCAGCGCCCACGCGCAGCGCTTCTCCGGAGCCCCCGCGAGCCACGTGCTCTCGGGGGCTTCGTCGTCTGGGCTTCTGCAACGCGCGCGTGGCGTCTATGCTCGGCCGCGTTCGAGAGGTCACGATGAACAAGAGATGGCTCATGATGCTCGCGCTGCCGCTCGCGGCGGCCTCGGCCTCGGTGCTCACGCCCACGCGGGCCGCCGATCACCTCGACAGCGAGGGGCCCGTCGCGGACCCGACGGCCGACATCGCAGATGTATATACATGGATGTCGGGGCCCGGCCGCGTCGCGCTGGTCATGACCGTGGGCGGGCCTCTGGCCACCGCGAGCACGCGCTTCTCCGACGCCGTCGACTATCGCTTCGCCATCAAGAACGTCGCCAAGGCCGACGGGGCGGGCTTCGTGCCCGTGCTCGGCCCGTCGCGCGACATCGTGTGCACGTTCGACGCAGGCGCGCCGCAGACGGTGACCTGCCGCGGCGCGGGCGGCGCCATCTCAAAGACCTTCAAGGTGGGCGATCCGGCGGCGTGCGCTGCCGCCGATGACATGTGCGTGTGGGCCGGCCTGCGCGCCGATCCGTTCTTCTTCGACCTCGCGGCGTTCAACCGCGTGCCCGACGCGGGCGCGGGGGCGTTCCGCGAGGCGGGCGCCGACGACTTCTTCAAGAACTCTCGCGTGCTCGCCATCGTGGTCGACGTCGACGCGGCGAAGCTCCTCGCGACCGACAGCTTCGACGCGGGACCGGACGCGAGCGCGACGCCCGTGGTCGCTGTCGCGGCCGAGACGGTGAGGAGGTGAGCGCCATGCGACGACTCCTGTTGCCCGCGATGCTCGGCGCGTCTGCGATCGCGTTCGGCGCGCTCGCCGCGTCGTGCGCCGACGACGACGTCGCCGTCGGCCCCAAGCGAGACGCCGGCTTCGACGCGACGCCCCCCGACGCGGCCTTCTTGGACGCGGGCGACGCGGGTGCGGACGGCGGACGGCCCAAGCCCGGTCAGGTGGACCGCATGGGCCGCCCCGCGATCAACACAGCGCTCGTCAGCAAGGCCAACAAGGACGAGTACAATCGCTCGCCCACGTTCGATCCTGCGACCGCGTCCAACGCCAAGTTCGCCGCCGACTTCGAGGCCGCGCTCGACACGATCGACGCGCTCGACGGCGTCGACGACTGGGGCGGCGCCGCCGCGCCCCATCCGCTCACCAAGCCGCTCCTGGGCGACTTCTTGCTGCTCGACACGAGCAAGGGCTGCCCCGTCGGCCCGGTCGACTGCCCCAGCTACCTGGACGTCGAGCTCACGGTGCTCGGGCTGCAAGGCGATCACCAGACGTTCGGCGGGCGTACGCCCAACGACGACGTCATGGACCTGACGCTTTCGTTGCTCGTCAAGGGCACGGCCGGGTTCTGCGCCGACCGGAGCACGTGCTCGGTGCGCGACTACATCGACGGCAACGCGGCTCGCAAGGCCACGAACGTCTTCCCCTACCTGAGCGAGTAGCGCTCTTTCGTGGACGCGAGCGCGAGGCGCCGAACAGACGCCTCGCGCACGGTCCGGGTGTCAGGCCGCGCGGGCCCGGAGCTGCACGCGCATCAGGTCGAAGCTGGGCGCGGACAGGCCGCGGGCGCGGCGCAGCAGGAAGAGGGCGTGGTGCACCTCTGCTGGGTCTGGCTCACCGACCGCGGCCCCGTCCAAGCTGTTGCGATCTCGTGCAAGCGCGAACGCTGCGGCGAGCTCGTCACCTTCGGCGGAGTCGAGATAGGCGAGTGCTTCCTCGAGAGACACCGTCTCGAGCGATGCAATGGTAGGGGTCATCCAGTTACCTCGTGCTTCTTCCGTGCATATGCACGGATATGACGTCTCCAGAGAGGGCATGGGCCGCTGAGGAGGTGACGCCGACGTCGCATCGGTTCGTGGCAGAGCGACGCCGTGGTTCAAGAGCGTTCGCGCGTCGTTCACGCGGACGCAGCCGCCTTCCGGCCCACGCGGACCGGCGCGAGTCGCAGCGCGAGGAGCACACTCGACGAGGCCCGATGCCCTCGTCGCGCGCTCGTGCGCTTGCATGTGTCCACGAGGCCGCCCGTCGGGGAGGCGCCTCGCGGTTTGCCTATGGTGCCCCGCACGGCGTGACGGCCGAGTCGGGTGCTGGAGGGCGCATGACCTTGCGGGTCCCGCCGCGAAGGTCCGGAGTAGGACCGGCGATTATGTGACGAACGTGCCCCCGCCGGGGAACGGTGATCCCCCTGCTGCACGCCTCGTACGCCTTGTCCTTCCGGCATCGCCCTCCCAGGGCACGGGGCAATACGGCACCCCGCGCTCTATGCAAGGTACAGCCGTCCGATCGGCTTCACCACCTCGTGACGTTTGTTTGAGGGGGAAATGTGCGCACACATGCGACAGCGCGCGCTCACGGGTCGCGCTCCGACCGTTCGAGCTCGAGCCAGCGAACCATCATGCTTCCGGCATGTTGCGCGTAGTCGATGCGGAGCTGGAGGTCGACGGCGCTCCCCGGGAACGCTCCGCGCACAGCGGCGGGGTCTGCAAATAGGTGACGCGGTCCGGGCGTGAGCTGATGTCGCAGGATGAATGACAGCGCCGCGTCGAGCTCACCTCGCAGCAGCTCGGCCTGGTGGGCGTGACCGGCCGCTCGCGCCGCGCGCAACGTGGCCACCGCCGCCTCACCGCGGCTCGACGCAGGCGTGACGCGCGGGGTCATCACCGGACCGAAGCCGAACGCCCCCGCGCCGTCGTACGGGGAGTCGCCGCCGCGATACTGCAGCGCGCGCTGCACCTCGTGCCACCGCTCGCAGAAGGCGAGCGCCTCGTCGTCGGGCGCGCGGTCCCACAGCTCGGCGAGCGCCTGGCAGGTCCAGTGCTCCTCGGCGACGAAGTAGCGACTCCCGAAGAAGCTCCACGAGTGGCGCACCAGGTGACGGAGCCCGGCGCGGGCCGCGTCGAGATCGCGCGCGTCTCCCGTGACGCGGTGGGCGCGCGCGAGCGCGAGTGTGGCCTCGCCGGAGTAGTACATCGTCTGCTTGTCGACGGCCCGACGCGCGGCGCGCTCGTAGAAGTGCATGAACTCGCCGTCGGCTCGCTGCTGCGATCGCAAGAACGCGGCGAGGTCGACGACGGCGGGCAGGTACGACCGGTCTGCGCCCGTGGCGACGAGCTCGGTGAGCGCCACGAGGGCGAGCGCAGAAGAGCCCACGTCCGCGGTGTCGTCGTCGGCGATGCACCGCGCGTCGCCGCAGTCTCTCATCGCGTCCTCACGGAGCATCCCGGCCGCGCGCAGCGCAGCGGCCCGCACGAACGCGTCGTCGCCGACGTGCGCCGCCTGCGCCAAGAAGTACGTCGTGCCCGAGTGACGTGGCCAGTTGTAGCCCGAGAGGGTCTGGTTGGTCGGCGCGAGGATCGCGTACCGAAAGCGGCCCGCGCCGTCGACGCCGCGCGCGAGGTGCGTGGCGGCCTCGTGCACTGCGCGCTCCACGGCGGCACGCTCGGGTCGGCCCGGGGAGGCGCGTCGCGGGTACGTCGCGCCGTCGGCGTCGGGCTCGCGGACCATGCTCACGCGGCGGACGCGCGCGTACCGCTCGACCTCACCCACGCTCGTGCCGAGCCGCTCGGCCAGTAGCGCGACGACCGTCGCGCGGTGCGTGCCGAAGCTCACCGTGGGATCCAGGAACGTCGCGCCCTGGTCGTACGCCTGCCGCGCGAGCAGGTCGTCGGGCGTCACCCAGGCGGTCTGTCCCGCGAGCTCTCCGACGACGCCGTCGCGCCCCGACACGAGGCCCACCACGAACACGGACGGCGCGAGCGACAGCGGTCCCTCGGACACGACGCGCTCGCGCACGAGGGTCTCGCCCGGACCCGCGGCGATCGGCGGCTCGTCCGCCATGAGCACGCGGCGCCCCACGAGCACGCCCGCCTTCCACCGGCTCTCAACAACGGTGCTCACGGCAGGCGGCCCGCCGCGCGCCCACGCGCCGAACGCGACGCACGCGACGGCGACGAAGAGCGTATACGCGCCGAGCAGACGGAGCAGGGCTCTCGGGGTCAACGCGCGCGCCCTCGTGGCGCGCCGATCCACACGAGCTGCAGCGCCGGCAGGGCGACGAGGTACGGCAGCGCGAGGGCCGCGACGAGCACGAGCAGCATCGCGCCGCCCCGGCCGAGCGGACCGTACACTCCCCACAGCCAGCTCGCCGTAAGCGCCAGCGTCGCCACGAGCGCGAGGCCGAGCGCGAGCACGATGAACGACGCGAGCCGGGTCGCGCGCTCCGCCCACCGCGCGCGCGTGAAGAGGCCCGCGGCCGACACGAGGAGCACCCCGCCCGCGACGCCGGCGCCCGCGTCGACGACCCACCACCGAGCCGGCAACGCGCCGAAGACCCCGAGCAGCACGAGCGCGCTCGCGACCAGGTTCGCAGTGGCGAACGTGAGTCGAGCGAGGCGGCGGTCGAGGGGGCTCGTCATCGTCGCGCCCTCAGAACTGCCCGTAGACGAAGGGCTCGGACTTGGCGCCCATGGCGAAGTGCACGATGTATGCGCATACAGCCAATGCGATGCCCTGAACGAGCGCCGGGCTCTTGACGAAGGCGTCGCGGATCGCTTCGTCGACCTTCTTGGGGAGCGCGTGCGCCACGAGCCCCACGGCGAGCGCGGCCAGGACCTTGGGGGCGAGGTTGGCCGTGCCGACGCTGAGCTTGGCGAGGCGGCCGAGCACGAGGATGGCGTGGTCGAAGGTGGGCGCGCGGAAGAAGATCCAGCACAGACACGCGAAGTGGAACATGATCACGACGCGCAGCGCGGTCATCGGCGCGCCCGACGCGTGCTTGAGCGCGCCGAGCATGACGCCGCACGCCAGCGCCACACCGACCGTGGCGCCCATGGCGGCCCACGCGCGCGCCGGGATGAGCAGCGCGAGCAGGCCGCACGCGGGCAGGGCGACGAGCAGCATCTTGCCGACGCGCTTCTCGTCGACGGCGCGCTCGAGCGCGAGCCCCCCGCCGTGCAGTCCGCCCCAGATGACGAAGTTCCACGAGGCCCCGTGCCACAGGCCGCCGAGCAACATGGTGAGCATCAGGTTGCGATACGTCATCCACGGTCCGCGGCGGCTGCCGCCGAGCGAGA
>JAGQJA010000004.1:14894-21805 GCA_020430845.1 Myxococcales bacterium
TCGAAGTTCTTGGGGAGCTCGTAGCCGAAGAGGTGTGCGCTGCCGATCGCGACGTCGCTGTAGCCGGAGAAGTCGGCGTAGATCTTGATGGCGTAGCCGTAGACGGCCACGAGCACCTCGAGCGACGAGTACCGCTCGGGGTTGTCGAACACGCGGTTGACGAGGTTGATGCTCAGCATGTCGCCGATGACGATCTTCTTGAGCAGGCCCGTCGCGATCAGATAGAGGCCGTGCGCCTTGCGCTCGTCGGTGGCCACGGGCATCGCCGCGAGCTGCGGCAGCATCGTGCGCGGCCGCACGATGGGGCCGGCCACGAGGTGCGGGAAGAAGCACACGAAGAGCAGGTAGTCGAGGTACCGATCGGCGGGCGGGATCTCGCGCCGGTAGACGTCGATCGTGTAGCTCATGGTCTCGAACGTGAAGAACGAGATGCCGAAGGGCAGCACGAGGCGCAGGTGCACCGGGCTCACGGGCACGCCCGCCCAGCTGGCGACGGTGGCGAACGAGTCGACCGCGAAGTTGAAGTACTTGAAGACGCTGAGGACGCCCAAGTAGTAGACGACCGACGCGAGCAAGAGCGCCTTGCGGCGCCCCGGGCTCTCGGTGCGCCCGAGCGCCTTGCCGATGTAGAAGTCGAGCGAGCTGCCCACGAAGATGATGGCGAGGCAGAGCGCGCTCCAGCCGAGCGGGCCGAGCGGCACCTCTTGCTCCGTGGCGGCCTCCCACGTGCCGTAGAAGTAGAAGCCGTAGCTCGCGACGGTGAGGAAGAGCGGGCGGAGCAGCGTTCGCCGTCTGAGCGCCCAGAAGACGACGTACGCCGCGAGTAAGAAGGCCCCGTATGCGGCGCTGTTGAACAACATTCCGTGAGACCGTCCCGTCCGGGCCGGCAGTATCCACGCGTCCGGGCCCGCTGGGCAAGGCGATGGCGTGGCCTCCGACCCGGTTTTTCGCTAATCAAGTCGGTCGATGCACGAGCCTGCGCCCGAGGGGGCCGATCCCCCGTCCACCCACCCGCTCGGGGGCAAGACGTCGGTGGCGCTGCTCGTCATGCTCGCGCTGTTGGCGGTGCCGTACTTCTCGCCGCGGCTCACGCGCCTCCGCGTGGCCAAGCTGCCGTGGCAGCGCGCGCAAGAAGAGACCGTCGCGGTCGGCCCCGCGCCGGCGAGCTCGGCCGCGCTCACGCAAGGCGAGACGACGCTCGCGGAGTCGGCCAACGAGGGGACGGTCACCAACGCGCTGCCCGATCAGGCCGACGCCGTGGTGCCGCTCGACCCCGTCGCGCTCGCCAAGACCAAGGGCTCGCTCGCCGTCGAGGACGAGACGGGACGCGCGCTCGACGCGTTCTACGCGCGCCTGCACCGCACCAAGGAGAAGACACCCGGCGCGATCACGCGCGTGTTGCACTACGGCGACAGCGTCATCACGAGCGACTACATCTCGGGGACGATGCGGCGCAAGCTCCAGAAGGAGTACGGCGACGCGGGCCACGGTTTCATCCTCGTGGCCAACCCGTGGGAGTGGTACTTCCACAACGACGTGAGTCACTCCGCGACGGCGGGGTGGGGGTCGAGCCGCATCACGGGGCCGCTCGCAAAAGACGGCGTGTACGGGCTGGGCGGCGTCACGTTCAAGGGCTCACCCGGCGCGACGGCCACCTTCGGCACGCCCAAGACGGGCGACTTCGGACGCAACGTGTCGCGCTTCGACGTCTACTACCTGGAGCAGCCCCAGGGCGGAGACGCCGAGATGGTGATCGGAGACAAGGTCGAGCGCTTCTCGACCGCGGGCGACGTCGCCGTCTCGCGCAAGAAGTCGTTCGAGGTGCCCGACGGCGAGGCCAAGGCGACGCTCCGCGTGGTGGGCAACGGACCGTTTCGTGCGTTCGGCGTCGTGCTCGAGCGGGCGGGCCCTGGGATCGTGTACGACGCGCTCGGCGCGAACGGTGCGCGTGCCGAGCTGCTCGCGGGCATCGACGCGGCGCACTGGCGCGAGCAGATGGCCTTGCGTGATCCGGCGCTCGTCATCCTTCAGTTCGGCACGAACGAGAGCGAGGCCGTGTACATGGACCCTCGCTACGAGACGATCCTCTCGGGGCTCATCGACAAGGTGAAGCAGGCCGCGCCGGGCGCGTCGGTCCTGGTGTGCGCACCGCTCGACCGCGCCGACCGCGGCCCCGACGGCAACACGCGGACCAAGCCGATCATCAAGCGCCTCGTGGCCGCGCAGAAGAAGGTGGCCCACGAGAAGGGCGTCGGATTCTGGAATACTTACGAGGTGATGGGCGGCGAGGGGTCGATGGCCCGGTGGGTCAAGACGGGGCTCGGCTCGGGCGACATGACGCACCCGACGCCCGCCGGCGCCGGCGTCATCGGAGATCGGCTCTTCAACGCGCTCGTGTCCGGCTACGAAGCGTGGGTGTCGCGTCACCCGCGCGGCGTGGTCACCGCGCCGACGACGTCGGCCGCGCCGTCCGCGTCGTCACCCGACGCGCCCGCGGCGACGACATCGGCCGCGCCGTCCGCGTCGTCACCCGACGCGCCACCCGCGCAGCCCTAGGGCGCCGCGCTCGAGCCCGCGCTCGGAGGCAGCCCCGCCTCGCGCCGCCACCCGGCGTAGCCGCGAAGCATGTCGGCCACGAACGAGCTCGCGAGCTGCGCGTAGCCTTCGCGTGTAAGATGCACGCGATCCTTCTGCGCCCGCGGGGGGTCTTCGGCCGCCCAGGTCGCCATGCTCCCGGGGCCGCCCATGGCCGCCATCTGATCGTAGAACGCGCACCCCGCGGCGTGCGCGACGCGACGCTGCACCGAGATGATCTCCTCGATCTTGGGCGAGGTGACCCACGCGCCGTCGCCGCCGATCGCGCGATCGGGGGGGCCGAGCAGCAGACACGACGCGGTGGGCACCGCCCGCGCCACGCGACCGAGCACGTCGACGAGCTGGCGCTCGTAGTGCTGCGGTGAGGTCTCGTCACCCGACTCGTTGGTGCCGTACGCGAGCACGACGAGCGCCGGCGCGCGGTGCCTGAGCTGTTCGGCCCAGTGTTGTTCGTCCCACGCCAGGGCCACCGAGGCGCGCGCGCCGTTGATGCCGAGCGCGTCGTACACGAGCCCTCGCTGCGAGCGCTCGAGCGACACGCCGAACACGCGAACGTCGCCGTCGCCCACGGCGCGCACCTCGACCTGGTGCGCTCCCGCCTCGGGGACGCCGAACGCGCGGAACGCGCTCGCGACGCGGTCGGATCGGGTCGACACGCGCACCACGCTCGCGCCGTCGATCAGCACCTCGAACGAGCCGCCGCCCGGCTGCTCGAGGTAGGCGACGTCGGCGCGAGACGTCTTGGCCGCGATCTCGGTCCACGCGCGCGCGCCGCGCCGGTTGGTGATGAGACAGACGCCGCCGAGGCCATAGCAGCCGTCGCCGTGCTGTTTGCTGCCGCGCGCGCGCTCTCGCGACCACTCATGTGAGTTGCCCGCCTTCACGCCGTCCTGCAGGTAGCGCTTCCACGGTTGCCCGAGCGCCACGAAGCCTCTGCCTCCGTCACCGAACCGCGCCTGGAGCGAGCGCCGGATGGCGGCCGTCTCGATGTCGGCGGCGGTGTGCGAGTCTCCGAAGTGCGCCACCCGCACGTCTTCTTCGAGGTGGCCGCTCTCGAGCCGGGCGAGCCTCTCGTAGAAGCGCCGGAGCGCGGCGCGGTTCTCGAGGGCGCCGGTCGCGTCGGCCCGCACGGCCGCGACCACCTGCACGGGCGTGTCGGCCGGGGGCGGCAGCGTGCTCACCGGGCTAGCGCTCGCGCCGTCGACGGCGGCGCTCTTCGGCGTGCGCGACGGCTCTGCGCACGACGGCGCGGAGACCAGGGCAGCCAAGAAGATCAGGCGTCGCACGCCCAGAATCCTGACACGCGAGGCCGCTCGCCGAAAGTTTCTTCGTCGCGCGCGCCGGTTCGGCGCCGCGGGGTTTGACTTGAGGTGGCGGCCCCTGGCACCGTGCCGGCCATGGCTGGGGTCGTGAGCCACGCGCGCAGCGCCTTCGCGATCGCGTTCATCGCGGCGCAGGTCGCGCTCGTGGTCACGGCGGGGCGCAGGCCCGACGGCGCGTTCGGCTTTCGGATGTTCAACGAGTCGAGCACCATCCAGGTCTCGCTCACGCGCGAGGTGATCGCGCCCGGCGGGCCCGCCGGCCTGACGCGCGTGCCCGTGACCGCGGGCGAGTGGCACGCGCACGACGTACATGGCGTCGCCCACACCATCGCTTGGCGCGACCGCGTCCGCCGCCCCGAGCTGTCGGTGTTCGACGTCGAGATCTCGGCCGCGTACGGCGCGAACGCGCAGGTGGCGCGCTGGACCGCGGCGCTCGACGACGTCGCGTCGCACCTCGACCACGACGCAGAGACCCGTCGCCTGGTGCTCGACATCACCGTCCGTCGCAACGGCGGCGAGCCCGAGACGATCACGGTCGTCCGCGACGTGCGTGGTCCGACCGCCCCCGCCGGAGGGTCGTGACGTGCTCGAGCGCCTCGGCCGCATCCGCGACGCGCACGGCGCCGGCGTCGCGCTCGGTCCGCTCCGCGTGGCCCTCGGCGGCATGCTGCTGTGGCAGTCGCTCGACGCGGCCCACGAGCTGACGCGGCTGGGATACTTCGGCGATCACTTCCACTGGCCGTACCTGCCCGAGGCGCTCGTGCCGTCGCACGCCGCGTACGTGGCCGTCGTGGCGACGCGCGTGTGTCTGGCCATCATGGTGCTCGTCGGCTTTGCGTGTCGGCCCGCGCTCACCGCGAGCGGCGCGCTCGGCCTCTACGTGCTCCTCTGCGATCGCCTACAGTTTCATCACAACCGATATTCCCTCGCGCTCTTCGCGGTGCTCGTCGGGCTCACGCCGTGCGACGTGTCCTTTCGCGTGGTCGACGGTGGCGGTCCTCCGCTGCCGCGCACGGGCCCGCTCTGGGCGGTGCGGCTCGCGCAGGTGCAGGTGTCGATCATCTACCTCGCGTCCGGCGGCTCCAAGCTGCTCGACCCGGCCTGGCGCGGGGGTGCCGTCCTCGCCGATCGCATCGCCCGGCACGCGCACATCGCGGTCGCCAAGGGCGTGCCCGCGTGGCTCGTGGATTACCTGGCGCGGCCTGCGTCGGCGAGCGCCCTCTCCAAAGCCGCGATCCTCACCGAGCTCGCCCTCGCGTTCGCGCTCTGGTCGCGGCGCATGCGCGTCGCGGCGCTCTGGTGGGGCGTGTGGTTCCACCTCGTCATCCAGCTCACGACCAAGGTCGAGGTGTTCAGCTTCTTGACCGTCGCGATGTACGCGGTCTTCGTCACGCCCGACGAGCGCACGCGGCAGCTGCGCTTCGACCCGACGACCGCGCTGGGGCAGGCGATCGGGCTCGCGTCGCGCTGGCTCGACTGGTTCGCGCGCTTCGACGCCAAGCCCTGGGAGCCCGACGACATCGAAGGTGCCCACGCGTTCGTCATCGTGCGTCGCGACGGCACGCGCGTGACGGGTCTGCGCGCGGCGGCGACCCTCGCGCGCTGCGTCCCGATCCTGTTCCCGCTCTGGGCGCCGCTGTCGCTCGTGGCCGCGTTCACGCGAAAGGGCGAGCTGAGCCCGACGCGCGACGCGGCCTCCGAGTGACGGCCGCGATCAGTAGACGAAGTCGACGCCGGGGCAGTTGGCGGTGACCCACTCGGTCGCGCTGCAGTAGCCGCCCGGGCGCACCGGCGGCATGCAGTTGACGTAGCGCGTGGTGGGGCACGTGAGGATGCTCGTCACGTCGATCGCGCGGCGGTTGCGCGTCTCGACGCCCGAGAGGAACGTGAGCTTGCCGGTGACCCGCGCCTTCTTGCCGTCCTCGAAGAGCGCCGCCTCGTTGGGATCGAGCACGAGCTCGTAGAAGCCGCCGCCCTCGAGCTGGAGGCCATAGCCGGTGCTCTCGCCGCCGATGCCCGCGACCGAGACGAACGTGCCCGACTCCGTGAGCTCTTGCCCGGCCGGCTGGCCGTCGAAGCTGTACTTGGTGGTGGTGATCGCGCCGGGGAAGCCGGGGACCGACTCTTCGACGATGACGCGCGCCGGGACGAGGTCACGGCAGAGGCGCGTGCGGTGGTCGATGATCTTGATGCTGTACGTCTCGCCGTTCTTGCGGCGCTTGCCCGAGTAGATCTTGGAGCCGCACGACGTGCCCTCCTCCTTGAGGCGGTAGGTGCGCTTGTTCGGCTGGACGTAGATCTCGCAGAAGCCGTCGAGGGCCTCGGTGAGCACGGCCTTGGAGCCGTAGCCCGTCTTGGCGAGCTCGAGCTTGGTGTGCACGTCGCACGACGGGTTGGGCTGGTGGCGCGGCTGGCTGTACAGCTTGAAGTCCCCGGCGCTGACGTCGGCGCGGAGGGCCTCCTCGACGGAGACGTCGTCGGTCTCCTCGGCGTCATCGGTGCTGGCCGTGCACGCGACGGCGAAGAGGGAAGAGACGGCGAGGAGGGAGAGGAGCGAGAGCTTCATGAGAGAGATACCCCGAAATGATGGTTTGATTTCATGGTGTTGCGATGTTGCTCCCGGCCTCGCCCCGAACCGTTGGGTAGGGCGCCCACCTACATCGCCACACGTGTGAGAGGGGGTATGACCCCTTAGACGCGGTGTGTCAAGGCGGGGATTGCGGGGGCGTTTGCGTGCGCGCGTGCGGAGGCGGGGGCCCGTGCGCGTGCGTTTGCGTTTGCGCGTGCGCGTGCGAGTGCGCGTGCGCGTGCGTTTGCGCGTGCGCGTGCGCTTGCGCGTGCGCGTGCGTTTGCGCGTGCGTTTGCGCGTGCGTTTGCGCGTGCGCGTGCGGGTGCGGGTGCGGGTGCGCTTGCGGGGCTACTCCGCGAAGAGATCGCCGGTGCGCACCACTGCGTAGATGCCGGTCGCCACGTGCTCGCCTGCGTTGAGGCCCA
>JAGQJA010000633.1 GCA_020430845.1 Myxococcales bacterium
GCGATGAGCTGACCCGACGGGACCGAGTAGCGCGCGGCCATCTGCGAGGTGGTGTTCGCCGAGACGGTGGCCGCCACGAGCCGCGTGTACGTGGCCCTGGCGTTGGCCGGAAGGGCGGCGCCCGCGCCCATGAACTTCTCGGCGTCCTTGTCGGAGGCGTAGGCCTTGGCTGCCAAGGTGAACGTCTGCGTCACCTTGGTCGCCTCGGCCGCGGTGAGCGTGGGGCGGGCCTTCACCTGTACACCCATCGCGCGCGCGGGAGCCTTCTTGAGGGCGGGCTGACCCGACGCGAGGGTGGCGAGCGCGACGACAGAGGCAGTGGCGAGGGAGGCGCCGATTTTTCGCATAGCGGGTCGACCATAGACGAGCGCGAGCCGCGCGCCATTCACCACATTCACCGCCCAGCGCCCGAGCGCCCGAAAAGTGTAGTAAATTCAACGGATGACGACGCGCATCCTCTTGGTACGCCACGGCGCGACCGTGCTCTCCGCCGAGGACCGGTTCGCCGGCTCGACCGACGTAGACCTCTCGGACGAGGGGCGCGCGCAGGCCGCCGCGCTCGCCGAGCGCCTGTCGGAGGAGAAGATCACGGCCGTGTACGCCAGCCCGATGAAGCGCACGCGCGAGACCGCGGCCATCGTCGCCAAGCCTCACGGCCTCGAGGTGCAGATCGACGCCGCGCTCCGCGAGATCGATCACGGCAAGTGGGAGGGGCTGACGCGCAAGGAGGTCGAGGCGCAGCGCGCCGCCGAGTACGCCGCGTGGGAAGAGGACCCGTTCACCTACGCGCCCGAGGGCGGCGAGACCGGGCTCGCCGTGATGGCGCGCGCCCTCCCCGCGATTCGCGCGATCGTCGAGCGTCACCCGAACGCGGCCGTCGCCGTCATCGCGCACAAGGCCACGATTCGCCTGGTGCTGGCGAGCTTGCTCGGCGTCGAGCCACGGGGCTATCGCGATCGCCTCGATCAGGCGCCGGCGTGCCTCAACGTGGTCGACTTCAAGGACGCCGTGCGGGCCCGGCTGATGCTCTACAACGACACGTCGCACTACGCCGACTGGCCGCGCAACCCCGAGCGCGCGCTCTCGAAGTGGTGGGACCGGACGCCCTGACGCGCGACGTCAGCGCTCGCGCGCGCGCGCCTCGGCTGTGCGCCTGACGCTGCGTCCCCACGCGACGTGCGCGTCCATCTCGTCGTCGTACGCGAACCCATAGAGCTTGGACACGCCGCGCAGCGGTGGGCTGAACGTGAGGCAGCGATTGAACGGCGGCTTGTCGTCGCACGGCTTGATGTCGAACGTGGTCTTGGCCTTCTTGCCGTCTTGGAGGAAGGCGATCTCGAGCTCGCTCCCGCGGCGCTCGAGGTCGAACATCTCGATGGTGAACTTGTAGAACGAGCCCTTGTCCTCGATGCCGATGCCGCCGCCGAGGAAGATCCACACGTCGACCGGGTCTTTGCGCGTGGCCGGGAGCTTGTCGAACCAGACGCGGCCCAGGATCTCTTTCGGATCTTGGGTCTCGACCGGCGCGGGCGTGCCGCAGGCGCGCACCAGGAGGGAGACAC
>JAGQJA010000053.1 GCA_020430845.1 Myxococcales bacterium
AGCCGTTGATCATCCGGTTGACCGTACCCTTGAACACGGTCGCGATGACGTCGCGGCGGTCACCGCCCTCGGCGCCGCGTAGCGCACGCAGGTACGCAAAGAGGCCCGGGCCCTTCGATCCGTCGGGGCGGCGGCACTCCTCCTGGTTGATGAACGCGATCAGCTCGTCGCCCGTGATGCCGTCTTCCTTCGCGGCCCAGTCTCGCCAGCGGTATGGCGCCTCGATGGCAGGCTTGAACTTCTTGCCCGAGAGCTTTGCCTCCTCCGCGCGCATTGACTCCATGTCGTCGAGGAACTTGAGGAACATGATCCACGTCAGGACCGGGATGCGGTCGATCTCGCCGCTCAGCCCCTTGTCCTTGCGCATGATGTCCCGCGAGGACTTGAGGATCGTCGCAAGGCGCTGGGCGGTGGTCGCGGGCATGCCGTTCGCGCCATTCGCGCCGGCACCATTCCCGTTCGCCGTCGTCTTCGTCTTCGTCTTCTTCACTGCCATCAGCTCGTTCTCTCGTGCGAGCCATTAGGCCGCGTAAAGGATGGTCTGCAACTCATGAATCGCCTCGCGGAGCTTCTCCGCGCCGCCGAAGTGCTTGGCGATCTCGATGACGTTGCCGTGGTCGGAGATGGGCGGCACCTGCAGCACGTCAGGTAGGACGAACTGCGCAGTGCCGTGCTCCGCGTACTTCTCGAGCAGCTCCTCGAGGATCTGCCTCGCGAGCCCCGAGTGCTTCTCAAGGAACTCGCGCCGCTCCTTGCGGACACGGTCGGCGCGCTCGCGGCGCGTCTTCAGCGGCGCGCTGTAGGCGACGTGGCACAGCAGGTCGAAGGGGTCGGCGTCGGGCTGCGACGTGACTTTGGTCAACTCGTCGAAGTCGATGCCGCGCTCGGCGAGCCGCTCGATGATGTCGGCGCGCTTCTCCGGGTCGGCCCACGCCTCGCGCAGCTCGGCCGCCGTCGGGAAGAGGGTGCGAACGCGCTCGGCCGTGTAGTCCGTGAACTGCACGACGCGGAGTTGCTTGCCCTCGGGATCGAGCTCGTAGACGAGGTGCGCCGCGACCTGCACCTGCCCGCCATCGAAGTAGTACTTGCGCGGCTCGCCGTCGTCCTCGTCATCGGGCGAGAGCCCGCCGCCATAGGGCGGTCCGGGCGGCTCCGAAACCTTCAGGGGCTCGGGCTCGTCGACCTTGTACGTCTCCGGTTTCGGCTTGCCCTTGTCGTCGATCTCCTCCTCGCTCACACGAGCGGGCTCGCCGTCGAAGTCGGGGTCGGCGAAGAGCGTCGTGGCCGAGCCGGTGTAGTCGAGGATGTTGAAGAACAGCTTGCCGTAATCGTCGCGCACGCGGGTGCCGCGACCGATGATCTGCTTGAACTCGCTCATCGAGCCGACGACCCGCACGAGCACGACGTTCTTCACGGTGGGCGCGTCGACGCCGGTCGTGAGGAGTTGGGACGTCGTGAGGATGACGGGCGTCTGCTTCTCCAGCTCCTGGAAGCGACTCAAGTGCCCGCGCCCGACGTCGCCCTCGTCGGAGGTCACGCGGCAGACGAAGTCCGGGTGCTTCTGCACGAGGTCGGCGTTCAGGTTCGAGAGTGCTCGGCGCATCTCGTCGGCATGCTCCTGGTCGACGCAGAAGACGATGGTCTTGCCGTAGCGGTCGGTGTTCTTGAGGAACTCGGTGAAGTGCGCCGCGATGGCGTTGGTGCGGGCGCGCAGCGCGACAACGCGCTCGAAGTCCTTGGTCGTGTACTCGCGGTCAGGGATCTCGCGCCCCGTGCGGTCGGTTTCGCCGGCGTTCGGTCGCCAGCCTGCCGCGTCGAACGTCGTGATGACCCGGTGAACGCGGTAGGGCGCGAGGAAGCCGTCCTCGATGCCTTGCTTGAGGCTGTACTGGAAGATGGGCGCGCCGAAGTACGAGTACGTGTCCCGGTTGTCCTCGCGCAGTGGCGTCGCTGTCATGCCGATCTGGTACGCGGGCTCGAAGTACTCGAGGATCTCGCGCCAGCTACTCTCGTCGCGCGCGCTGCCGCGATGGCACTCGTCGATGATGATGAGGTCGAAGAAGTCTTTGGAGTACTCCTTGAAGAGCGCCGGGCGCCCCTCGCCACCGGCCAGCGCTTGGTAGATGGAGAAGTACATCTCGCGGCTCTTCACCGCGTTGCCGCCTTCGATCTTCGCGCGGGCGTCACCGAAGGGCGCGAACATCTTGGCGTAGGGATCGTCGACGAGGATGTTGCGGTCGGCGAGGAAGAGGATGCGCGGCTTGCGGTGGTCGCCCGTGCGGTTCCAGCGCGCCGACCAGAGCTTCCAGCAGATCTGGAAGGCCACGAAGGTCTTGCCGGTGCCGGTCGCCATCGTGAGCAGGACACGCTTCTGCCCCTGCACGACGGCCTGCACCGCCCGGTTGATGGCGATCTCCTGGTAATAGCGGGGCGTCTTCCCGATGACGCTGTAGCCCGGCGTGAGAAGCCGCTCGGCGGCTTCCTCGGTGAGCTGCTCGCCACCGCGTAAACGAGCCCAGAGGTCCGCGGGCGTCGGAAACTCGGTGAGCTCGCGCTCGAGCCCCGTGAGGAAATCGAACTCGACGATGCCGTGACCGTTCGTGGCGTAGGCGAACTTGAGCCCGAGGACGGTCGCGTAGTCCTTCGCCTGCTGAAGCCCGTCGCTCGGCGACTTGTACGCGGCCTTCGCCTCGACGACGGCGATCGGGAAGTCGCGCGTGTATCGCAGCAGGTAGTCGGCGCGCTTCTGCGCCTGCCGCCGGGCCCTGTTGCCGAAGACAACGATGCGCCCATCGGTGAAGGATTTCTGCTCCGTGAGCGAGTGCGGATCATTCTCCCAGCCCGCCGCCTGGAGCTTCGGGACAACGTACTTCCTACAGGTGTCGGCTTCGTTCATCGACGCGTGCCTCCCTTCCGCGTCGACGCCTTGGGCTTCGCCTCTGGCTGCTCGGGAACGCCCGGGCCCTTCACCTGCGCCGCCATCCACGAGTCGAGGTCCTGGCGACGGAAGCGCCACTGCCCGCGCACCTTGAAGCAAGGCAGCTCGGACTTCTGCGCCATCGTGTAGACCGTCTTCTCGGCCACCTTCAGGAGAAGGGCGACCTCGGCGACGGTCAGAATCTCGTCGGCCATGACGACCGGCTCCTTCGGCAAGGCGTGGTAACGCATTCCAACCGTTGCCAGTGTATGGTACAAGTTGCGCGCGCCACAAGAGGGCCGCGCGGTGCGGCTCACGAACCTGGCGAATGGACCCGCACACGCGAGCTCGTCGAGACCAAGACCGAGATGGTCAGGCCGGGGGAGTGGTGGCGGATTCCGGTAGAGTTGCGCTGCGATGGACCTCGCCCTGATCCCAGAACAGAACCTCCTCGAGGCAGGCGCGCTGCCCTACGGAGATCTCGTTCGCTTCGCGACGCGCGAGGGGCGACGCCCGCGCCCGATCTACCAGATCCACAAGTGGTTCGCGCGGCGCCTCGGGTGCTCGTTCCGCGCCGTGCTCGTCGGCGCGGTCTCGGAGCCGACGGCCGACTTCTGGAAGGCGTACTACGAGACAGGGAACCTTCAGGGAGTCACCGTCCTCGACCCGTTCGTCGGCGGCGGGACCTCGGTCGTCGAGGCCGCGCGCCTCGGCGCATCGGCGATCGGCATCGACGTCGACCCCATCGCGTGCGCGGTCACGAACGCCGAGCTGACCGCCGCGACGCTCGAGGACCTGCTACCGACGCTGCGCGCACTCCAGGAGCGCGTCGGCAAGAAGCTCGCACCGCTGTACGCCGTGAAGGGCCCCGACGGCGCGCAGCTCACCGCCGTCCATTTCTTCTGGGTCCAGGTCGTCGCGTGCCCGTCGTGCAAGAAGGTCGGCGAGACCCATCCGAACTACGTCCTCGCCGAGGAGGCTGGCCAGAGGCGGTGGGCGTTCTGCCGGAAGTGCCACGAACCCCACTCGCTGAAGGCGACCCAGAAGAGCTTCTCCTGCACGTCGTGCGAGACGAAGACGGTGCTCGACTCAGCGCCCGTGCAGAGCGGCACGTACACCTGCCCGCACTGCCAGGAGCGCACACCCCTCATCAAGCTGGGGCGCGAGACCGAGGCGCCGCCGACGTGGCGCCTGTTCGCGATCGAGGCGACCCCCCGAACAACGGGCCGTTCCGTGCCGATGAAGGAGCGCGTCTTCCTGAAGGCCGCCGCCGCTCATCAAGCGGCCGTCACGCGGGCCACCAAGGCGCTTCGACAGGAGATCGAGGCCGACCCAGAGTTCCTGCCTCACCACGCCATCGAGGAGAAGCACCGCTCGGACACACGCCTCACGGACTACGGCTACCGGCAGTGGTCCCAGCTCTTCAACGACCGCCAGCTCCTGCACCTCGGTCGCCTTGCGCGTGAGATCAAGAAGCTCCCCGAAGACCAGCGCCGCGCCATCGGGCTCGCGTTCAGCAACCACCTCACGACCAACTGCATGCTCACGTCCTACGCGGCTGGGTGGCGACGTCTCACGCCGCTCTTCAGCATCAGGGCGTTCCGGCACGTGCCTCGCCCCGTCGAGCTGAACCCGTGGCTCGAGGGCACGGGCCGCGGCACCTTTCCGAACGCGATCCGTCAGGTGCTGCGCGCGTCGGCGTTCGCCAAGGCGCCGAAGGAGCCCGCGCGCCGGGGCGGGTTCCGCGAAGTCGAGGCCGTGGCGCCGACGACTGCGCCCAGGGTGTTCAGCGGCAACGCGCGCGAGCTCACCGACGTCGAGTCGAATTCCGTCGACATGGTGCTCACCGACCCGCCGTACTTCGACAACATCACGTACTCGGAGCTGTCGGACTTCTTCCAGCCGTGGCTCGAGCACATGGGGCTCGTGCCCGAGGCCGCGAAGCGCCGCGCGCTCGTGAAGCGGGCGCTCAGTGCGCGCCGGAACAACGAGGAGAGCATCGAGGAGTTCGCCGCGAACCTCGGCGAGGCCTTCGGCGAAGTCCGTCGCGTCCTCAAGCCGCACGGGCTCCTCGCGTTCACGTTCCGGCACAGCACGCCCGAGGGCTGGCTCGCGATGGCGAAGGCACTCGCGC
>JAGQJA010000054.1:0-19532 GCA_020430845.1 Myxococcales bacterium
CGCTCGCGCCTGCGCTCGCGCCCGCTCCCGCACCCGCCCGCGCTCGCGCTCCCGCCCGCGCCCGCTCCCGCTCCCGCGCCCGCTCGCGCTCGCTCCTGCGCCTTCTCTTCGCGGTAGATGGAGGTACCCGCGCCCGTTGCATCGGTGGTAGCGTAGAAGCCCTTTCGCGGCGCATTTTCCTAGCTCGCCGCCGCGCGTCGGAGCAGGCGGGGGCCGCGAGCGACGACTTTTCACGAGGGTCCCGTGGACAGTGATCTTGCAGACGCAGTCGAAGGCCTGAAGGCGATTTTTCAGCGTCGGAAGCTCGACTTCACGTTCGGGAAGAGTCAAAAGGAGGCGGTCGACGCGCTCAAGAAGCCGCTGAAGCTGCCCGCCAGGTACCGGAGCTTTCTCGTCGGCGCCAACCCGGTCAAGGTCGAGACGGTCACGCCGGTCGAGCGGGTGCGACTGCTGCCGCTCGAGGAGCTGGAGCGCATGCAGAAGACCATGCGCGAGCCTCCCGAGGGAGCGGCCACGCCCGCCGGATGGCAGCCGTCATGGGTCGCGATCGCCGAGAGCTCGCTCCTGGGCGATCCGTACTTTCTCGACGTGTCCAAGCTCGACGCCGAGGGCGACTGTCCAGTCTTCACCGCCATGAGCGGGCAAGACCGCTGGCAGCCCACGCTCGCCGCGTCGTCGTTCGCGCAGTTCCTGCGGATCCTCTCGACGGCCATGGAGATCGCCGACGGCTTCGGCGACGCGATCATGGACGACGAGGACGAGGACAACTTTCGCGAGGCCCTCGGGCCCAAGGTGAAGGTCATCGACGCCGCCGCGCTCCGCGCCGGCCACTGGACCTGAAGCACCTTCATGGTCGAGACCGCCTACGCCGAGACGCGCTTTCGCCCTCAGGAGATCGCGCACCGCTACGGGCCGAGCGTCCACTTGCTCGACGATCCGCTCGCGTGGACCCAGCTCGCCCGGCTCTGCGCGCGCGCGACGGTGCAGCCCGAGGTGGGGAGGCTGGTGCGCGTGCTCTACGAGCGCCTGGCCGAGGTGGTCGTGGCGACGGAGTTCCCCCGCACCAAGCTCGCCGTGCCCACGCGCATGGTCATCAAGTCGCCCGAGGCGGTCTATCGCGGCGTGGGCATCGACCCGTCGACGCAGTGCGTGACCATCGGCATCGCGCGCGCGGGCACCATGCCCTCGCAGATCGTCTACGACCTGCTCAACGAGGTGCTCGACCCGGCAGGCGTTCGCCAGGACCACCTCTTCATGTCGCGCGCGACCGACGCCGAGGGCAAGGTCATCGGCGCCACCTGGCACGACGCCAAGATCGGTCGAGACGTCGAGGACCGCATCCTGCTGTTCCCCGATCCGATGGGGGCCACGGGCTCGTCGCTCAACAGCGCGCTGTCGCACTACAAGACGCGGCTCGAGGGGCGACCCAAGAAGTGCATCACCATGCACCTCATCGTCACGCCCGAGTACGTGCGCAACGTGCTCGCCGAGCACCCCGACACGGTGATCTACGCCCTGCGGCTCGATCGCGGGCTGAGCCCGTCGCGCGTCATGCAGACGATCCCCGGCACGCACTGGGACGAAGAGCGCGGGCTCGACGAGAACCAGTACATCGTGCCCGGCGCCGGCGGCGTGGGCGAGATCCTCAACAACGCCTGGGTCTGATCCGCGGCGACGGATCAGCGGCGGCGCTTGCGTCGCCTGTTGTGCTGTCCCACGAGCGAGAGGTAGTCGGGGACGTCGCCGTCGAGCGGCGCCCAGCGCGCGCGCGCGATCTTGGCGGCGGCCGGAAGGCCCGCGAGCATCGTGCGCAGCTCGCCGCCAGCGGCCACGGGCGGGTGGACCTCCCACGCGTCGAGCGCTTCGGAGAGCGCGTCGAGGCTCTCGCCGCGCAGGTGTCCGCGCCGCGCGAGGTCCGCGTAGCTGCGTGCCAGCGCGTCGCCGTCGAAGCGGTGCTGCAGCACGAGCTCGACCGCCACGCGCAGCACGGCCTCGGCCGAGAGGCGGCCGTCCTCGTACACGACGAACGCGGCTTGGAGGTAGTTGTAGAAGGGGACGACGCGCTGGCCGTAGACCTCGAACTGGTCGGGAGGCGTCTGGCGCTCGAGGTGGATGAGCACGCGCTCGACGACCGGCTCGGGCTCCACGAGGCGCACGCAGCGCAAGACCTCGTCGCGCACGTCGTCGTAGACGCGGCCTTTGTCGCAGATCTGGTGCACCAGCTCTTCGCCCACGCGGCCCGACATGACGTCGGCGTAGAGGGCGTAGACGAAGGCGTCGGCCTCGGCGTCGTCGCCGAACAGCGTCTCGCGCACACCCTTGAGCGCCTCGCCCTCCGACGTGCGCATCGTGAGCAGCGCGGGCAGCTTGTAGCCCAGCTGGTCGCGGATGGCTCGGAAGCGGAGGCGCAAGAAGTTCTCGAGGTTGGGCTTGAGGGTGAACGTGTCCCACGTGATGCCGTCGAGGCGCAGCTTGTCCTCGAGGCGTCGGCGCATCTGCGAGGGCGAGCCGCTCAGGATGTGGATCGACACGCCGGCGCGCGACATCTCGCGCAGGAGCGTCGAGGCGCCGGGGTTGGTGCGCTTCTCGTCGGCGCGCTCGAACGCCGTGCGCACGAGATCGCGCATCGTGTCGAACTCCGTGCGGAGGTACGTCTTGTCGAGGTCCCAGCGCGAGATGTGGCGGCCCACGTGATTGACTCCATCGGCGGCGACCCACGGGACGGCCGCGCCGGGCATGAAGATACCACGCGACGCCGAGTGGTCAGGGCGTGCAGATCGCGAACGGGCCGCGGCCGGCGCCGCACTGCTTCATGCCGATCGACGTGCACGAGACGGACACGCGGCGGCCCGCGGCGCAGAAGACGAGCGAGTTGCCGTCGCACCGGGGCAAGAGCTCCTTGTCGCACTCCACCCGGTCGGGCACGTAGCAGGCCGCGCGCGGCCCGGCGCCTGAGCAGCGCAGGCCCTGCGACGCGCAGTCGGTGACCCGCGCCGTACCGAAGTGAGAGGGCGAGCGACACTCGATGAGGCGATCGCCCGCGCATCGACGCGCGCCCTTGAGGCCGCAGCGCTGTCCGGCGGGCAGCTCGCAGCTCGCGGTCTTCTCGCCGCCGTCGGCGTGCTCGACGCAGCTCGTGCCCGTGCCGCACGGGATGCGCTCGATCGCGCCGTCTTGGCAGGTGACGACGGCCCCCTTGCCGTCGCAGCGCGCCTCGGGGGCGCCGGCCGGGCACTTGTCGGGCGCGATGCATGCGCGGACGAGCAGGCCGCCGGCCGTCCGGCTCTCCTTGCACGTCGCGCCGAGCTTGCCGCAGTCGACGACGCTGCTCTCGGCCGCGTCGTCGTCGCTGCAGCTCACGAGGCGGTTGTCGTCGCACGCCGAGAGCACGCCCTTGCTCTTGGCGCAGAACGCGGCCGCGCGCGGGTCGCCGCGCCCGTGGAGGCACGCGCCGATGTCGTCGCACGACTTCGCCTCGCTGGCGCATTTCATCGTGAGATCATCGGGTTGCGTGCGCTCGGTCCACGCGGCGACGCACGCCCCGGGGTCGCGGAGCCACTTGGCGTCGTGTCCGTGCGCGCAGCTGGCGACGAGCGCGCATGTCTTGGCGGCCTGCGCGAGCCACGCCGGGTCGGCCGGCGGAGGCGGCGCCTTGGGAGCGGCCGGCGGCGGCTCGCGCGATCCACACGCGCCGACGAGGACGAGCAGGCAGGAGAGGGCGGCGTACGAGCGCATGCGTCAGCGTGCCGCGAGGCGTTGCTTCATCGTCTCGAGAGAGGTGAGCAGCTCGTGGGAGCCGGACGTGAACGCGATCGCCATCGCCTCGTTGAGGAAGCGTCCCGCCTCGTCGGTGCGGTCGCGCATCGCCGAGACCTGGGCGCGCGCGGCGAGGATGCGCGCGCGGTCACTGCCGCCGGGCGCGAGGTCGAGCGCCTCGGCGAGCACGCCCTCGGCGTCGGTGAACTGCCCGGCCTGCGTGAGCGCTTCGCCGAGCTTGCGCGCGAAGATGATGACGGCGCGCTCGGGGTCGTCGAGCTCGCGCCTGAAGAGCTCGCGACGCGCCAGCTCGAGGCCGCGTCGGACCCACGTGATGCTCCCCGCGAGATCGCCGCGGTGGGACGCGCCCGTCGCGGCCTGCTCGAGCAGCAAGAGCGCCTGGAAGCTGTTCTGCGCGGCGTGCTCGTGCAGCGCGCGCGCCTCGACGCTCATCCCGTTGCCCTCGCCGATCTCGGCGCAGGCCGCGTGGAGGCCGCGGCGCACGGCCGCCGGGATCGTCGCGAGGACGACGTCGCGGATGAGCGGGTGCGCCGCCGTGAGCCCCTTGTCGACTCGCTCGACCATGCCGGCGTCGACGAGCTCGTCGATCGCCGCGCCCGCGCCGCTGAGCTCGGGCAGCAGGCGGCTGAGGATGCCCTCGTCGGCCTCGCCGCCGTAGACCGAGATCGCCTGCAGGACGCGCCGGGCGGTCGGCGGCAGGCGCTCGACGCGTAGGGCGATGAGGTCGGCGAGACGCGACGGTGGACGCCCGCCCTCTTCGCGCGCGAACCGCGCGAGCTGCTCGACGTAGAGCGGAGCGACGCCGCGACCTCCGATGGGGGAGCTCGGCTTGGGCGCGCCCGCGAGCAGCGTGGCGACGACGCCGGGCGCGAGGCCCATGAGCACGCGCGCCGAGGCCGTGCTCGCGGGCCAACCGGGGTCGTGCCCCGGCGGGTAGGTGACGATGAGGACGCACGGCACGAGCGGCGGCTCGCCCACGGCGTCGGCGAGCGCGGTGCGGCTCGCGCCGTCGACCGCGTGCAGGTCGTCGACCGCGATGATCACGCGCTTGCCAGGCGCGAGCTCGGAGGCGCGCACGATCGCCCAACGCAGCGCTTCTGCGACCGCGAACCGGAGCTCGTCGGGGGGCATCGCCGTGTCGTCACGACCAGAGCGATAGGCGAAGATCTCGGCGAGCCCGCGACGGGCCTCGACGCCCGCGCTCGACCACGCCGAGGGCGTCGCGCCGTGCTTGGGGATCCCGGTCAGCGTGCAGATGGTCTCTTTGAGCGCGTGGAAGCCCTCTTCGGCCCACGCCGGGTCGGGAGCGACCGAGACGACGACGTCGCCTTCGCTCCGCGCGGCGTCGAGGAACTCGTTGAGCAGGCGGGTCTTGCCGACGCCGATCTCGCCGACGATGCGCGCGCCGACGAGCGAGCTCTTCGCGTCGTCGCGGCGATCGAAGAGCCACGCGAGGTCTTCTTCGCGGCCCGAGAAGGGCAGAGGAAAGGTGATCTCGGCGGGCGTGGACGCGGGCTCGCGTCGTGCCTTGGGTGCCCCCGCGCGGCTCGACGCGCCGCCCACGCCGGGCAGCGTGCGGTCGCCGCCGTCTGCAGGGTGCTCGCGTTCGACGGGCGCGGCCGGCGCTGCTTCTGTGGCTGCAGCCGGCGCAGCCGAGCTGGCGGGCGCCTGGAGCGGCACGCCGCATTCGCCGCAGAACTTCTGCCCACCCGCGTTCTCGCTCCCGCACGCGGCGCAGCGAACCGACGCCACGGCCGGCAGAGGGCTCGCCTGACGGATGGCGGGCTGTGACGTCTCGATCTGGGAGAGCGCGTCGGTGAGCGCTTCGCGGAACTCGTCGGCCGTGGAGAAGCGGTGCTGCGCGTCCTTCGCGAGCGCCATGAGGCAGACGTCGCTCAGCTGCGCGGCGATGCCCCGGTCGGGCGCTGCCGAGCGCGGGTCCTCCGGCTGCTCGGTGATGTGCATCAGCACCACTTGCGTCGGGCTCTGCGCCTCGAACGGCAGCCGACCGGTGAGCAGCTGATAGAAGATGACGCCGACCGCGTAGAGGTCGCTGCGCGCGTCGAGCGGGTCTCCGCGGCCCTGCTCGGGGCTCATGTACTCGGGCGTGCCGCACACGATGCCTGGGCTCGTGATGTTGGGCTGCGCCGCGCCCTCACGCATCTTGGCGAGGCCGAAGTCCACGACCTTGACGAAGTCGCCGCCGCTGCGCATCGGCTCGATGATCACGTTCTCGGGCTTGAGATCGCGGTGGATGATCCCGAGGTGGTGCGCCTCGCTGAGGGCGGCGAGGATCTGCTGGAGGATGTTCGAGATGCGGCGGAACGAGAGCGGGCCGTCGTCGTACTGCAGACGCGCGAGGTCCTTGCCGCGCAAGAACTCCATGACGAGATAGAGTTGGCCGTCCTCCGTCTTGCCGAAGTCGATGACCGACACCGAGTTGGGGTGATTGAGGCGGCTCGCGGCGCGCGCTTCGGTGATGAACCGCGCCGCGGCGTTCTCCTCGCCCACGAGGTGCGGGTGGATGATCTTCACCGCGACGGTGCGCCCGAGGTTCGTCTGCTCGGCGCGGTAGACGCGACCCATGCCGCCGATGCCGACCAGCTCGAGGATGACGTACCCGCCCGGCAGCGTGCGCCCGAGCAGCGGGTCGTCGGCCTGCTGTCCGAGCTTGCTGATCGGAAACCCGCAGACGGGGCAGAACTTGTGCTCCGTGTCGCACTGGGTTTCGCACTGGGGGCAGAGACGCATGCGGTCTTCGGACGCTATCACACCGAAAACGCGACGAAAACGGGGACGAGCCGATGAATCGCGCCGCTCACCCCACGGCAGAGCCCCGGCCGTGACCCGGGGGCGCGCACGGGGGTGCCCCTGCGCCTTTGGGATGTTGTTGGCCCTGGCGCCACCTGCCCCGTTACCATTCGAATGTGTCGGGCGAAGCTCAGCAAGGATCGGGCAGGCCGCCGCTCCTCGGCGAGCTGCTCGTGCAGGCGCGGGTCATCACCGCCGAGCAGCTGGGCGAGGCCCTCGCCGCGCCCCGCGAGCCGTCGAAGAAGCTCGGGCAGGTGCTCGTGGAGCGGGGGCTCATCACAGAGGTCCAGCTCACCCAGGTGCTGGGGCAGCAGCTCAGCGTGCCCTGGGTCTCGCTCTCGCACGTGGACTTCTCCCCGCAGCTGCTCGCGCGCATCCCGGTAGAGCTCGCCGAACGATGGTGCCTCGTGCCGATCTTCGTCCGGAGCGTCAAAGGGCAGGGCGACGCGCTCTATGTGGCGATGGATGACCCCACGAACGACGCCGCGCTCGCCGAGGCGTCACGCGTGTCGTCGTTGCCCGCGCGGCCGATGATCGCCGCGACGAGCGAGATCCGCAGCGCGATTCGCATCTACTACCACGGCGAGCCCGCGTCCGAAGAGCTGCCCCCCACGCGCGCCGAGGCGCCGGTCGCGCCCCTGACGACGCGCGAGCCGGCCATGGGACCGCCCACGCCCCTCGCGGCGCCGACCTCGGCGGTCCCGGCACCTCCGCCCGCGCCGCCGCCCGCGCCACAGTCCACGCCCTCGACGCCGCCCGCGCACGCCGTCCCGCCGCCGCCCAAGGTGCCCTCGAGTGCCCCGACGTCCGTCGCGCCCAGCACCGACCCCGATCCTCCCCCCGCGACGCACCGCTCGAGCCCGCCGTCGGCCATCGACCGCCCGCGCTCCGAACCGCCTCGGCGGAGCAGCCGCCCACCCCCCGGCGGCAAGCTCGTCTCGCTCACGCTGCTCGACGGGACCACGATCCAGCTGCCCGCTCGCTCGAACAAGAAGAGCTTCATCTCCGACGACGGGCTCACGGCGCGCGACGTGATCAGCGCGCTTCGCGCGGCGGCGCATGGCGCGGACGCGAGCGAGATCCTCGGCAACCGCACGCAGTGGGAGCCCATCGTCGCGGCCATCTTGCAGATCCTCATCCGCAAGGGGCTCATCAGCGACGAAGAGCTCATGGAAGAGCTGCGCAAGATCTGACGCGAGCGGCGCGCGCGGACGTGGCGTGCGCGCGGTCGCGCTTCAGCGGATCGCGCCCGTGGCCCGCAGCGCGGCGATGGCGGCGTCGTCGAGCCCGGCCTCCCGCAGGATCTGCTCGGTGTGCTCGCCTTGTCGCGGTGGCGCCGTGTGCGCGCGGTCTCGCGGCGTCAGCGGTGTGCGCAGCTGCGGGATG
The DNA here is from genome assembly GCA_020430845.1 of Myxococcales bacterium. Lineage (GTDB taxonomy): Bacteria > Myxococcota_A > Polyangia > Polyangiales > Polyangiaceae > Labilithrix. Next base: position 7,975 of record JAGQJA010000054.1, read on the forward strand.
GCTCCCCACGCCGACGCGAGCTCGAAGAACATCCCGCGCGCGCCGAGGTGCGCGTCGTCGCGCGCTTCTTCGGGCGTGAGCACGGGCTCGAGGCAGAAGTCGTTCGCCTCCGAGATGCTGCGCCACTCGGCCAGCGTCTTGGCCTTGAAGATGGCCTCGACCTGGCCCTGCAGCTCCGCCTGGTGGGGCCCTGGCATCAGGTCGCTCATCTGCATGGTCAGGCCCACGGTCTGACAGAAGCCGGACCAGAACTTGGGCTCGAGGGCCGCCAGCGCGACGTATCGACCGTCGGCCGTCTCGTACGTGCGATACGGGGCGATGCCGCCCGTGAGCGCCTCTGCGCCGCGCTTGACGGGCTCGCCGGCGAACGACATCCCGAAGCCCGCGATCGCGAACGGCATCGCCGTCTCGACCATGGCCACGTCGACGACCTGCCCTTTGCCCGTGGCGTCGCGCGCTCGGAGCGCGGCGAGGATCCCGATGACGGCGTAGAGGCCGCCGCTCACGTCCGCGAGCTGGAAGCCGGGGACGGCAGGGGGCGCCGCGTCGGGCCCTTGCATCCCGAGCACGCCCGCGCGCGCAAGGTAGTTGAGGTCGTGACCGGCGCGCGATGCGAGCGGACCGTCTTGTCCGTAGCCTGTCAGCGCGCACACCACGAGCTTCGGGTGCTTCGCGAGCAGGGCCTCGTGCGAGACGCCCAGCCGATCGAGCACGCCGGGCCGGAACTGCTCGAGCACGACGTCGTAGCGCCCTGCGATCTGGAGCAACGCCTCGGCGGCGCCCGGCTTCTTGAGGTCGAGCGCGCAGCTACGCTTGTTGCGGTTGAGCGCGAGGAAGATCGAGGACGTGTCGCCGATCGAGGGCGGCATGTGGCGCAGGTAGTCGCCTGGCCCGGTGTCCTCGAGCTTGTCGACCTGCGCGCCGAGATCGGCGAGCACCAACGACGCGAGCGGACCCGGCAAGAGGCGGCTCAGATCGAGCACCTTGACGCCGTTCAGCGGCAGCATGCGCGGCCTCCTCGCACGAAGCGGCGAGGCGCGGACACGGCGTCCGCGCCTCGGCCCGCGCTCACTTGTAGCCGAAGAGCTTCTGGAGCTTCATCGCGAGCATCTGGTTGCCCGCGACCTTGAGCTTGCCCGCAAAGAACAGCTGCATGCCGTTCGCCTGCGGGTTCTCGAGGAGCTTCTGGAAGTCCTCGGCGGCGATCGTGATCGTGCAGTCGGCGGTCTCGCTGCCGGCCTTGCACACCGGGCCCGTCGACGTGACGTCGATGAACCACTCGCCTTCGCCGGTGACGTTCATCTGGTACTTCGCGCCGATCGTCTTGGCGTCCTCGGCGTTCTTCTCGAGCGCCGCAGGGAGTTCTTCGTTGAACAGCTTCTTGATATCGACGGCCATCGAAGTCACCTCCGAGAATGAATGACGGTTCAGCGGCGTAACATCCCATCGCGCCATGCGTCAAGCGTGGGGCCGCGCGCGGGGCTCGCCACGGCCGAGCTCAATCGCAGAACGACGGCTCTGCGTACGGCGGCGCGGCGTCGACGTCGGCGCGCGAGAGGCGGCCTTTGGAGATGATCCCCTCGTACACGCGCACGCTCGGCCGGGCCGTCCGCGCGCCCGTGGCGGGGTCGACGGCGTGGAAGCCGAACCGGGGGCAGTAGCCAGAGCTCCACTCGAAGTTGTCGAGCAGCGACCAGTGGAAGTAGCCGCGGACGTCGATGCCGCGTTCCATGGCGCGCCCGACCTCGAAGAGGTGCTCGAGCAAGAACCGCGAGCGGTTGGCGTCTTTGCTGTCGGCGAGGCCGTTCTCGGTGATGACGATGGGCAACCCGTAGGCGCGGGCCTCGTCGAGGACGGTCGCGAGCCCGCTCGGGTGGATGTCCCACCGAAAGTCGGTCTTCGCGCGCGAGGTGGGGAGGTTGTCGAGGCGGATGACGGCGTCGATGACCGGCACCCGCACGCCGCCCGTGCCGCCCGCGATGAGCGCCGAGTAGTAGTTGATGCCGAGGTAGTCCGAGCGTTTCGCCAGGGCCGGATCGGCGCGCCGGTCGAGCGGTCCGTCGAGCTTTCCGTCGAAGTCGTCGTCCCAGTCGCCGCGCGTGATGACGTTGAGGAACCAGAGGTTGTTCACGTACCGCACGCGCTCGGCCGCCGCCTGGTCGGCCGGGTCGCTCGGGTCGGCGGGCTCGACGGCGCGCTGGTGCTTGACGATGCCGACCCACGACGCGCGCCCGTCGCCGTCTGCGTCGACCTTGTCGCCTTCTTTGATGGCGTCGTAGCAGCGGGCGTGGCCGATCGCCTCGTTCTTGCCGACGGCGAGCGCGCGGCCGACCTCGAGCACGAGCCCAGGCGGGAAGCTGCCCTGGATGTAGCCCGCGAGCGGCGAGACCATCGGCTCGTTGATCGTCGCCCACCAGTCGACCTGACCGCCCCAGCGCTCGGACGCGCGCCTGCACCAGATCGCGAACGCGTCGACGGTCTCTTGGCGCTCCCAGCCCTGCGGCGCCTCGGGCTTGCGCGGGTCGCTCAGCCAATCGGGCAACGTGAAGTGCTGGAGCGTCACCATCGGCGTGATGTTGGCCGCGCGCAGCGCCGCGAGCAGCTTGTCGTACGCCGCCACGCCCGCCGGGTCGGGCTGGTCTCTGTCGAACGCGTCGCGCGTCGGGTAGATGCGCGCCCAGTCGATCGAGAAGCGGTACGCGTTCTGTCGGCTCGCCGTGAGGAGCGCGACGTCGGCGTCGATGTTCGCCAGCGCGTCGGCCCCGCCGCGATCGGGGTCTTCGCCGCCCTTGATCTTGCCGGGTGTGCGCACCCAGATCCCCCAGTCGGTGGCCGCGAGGCCCTTCTCGACCTGGAACGCCGCCGTGGCCGAGCCCCAGAGGAAGGCGCGCGGGAACGTGACCTCGGCCGGCGCCGTCGGGGTGGGCTCGGAGCTGCACGCGACCGCGAGCGTGCCCACGGCGCCGAGCGCGCAGGCGGCGCGGCGGATCACTCGCCCTCGGCGCAGACGCGGTTCTTGCCCTCGCGCTTCGCGCGATAGAGGCGCGCGTCGGCGAGCGCGAGCAGCTCGTTGGGGCCGCCGTCCGGCACGTCGGGCAGCGCGGCGACGCCGATGCTCAAGGTCACGCCGAGGGTCTTGTCGTCGATCTCGAACGACACCTCCGCGACCGCCTCCCGGATACGCTCCGCCAGCCGCGTCGCCTCCGTCTTGCCCGTCGAGCGCGCGAGGAGGACGAACTCTTCGCCGCCGTAGCGCGCGAGCAGGTCTTCGACGCGGATGAGCCGCATGATCTGGGCGCTGACGAGCCGCAGCACCATGTCGCCGGCGAGGTGGCCGTAGGTGTCGTTGGTGAGCTTGAAGTCGTCGACGTCCATCATCAGGACGCTGAGCTTGACGCGGTGCCGGCGCGAGTAGGCCACCTCGGCCGTGAGGCGCTCGGAGAGGTACTTGCGGTTGTAACAGCGCGTGAGCGGGTCGCGGATCGACGACTCGTAGAGGCGCCGCTGCAGCTCCTCTTCGGCGTCGTCGGTGATCGCGAAGCGCACCACGATGTTGGGACCGAGCTGGATGCGGTCGCCGGGGCTGAGCTCGGCGCGCTTGACGCGGGTCGCGCCCAGGAACGTGCCGTTGGTCGAGCCGAGGTCCTCGATGACGTACCGACCGTCGGCGCGGCAGGTGATGCGCGCGTGGCGTCGGCTGACGCCGCCGTCCTCGACCCACACGTCGGCCTCCGTACCGCGGCCGATCACGTGGTCGGTGCCGTCCATCGCGAAGACCTGCCCCGCGTTCATGCCGCTCAGCACGGTCAGCGTCGCGCGGTCCTTGGGGCCCGACGCGGGGACGGTCAGCGCCGGGTCGGTCGTGCGCTCGGCGGCCGTCTCACCGGTCTGCCACGTGCTGTCCGAAGACGGCGGTCCGTACGTCGAGACGCGCCCGGCGCTCGGCGGCGAGGGCTCTCGCTCCGGCATCGGAATCGTCTTCAGTTTCCGCGTCTTGAACGGATCTTTGGGGGTGGACATGAAAGACCAGCGAGCCCACGAATACCGCTCGCGCTTGGCGATGACAAGCCGGGCGCGGGCGGCCTGTCGCGGCGCGGGCGCGAGACTTCGGGGCGGCGTTGGGGTACGGAGCGCACATGGGACTTCTCGAGGACAAGGTCGTCGTCATCACGGGCGCGGGCAACGGGATCGGTCGCGCCGAGGCGCTGCTCTTCGCCAGCGAGGGCGCGGCCGTGGTCGTCAACGACGTGGGAGGGGCGCGCGACGGCCAAGGCGCGGGCGCCGACGATCCTGCGGCCGCCGTCGTCCGTCAGATCCTCGACGCGGGCGGCAAGGCCGTCGCGTCCACCGCGTCGGTGACGACGCGCGAGGGCGCCGAGGCGATCGTCGCCAAGGCGGTCGAGGCGTTCGGGCGCGTCGACGTGCTCGTGAACAACGCCGGCATCCTGCGCGACAAGTCCCTGATGAAGATGGACGACGCGATGTGGCAGGACGTCATCGACGTCCACCTGCGCGGCACCTTCTTGTGCTCCCAGGCCTTTGCGCGCCAGGTCGTGCAGCAGGGCGGCGGCGGCCGCATCGTGTGCACCACGAGCGTGAGCGGCATGCTCGGGAACTTCGGGCAGGCCAACTACGCGGCCGCAAAGGCGGGCGTCTACGGGCTGATGCGCACGATGTCGATCGAGCTGCAGAAGCACCGCATCACCGTCAACGCGATCGCGCCCATCGCCAAGACCCGCATGACCGAGGACCTGCCCATGTTCCAGGGGGTCGCCACCATGAGCCCCGAGCACATCGCGCCCGCGGTGCTCTTTCTCGCGAGCGACCTGGTCGGCGATCGTACCGGCCACGTGCTCGCCGCGGCCGGCTCGCGCATGTATGCGTTCAAGGTCGTCGAGACGGCCGGCAAGTTCAAAGACGACGACGCGGGCGTGTGGACCGCACAAGAGATCGCGGAGCACTGGGACGCGATCCTGAAAGCATGACCCTTCACGTCACCGTCGCGCCGAGCTATGCCAATAAGTTGTGGCAGGAGCTCCGCGCTGGTCTCGCGACGCCAAGTTCGCGAAAATGCTTCTCTCTCGGCTGGACGGCACCCTCGAGGCGGCCGATCTCGCCGCCCTCGCGGGCGCGCCCGAAGAAGAGGTGCAGGAGCTGCTCGATCGCCTCGCGGGCGTCGGGCTGATCGGGTTCCAAGACGGGACGACCGGCGAGTCCGAGGTGCCCCAGAGCGGCGTCGCCGACGACGTGCGCGCTCGCATCGTCGCGCTCTACGACCGGCTCGACCGCATCGATCACTATGGTCTCCTCGGCGTCGCGGCCACGGCAGACTCGAAGGCGATCCGACGCGCCTACTTTGCGCAGGCCAAGCTCTACCACCCCGACCGGTTCTTCGGCCGGGACATCGGCGCGCTGCACGGCAAGGTGGAGGCGATCTTCAAGGCGATGACCACCGCCTCCGACACGCTCATGGACCGAGCCCGTCGGGCCGAGTACGACGCGACGCTCCGTATGTCGCTGCGCACCCGGCTGTCGCGCCGCAACGCCGAGGCGCTCGACGCCGCGGGCGATCTCCACGGCGCCGTGGCGGCGTGGGCCCAGGTGGCCGATGGGCTCCCGCGCGACGGCTTCGTGCTCCACCGGTTCGCGCGGGCGGTGCTGCGGTCGGGCGAGCAGCTCGAGCGCGGGCTCTCGGCGGCGTCGCGCGCGGTGGCGATCGACCCCTCCCGCGCCGAGTACCGCGTCACCCTCGCGGCGCTGCTCCTGGCCGAGGGCCGCGAGCGGAGCGCGCTCTCGGAGCTCGAGATCGCCGAGCGGCTCGATCCCGATCGCCTCGACATCGGCGCGTTCAGGGCGGCCCTCGCGGCGCGTGTGCGCGGGGCGCTGACCTGACGCGTCGCCCCCCATTTGCCCCTTGCGCGCGCGCGCGTGTCGCGGGAAGAAGAGCGCATGGCTACCTCGCTCGCGGGCACTTGGACAGCACTCGTCACCCCGTTCACGCAGGACGGCGCCATCGACTGGGGGGCCTACGAGGCGCTCGTCGAGGCGCAGATCCGCGGCGGCATCACGGGGGTCGTGCCTTGCGGCACCACGGGTGAGAGCCCCACGCTCGACCGCGAGGAGCAGATCGAGCTCGTCAAGCGCGCCGTGTCCGTGTCGAAGGGCCGCGCCAAGGTGCTCGCCGGGACGGGGACCAACTCGACGCGGTCGACCATCGCCGCGAGCCAGGCGGCCGAGAAGGCCGGCGCGGACGGCGTGATGATCGTCGTGCCCTACTACAACAAGCCGACGCAGCCAGGCATGCTCGAGCACTTTCGCGCCGCGGCCGCGGCCGTCAGCTGTCCGGTGGTCGTCTACAACATCCCTGGGCGCACGGGCATCGACCTCGCGCCCGAGACGCTCGCGCGGCTGTGCGACGTCGCGCCCAACGTCGTCGCCACGAAAGAAGCCACCGGAAACGTGCTCCGCGCGCAAGAGCTGGTGCGTCGACTGGGCGACCGCCTCGAGGTCCTGTCGGGGGACGACGGTCTCACGCTCGCGATGATCGCCGTCGGGGCGCGCGGCGTCATCAGCGTCACGACGAACCTCTACCCGGCCGAGGTCGTGCGCGTGACGCAGCTCGCGCTCGACGGGAAGTTCGAGGAGGCTCGCCGCCTGCACCTGCCGCTCTGCCCGGTCCACGAGATCATGTTCGTCGAGGCGAACCCGGCGCCGGCCAAGGGCGCGCTCGCGCACCGCGGCGTCATGCAAGCGCACGTCCGCGGACCGCTCGCGCCGCTCTCCGACGCCGCCAAGGCGCGCGTGCTCGAGGTGCTCGCCACGTACGAGGCGGCGCGCGGATGACGAAGCTCGCCGTGCTCGGGGCGTCGGGGCGCATGGGCCGCGCCGTCGTGCGCCTCGCCAAAGAGGCAGAGATGACCCTGGTGCTCGCGCTCGGCGCCGACGCCGTGGGTCAAGACGCGGGCGAGCTCGCGGGCGTGGGCCGCGCCGGCGTGCCCGTCACGTCCGACGTGGGGGCGCTCGCGGCGAGCGGCGCCGACGTCCTCATCGACTTCTCTTCGCCCGCGGCCTTCGCCGCCATGGTCCCCGTCGCGCGCGCGGCGCGCGTGGCGATCGTGAGCGGTACGACAGGTCTCGGGGCGGACGAGCTCGCGCTCCTCGACGGCGCAGCGGCCGACGTGCCCGCGCTCTGGGAGCCCAACATGAGCGTGGGCGTGTACGTGCTCGGGCAGTTGGCGGCGCTCGCCGCGCGCGCCCTCGGCGACGGCTTCGACGTCGAGATCGTCGAGGCCCATCACCACGCCAAGGTCGACGCGCCGAGCGGTACGGCGCTGCGACTCGCCGAGCGCGTGAAGGCGGCGCGTGAGGGGCTCGAGCTCGTGCACGGGCGCGAGGGCAAGCCCGGACCGCGCAAGCCGCGTGAGCTCGGCATGCACGCGCTCCGCGGCGGTGACGTGATCGGGGACCACACCGTGCACTACCTGGGCGAAGGCGAGAGGATCGAGCTCACCCACCGCGCGTCGAGCCGTGAGCTCTTTGCGCGCGGCGCCGTGCGCGCGGCCGCGTGGGTGTCCGGAAAGCCGGCCGGTCGGTACGGCCTGTCGGACGTGCTCGCGCTCGGCGGCGCGCCGTAGTCCGCCTGGACGCTAGAAGGTCCCGACCACGCTGAGGCCGCCGAAGCGCGGGCCGGCCGTCGGCGTGATGCGCGCCGTCGCGGGCGGCGGAGAGCCTTGCTCGGTCGACGAGCCCTTGTCGATGAACAAGAAGTAGACGCCCGTGCCGATGAGGGCCGCGCCGGCGACGCCCGAGACCCACGCGATCGTCGAGATGCCCGCCGCGTCCTTGTTGAGCTGGCAGACATCGCTCGCGGCCTTCTGCTCGCCGGGCACGGCGTTCGTGCCGACGTTGCAGGGATCGCCCGAGAAGAGGGGCGCCTTGTCGTTGGCCTCGGACTTGTTGCTGTACCACTTGGCGGTTCGCTCGGTGGCGAGCACGGCGGCGCCGACGCCCAGGGCGAGGGCCACGCCGCCGAGGACCTTCTTGGTCGGGAAGGGCTTTCCCTCGGCCGAAGGGGCGCTCGCGTCGCCCGCCATGTCGAGCGTGGTCTCCTTGCCCGCCGAGACGAGCACGTTGCGCTTGTTGGCAGGCTCGCCGGGGATGGCCAGCTCGATCGCGTGGCTGCCCTCGGAGAGCTCGACGCGGGCCGAGCCGTTGGCGAGCGGCACGCGCTTGGTCCCGTCCACGATGACCTCGCCCGTCTTGGAGCCTGCGCGCACGACCACCGTGCCCACGGCCGTGCCGCCGATGCGATCGATGATCTTCGTCGCGATCTTGCGGAGCGTGTCGTCGTTCTGGTCGGTGAGGTTCTCTGCGTAGGTCTCTTTGATCAGCAGGTCGGGCTTGCCGCGCTGGTAGAGGTGCAGCTCGGCCGTGACCTGGCCGCCGGCGCTCTTGGCCACGAACCCCCACAGGTAACGTTCTGCGCGCAGCTGCTCGCCGATGCGCGCCTGGCAGTCGGGAGGCGGGTGCGACGGGCACTTGAGCGCGGCGGTCAGCATGCTGAGCGACTGCGTCGTCTCGATGAGCGACCAGCCCTCTGCCGCGCGTACGCGCGAGCGAAGCGCACCGGTGAGCGCGTCGGCCTGCTCTTCGGCGTCGTCGGAGTCGAGCGCGAGCACCGCCACGGGCACGGTGTGCGCCCCGGGCTGATCGGCGCGTGCGCGAGGCGCGACGAGGACGACGGCGAGCGCGGAGAGGACGAGGAGCCAACGCAACATGCGCCAGAGCGTACCGTGGTTCGTCCGGGGCAGGCAAAGCCCTCGAAAGTGCCCCCGGGCCGGCGCCGTGGTACTCCGCCCTGCTCGTGAGGATCACCGGCGGAGAGCTCAGATCGCGGTCACTCACCGCGCCACGGGGCAAGGCCACGCGCCCGACCTCGGATCGCGTCCGTGAGGCGCTCTTCTCGATGCTGCACGCGCGCGACGACGATCCGTACGGACCGGCAGTGCTGGACCTGTACGCAGGAACAGGTGCGCTCGCCCTCGAGGCGCTCTCGCGGGGGGCGCCGCGCGCGGTCCTCGTGGAGAACGCGCGGCCGGCGCTCGAGGCCATCCGCGCGAACGTGCGCGCGCTCGACGTCGAGGCTCGCGTCGAGGTCATCGCCGGTCGCGTGGAGCAGGTGACGACCAGACTGCGCGGCCCCTACGGGGTCATCTTCTGCGATCCGCCCTACGCCGACGTGCCGGCGCCGCGGACCCGCGAGGCGCTCGAGGCCCTCGCGCTCACGCTCGTGGAGGGTGGCACCCTCGTCCTCGAGCACGCCCCGTCCGACGCCCCTCCTCTACTGTCGGCGGTCGATCGAGTGACCACACGCGTCTACGGGGACACGGCCCTCACCTTCTTCTCGCGCCCTCTGGGAGGGGCGGCACACGACGGTGGCTGAACCCGACGAAACTCTTCTATACTCCGCTACCGCTCGTCGACCCACATGCTGAGTGACCCATAATGGCATCCAAAGCACCGCCTCCTTCGTCGCCGGCCGGGGTGCCCTCCGGCAACGCGAAGTACGGCATCATCGCCGTGCTCCTTCTCTTCATCATCGCCGGCATCGCCTACTGGAAGCTCACGCAGACGCCGCCGCCTCCTGTCACCGTCAACCTGCCGGTCGACGCGGGCACCGTGCCGCCTCCGCGGCCCACGGACGACGACATCCCCCCGCCGCCCCCCGTGGACGCAGGTGTGGAGGCCGGTCCGAAGAAGGTCGTCGTCGTGCAGCTCTCCAACGGCTGCAACGTCGCCAAGTGTGGTGGTTCGGCCTCCCCCGAGCTCGAGAACGCGCTGCGCTTCCGCGCGCGTCAGGCCCACCGCTGCTACGACAACGCGCTCGCCCAGGACAGCACGCTCAAGGGACGCGTCTCGATCTCCGTGCGCATCGGCACCGACGGCAGCGTCTGCAACTCGGGCATCGCGAGCAACGACATGGGGACGCCGCTCGTGGCGAACTGCGTCCTCGGCTACTTCCGGGGAGGGGGCTTCCCTGCGGCCAAGGGTGGCTGCGCCGACGTCAAGGTCCCCATCTCGTTCGTCCCGAAGTGAGGCCTTGGTGCGTGCTCTCCGGCTCATCGTCCCCGCTGCCCTCGCGCTCGCGCTGAGCGTCGCTGCGGTGTCGTGTGTCGACGGCGTCACCCCGGACTGCTCCGACGCCGCCGCAAAGTGCGGCCCCGACGTCGACGCCGCGATCGACGTGGCCGACGCCGACGCGTCGATCGTCTTGCCCGAGGCCGGCTCGCCCGACGCCGACGCCGGTACGGGCTCCGATGCTGGCTCCGACGCAGACGCGGCGAGCGATGCCGCCTCCGATTAGGCGCTCGCGCGGGCGCGGGGTCGCCCTCGTCGCGCTCCCGCTCCTCGCGTTTCTCGCGTGCGGAGAGACGCGGCGCCCCATCGGCGAAGAGTGCCTGCGCGACGACGACTGCCTCTCGGGCGTGTGCTCGGCGCGCGCGTGTGTGCCCGCCCCGCCCCTCGTCGCGGGCGCAGTGAGCCCTCCCGACGACAGGCCGTCGCCGTTGCCGCTCCCCGACGACGCCGCCGCCGCACCCGACGCGCCGACCGACGCTCCCGGAGGCGGATGAGCGCGGCGGCTCCTGCGCACGGTGTGGTCCTCGGCGTCGCATACGACGGAACGGCGTTCTCGGGGTGGGCCACGCAGCGAGACGCGCGCACGGTCGAGGACACGTTGCGCGGTGCGATCCTCGAGGTCGACCCGAGGGCGCGAGGCCCTCGCGGCGCGAGCCGCACCGACGCGGGCGTGCACGCCCGGGCCCAGCTCGTGGCGCTCGACTCTCAGCGCGCCCTGCCGCCTCGCGCGTGGGTGCTCATGGTGAACAAGCACCTCCCGCGAGACGTGTGCGTGCGGTGGGCCGCGCCCGCCCCGCTCGGCTTCGACCCGCGCGGAGGCAGCCGCGGCAAGCGCTACGTGTACACCATCGTGCGCGATCGGGTCCGCGATCCGCTCTTGGGCACCCGCGCTTGGCGCGTAGGACAGAAGATGAATGTAGAGCGCATGCGTCGCGAGGCGGCCACGGTGATGGGGACGCACGACTTCGGCGCGTTCCGGTCTGCGTCCGACGTCCGCAAGCACACCGTGCGCACGCTCCATCGGGTCGACGTCGACGAGGGCGCCGGCGATCCGCGCTTTCTGCATGTCACGGTCGAGGGCAGCGCGTTCTTGCACAACATGGTCCGCATCCTCGTCGGCAGCTTGGTCGACGTCGGCTGCGGTCGCCTCCCCGAGGGGACGCTGGCCGCCGCGCTTCGCACCCAAGACCGCCGCGATCTCGGTCAGACCGCCCCACCCGACGGTCTGGTCCTGGAGGAGGTCTTCATCGACGCCGGAGTCGCCGGCGAGCGCTGGCCTCGATGAGCGTCGTCGTCCGCGCCGCACAAGACGGCGAAGGTCTCGAGGTCGCCGCCCTGTGGCGCGAGCTGTGGGACGTCCACGAGTCGTGGGGAGGCTACACGGGCTCGCGCGATCCCGACGTGTACGCCGAGCTCGCCCG
>JAGQJA010000054.1:19586-20615 GCA_020430845.1 Myxococcales bacterium
GTCGCGGCCGACAAGGAGCACGGCCTGGTAGGACAGGTCGAGGGGTGGTTCGAGCGCTACGGCTACGACGAGCGCACACCCTTCACCTGCGAGGTGCGCTCGCTGGTCGTCGCCGCACGCGCGCGCAAGCTCGGCGCGGGCCGCGCGCTGCTCGCCAAGCTCGAGGCGATCGCGCGTTCGCTCTCGGGCGCCGCGCCGTGCGTGCTGGCGGCGGAGGTGCTCGAGCCCAACCCGGCGCACGCGTTCTACGAGCGGCTCGGCTATCGGCCCGTGTCGTGGACGACGCGCATCGCCGCGCACGACGACGCCTCGCGCTCGGGCAAGGGCTGGCACGCGCGCCTCGCCACGTCCCAAGACGCGTACGCCGTCGCGACGCTAGAGGTGCCGCTCGCGATGCGCAGGCGCGCCAACGGCGACGAGCGCTTCGATCGCGCGCGTGAGGTGGACGCGTCTTTCGTCGGCGTGCTCGCCGCCCACTTGGGCCGCGCGCGCGGGCCTCTCGAGCAGTGCGAGATCGTGGCGGTCGACCCGCGAGGCGCCGTGCGCGCGTGCGCGAGCCTCACCGTGGGCTCGCTCGATCCGCCGTTCGTGCCGGCACGTCGTGGCCTGCTCGGCCGTTTCGCGATCGATCCCGCCATGGACTGCGCGCCTGCGCTCGCGGCCCTCGTCGCGCTCGCCCGTCGCCTCACGCACGTCGCAGGCGCGCAGATGCTCGAGCTGACCGATCTCGACCCGCCCGGAACGCCGATGTACGCAGCGGCGCTCGCGGTGGGCGCCGCGCCGTGGTCTCGAATCTCGATGCGCGCCGCGCCCCTCAGGGAATCGCAGACTTGAGCTGCTGCTGCAGGATCGCGTCGACCGACTGAGGCGCCGCGGGCTTGGGAGCTTCGGCCGGCTTGTCGTCGGGCTTGGCGGCGGGCTTGGCCGCCACGCGCGGCGGGTCGGCCGGCCGCGGCGCGTCGGCCTTGGGAGCAGGTTGGGCCTTCGCGGTGGCTGGGGGCGCAGGCTCGCTCTTGGCGGTGGGCGGGG
>JAGQJA010000054.1:20684-23182 GCA_020430845.1 Myxococcales bacterium
CCGGAGGCGCGGGCTCGCTCTTGGCCGACGTCGGCTCGGCCGCCGATGTCGTCGCCGGCGCCGCGCTGTCGGCGGGACGCGGAGGAACGAAGAAGCTCACCGCGCTCTCGGTCGTCGCTGGCGTCGCTTCGCCGGTCGCCGTCGCTGTCGGCGCCGCTGTCTTCGAGTTGAGGCCCATGAAGACGGCGGCCCCACCCGACACGACGACGATGAGCCCCATGAGCCACATCGCGGCAGAGGACTTGCCGCCGCCCTCTTTTGCGGGGGCCGTCTTGTCGGCGGCCTTGGACGCGGGCGCGGACGTGGTGACGGCAGGCGCGCTCGCGGCGGGAGACGGGGAGCCGGAGGCTGCAGGCACGCCCACGGGGCGCTGCGGCATCGGCATCGTGTAGGGCTGCTGGAGCGGAGCTGGCTTCATGGGGTCAGGCGTTTCCTGTGTACACTACACATAGACAAGCGTGCGCTGTACACGCAATCGTCGCTCTCTCGATCGTGCGCCTTTTGGCGCGGTACGTCGAGCGATTTAGGGGACCTTCGGCGCGACCACCTTGTGCGACAGACGGCGCGTGACCTCATCCTTTGGGAATGGATCGGTACTGCATCCGCACCATCACGCCTTCGCCGAGCATGTGGGTGGCGCTCACATCCGCCGCGTAGTCCGAGAACCGGAACTCCGCGCTCGTCTGGTGCAGCTCGCCGGACAGGTACGCCGCGGTGGTCTCCCCGTTCGCCTTCGCCGGCGGCCCTGCTTCCCGCGTCAGCCGCGCGATCTCGTCGCGCACGAGGGTCGCGGCCCGCTCCGGTGCGACGCGCTCGCGCATCACATCGAGCGCGACGAGATGGCCCTTGGGGTCGAACTGGAAGAACACGTCGAGCGCGTCCTCGCCGGTGCGCGCACAGCGGAGCGCCGCGCCGGCGAGCTCGTCGGTGCACGCCGCGCCCTGCTGCGTGGCCCACGCGCGCGCCTCGGTCCGCGTGTCGACATCGAGTGTGAACCCGAACGCAGGTCTCGCCGTCGCGGCCGCGCTCCCCTGTATCTTTCGCGCGGCCTCGACGCGCTTGGACTCGAGCTCCGAAGCCGACAGCGGCGCGCCCATGGGGCAGCCTCCGACCCGCGCCAAGAGCGACCGCGCGAACGGCGCGTGCGCGACGCCCCCGAGCAGCACGACGCCGCCCAGCGCGAGCCCCACGCGCCGCCAGATCCGTCTGGCGCGCGGCGCCGGGGCGGGTGCGTCGAGCGTCGCCTCGGTCATCCGTCGGTGGCGGCGTCCTGCGGTCCGGCGTCGTTGCCCGCGTCGATCCCGCCCTCGGGCGCGTCGGGCGTGCACTTCTTGCCGTTGAACTCGCCGTTCGGGCACTCGCAGAACGAGTGGCGATCGGGCTGTAGGCCGTTGTTGACGACCTGCGCCTTCACGCCGATGAAGCCCGGCAGGATCTGTCGGATCTCGTCGTCGCTCAGGCCGCGATCCTTGAGCTCGGTCGTCACGTGCACGTTCACGAAGACGCTGAAGTCAGCGTCGCGCAGCTTGAGGTTCTGGTGAGCCTGCTGCATCGACTTGCACGGGCGCTGGTCGTTGGCCTTGGCGCCCGTGTACGTGATGCCGGGGCACTGGAAGAAGCTGCCCATCTGGATCTCGAAGCACTCGTTGACGTGCTGGCGCTGTTCGAGCGAGAGGCGCGCGAACGATCCCGAGACGCGGCAGTCGTTGTCGATGCGGGTCATGACACCGCCCGCGATCTCCTTGACCTTGTCGTAGCCGCCGACCTTGCCGCAGAGCGTGCCCGTGGGGTTGGTGTTGTTCGGGTTGACGCCGCCTTCGCTCCCGCCGCCGTCGGTGTCCGTGGTCGGTCTCGCCCGGTTCGGCGCCGGGTTCTCGTCCTCCACCGTGCAGGCGTAGCCGAGCACCGCCCAGGTTCCGACGAGCAAGGACGCGAGGACATGAGAGCGTTTGGGCAAGATCCGCATTTCTGGCAAGCCTCCGATCAAGGGATCACAGCAAAGGTCGAGCCGAACGTCGACGCGAGCCTCATCGTAGCGGACGCATCGCCGGTCCACCGCAATTCGTGCGCATCTCGAAGCGCGGCGGGCGCTCCGACGCGTGCAAGCTGCATACATGTGGGCGCACCTGCGATGAGGGGCCGTGCACCCCGCGATCGAGGGCGGCGGACCCCAAAATGGTGTCCACGGTGCCTTCGCCGTGTCGACTGCGTGTAACAACCCGCACCCCGCAAAAAACGCGCGGTTCATTCTGCATGGTCGCTGGATCGTTCACGGCATAGCCCATGCACTAGTCTCACCCGATGTCGCGCTCCGCTCGCCCCGCCTTCGTGATCGCGCTCCTCTTGGGGTGCGGCGGTTGGCTCGCGCTCTCGCACAAGAGGCCGGCCGCGGCCCCCGCGAAGGCCGTGTCGGCGGCGACCGCACCCGTCGCACCCGAGACCACACCTGCCGACGAGGCGCCCCCGGTCAAGCGCTCACGGTTCGGCGAGGCGTCGGT
>JAGQJA010000054.1:23252-24797 GCA_020430845.1 Myxococcales bacterium
GCCGACGGCTACAAGACGACGCGCTACCCGTTCTCTACCTACGCCGCGGCGCTCGGCATCTCGCCCAAGCGTATCCGCGGTCTGCACCTCTATGGTGGCTCGCGCTACGTCGTCATCGACCGCGCCGAGCTCGCGCGCATGGGCGACCGCCTCACGTTCTCGTTCGTGCAGGGCGACCGCGGCAAGCCCCGCGTGCACTGGCCGGGGATGAAGCTCAACGTCAACACCACGATCGACATGCTCTCGGCCGTCGCGTTCTACGTCGACAAAGAGCCGCCCCGCCTCGCCGAGAACGGCGACCTCGTGATGCCGACCGGCGAGGTCGTCGCCGCGGGCAAGCTGCCCTACGCGCCCGCCGAGCAGGGCAACGGCACGCGCGTCTACGTCGACGGCAAGCTCACGAGCGTCGTCAAGCGCAAGCGCCTCACGCCGGACCTCGAGACGTCGACCGGCAAGGACGGCGTCCCGCACTACTCGCTGGCCGCCTACGCCAAGTCGCTGGGTGTCGAGGGCGCCACGGCGATGGACCTCGTCGCCGGCGACGACATGATCGCGCGCGCCGACAGCGCCGCGAGCTACAGCTTCAGCGTGCCCCCGCGCAACCAGGGCCACGCCGTCATCGACCTCCCGCAGGCCGGCGCGCCGCGCGCGGCGAAGGTCACTTCGATTCAGTTCTTCGTGAAGATGAAGCCGCCGGTGCGCGAGGTCGTCGACGTCGACGACGTTCCGTCCGCGCAGCCTGGGCAGCAGGGGCAGAAGACTGCCTCGAACGATTGATCAGCGGTCCGCCGCCAACCGACACACCGAGGAGAGAGCCATGAGGAATCGTCACGTGCTGGGCATGATCGGGGCAACGGTGGTCTTGTCGCTTGCGGCGAGCGCTTCGGCAGACGTGCCCACGCAGGTCGATCAGCCCATCTCGCGCGCGGCGCAGGTCATCACCGTGGCCGACGGCAACCGCGGGCGCATGGACGGCGAGATGCGTCTGCGCTACCCCGGCTTCGAGCAGACGACGGTCGAGGCGGTCGGCAACCACATCGTCATGGTCTCGATGGAGGCCGTACAGGAGCCCAACAAGGCCCCGGTGCAGTGCACGTGCTTCTCGTACGAGCTGCAGAAGGACGCGGCCCCCAAGCTCGTCGCGCAGAAGCGCCTGACGGACTACGGCCGCATGGGCACCGCCGAGCGCACGTGCAACCACCCCAAGATGGTGGCGGCGGGCGAGAACATCGTCTGGTCGTACGGCTCTGACTACAACAACAACCGCCCGAACACGTACGTCGGCGTCATCACCAAGACCTGCGACCAGCTCGCGGCGCCCATCATGGTGAACATCCCGCGTGACGCGAACGACGGCGCGCCCGACATCGTCTACAACGGCAAGGTCAACGGCAACGACTTCTTCACGCTCGGGTACTACTCCGACGGCGGCGACGGCCCTGGCTTCCCGCAGCCCGGCGGCGACTACTCGGTCGCGATGGGCCTCGAGCTCACGCAAGACGGCCTGCTCCCCAAGCTCGAGCGCAAGTGGATCATGCCGATCGT
>JAGQJA010000054.1:24990-33488 GCA_020430845.1 Myxococcales bacterium
GTCGCGCGCCTTTCGGACAACCGCTTCGCCCTCATGGCGATCGAGTCGAACGGCCAGGGCAAGATGACGAACAACGTCAAGGGGTCGAACGTCTCGCACCTCTTCATGATGGAGCGCAACGGCGACTCGTTCACGCTCGGCGGCGACGCGCGCGGCGCGGCGGCTCACCAGACGCACGCGTCGATCTGCACGGGCGCGTACGGCGAGACCGAAGAGCCGTCGGTCGCGGTGTTCAGCGCCGCGCCCACCGGCATCGGCCGCGCGGCGATGCTCATGGTCGGCTACAACCAGGCCGAGCGCTCTTGGAAGTGGGACGACCGCGCCGACCTCTGGCCCACGGCCTGGTACGGCGACTCGGGCCACCTCGCCAACTGGTACGGCCGTAACCCGATGCGCCAGGGCCGCGACTACATGCGCTGCATCGGCGGCGTCGCCAACCCCGGCTACCACGTCGAGAAGGGCTTCATGAGCGACGTGAAGACGTTCTTCGTCGGTCCGGTGCACGGCCGCGTGCCCGGCGAGGCCAAGAACTCGCTCTTCCTCAGCCTGGTCCCCGGCCAGGTCGACAAGAAGGCGCTTCCCGAGAACCCGGTGCCGGCGGGCGAGGCTCCGGCGCTCGATCCGAACGCGGGCACCACGCCCAACAGCACGCCCGAGAGCTCGGGCGGCTGCGGCTGCACCACGCCAGGCCGCACGTCGATGCCGGGCGGGCTCGGGCTCGCGGCGGCTGCCGCGCTCGGCTTGATGGTTTGGTCCCGGCGTCGTCGGGGGTAAGCTGTCCCCATCATGCGAGCACGAGCTTTCCTTGGTAGCTGTTTCGCCGTCGTCCTGGGCTGGGGAGCCCTGGCGACGGCGTGCGGGGGGACGGCGTCGGACGACGAAGCAGCGGCGCAGCGTGAGCGTGATCGGCAGCAGGCGAAGGACTACTACGTCCAGCGCGTGCACCCCACGCTGACCAACTGCGTCGGCTGCCACGGCGGCACGGCCGGACCGCGCATCATGGCCGCGGCGGCCGAGGAGTCGTACGCGACCATCGAGCGTACGGCGGGCCTCATCGCGGCGCCGCGCAACAGCCCCCTCATCCAGTACCAGCACAAGGACCCGGCCATCGCCGTCGGCGCCGACCAGCGCAACGTGCTCACCCAGTGGCTCAGCCTCGAGGCGACGGCACGTGGCCTCGAGGGCGCCATCGAGAAGCCCAAGACCGTCACGGACGCGTACAAGCAGTTTGCAGAGTGCATGAACTTCGACGTCTGGACGTTCTACCGGATGGGCGATCTCCCGTTCACGCAGACGGACCGCGAAGGGCCGTGCCTCGGCTGCCACTCGACGGGGCAGGGGAGCGCGTGGCTCAGCGCCGGCGCGCGCGAGACGTTCGACAAGACGCGGAGCTTTCCCTACATCCAGAAGCTGGTCGTCGGAAAGCTCGACGAGCGAGGCAGCTTCGAGGGCCTCGTCGCTTCGGGCCGCTTCATCGAGAAGGCCAACGAGCAGTGCCCCAAGGAAGCGGTCGGGTGTCACCCGACGTACGGGCTTCCGCCGAACATCACCAACGCCATCGAGGGGTTCGTCGACACGACCCTCCAGAACCTCGCGGGCGGAACCTGCAACAGCGGCATCGTCGTTCCCCAGCGCGAGGCCGGACCCACGGATGGCGGAGACGGAGGCTGACATGAAGGAGTCGAACGCGAGAGTCGCCGCCGTGCTGATGCCCCTCGCCGTGATGGGGGCCGCGCTCGCTTGGAGCTGTGGCTCGAGCGACGAGGAGGCTGGAGGAGGAGGCGGAGGAGACGCCAAGCAGGCGTTCACCACCACCGTCTACCCGAGCCTCGCCAAGGAGTGCGGCGAGTGCCACCAGAAGGGCCAGCGCGGCGCGCCGGTGTTCCTGGGCGCGGGCGCCGACCCGTCGTACACGGCCATCGAGGGCTTCCCGGGGCTCGTCAGCGCGCCCAGCATCAGCCCGCTCGTGCAGAAGGGCGTGCACAGCGGCCCTGCGCTCACGGCCACGCAGGCCGACAACATCACCAAGTGGCTCAAGCTCGAGGTGAGCGCGCGAAAGCTCCAGTCCGACCCGGGCACCCCCAAGAACCTGCGCGCCGCATTTAAGGCGTTCGGCGAGTGCATGGACTACGCACGCTGGCGCGAGCTCAAGCTCGACACGATCGCGCTCACCGACACCGAAGGAAACCAGGGCAAGTGCGTCTCGTGCCACAACTACGGCGACGGCAGCATGTGGCTCAGCGGCTCGCCCAACAAAGAGGAGCACGAGGTGCTCGCGGCCGAGACGTTCCTCAAGCTCCGTGAGTTCCCGTACGTGCAGCGCCTCGCCATCGGGCGCGTCAACGCCGAGGGGACGTTCGACGGCATCGAGGGCGCCCGCCGCATCCTCGACAAGGGCAACGAGGCTCAGCAGCCCCAGGCCAACAACCACCCGCGCTTCGCGCTCACGTCCGAGCTCGCCGGCAACCTGACGACGTTCGTGACCGAGACGATCAGCAACATGAACGCCAACCGCTGCCAGAACGTGACCGTGCCCGAGGCCGGCACCGACTGACCGCCGCACGGCGCGCATACGCCCGAGCGCCCGTCGCCCTCGTCGAGGTCGGCGGGCGTCGTCGCGTTTGTCCCCTCACTCCTTGGGGAAGACGGCCGCGCGCGCGCAGGCGGCGCTGTCTACGGGCGTGATGAGGTCCTCGGTGAGCCACGTCACGAGGCAGCGCTCGGTGTCGTCGCCCCGGCGGAACACGGTGCCGCCCTTGTGCTTCTCGATGCCGAGCGGCTTCTTGATGAGCAAGAGCTGGTTGGGGTCACCGCCCGCGACGACCGCGTTGGTGGCCTCGGGCTCGATGGTCATCGCCGAGTGGTAGTTCGCGGTGATCTCGTCGATGGTCGTGTCGCCTTCGCCCGGGCGGACGCCGGCCTCGTTGGGCAGGCGCAGGCCTCGCGACGAGTAGATGCGCATGTTGCGCGCGAGCGAGCCGTGGCAGTCGAGCGAGCCGCAGCGGCGCTCGATGACGGTGCTGACACCCGCGGCGCGGAAGCTGCCCGGGGACGCACGCGTCGATACCTGGCGCGCGAGCTCGCCCTTGGAGACGTCGCCGCACGACGACGCGGCCATGGCGAGGCCCACGAGCCACGAGGCCGCTGCAAGTCGCGTGAGGAGGCGCGCGTGGGTCCGCATCAGGGGCTCAGAGGGGTGCGAGGGTCGACGGGGCAGTCCGCGGCGCCGTTGGGGCTGCCGGGCTCGTCCCCAGCGAACAGGTAGACGTGACCCACCGTCGAGAACGGGTCCTTGGGAGTGAGCTCGTACGTGTGGCAGGCGCCGCACGATCCGTCGCGTCCGATCGCGCTGCGCATCGAGCGGCGCGAGTTGTTCTTGGCGACCTCGACGAGCACGGGAAAGCGCGGGC
Source organism: Myxococcales bacterium (assembly GCA_020430845.1). Taxonomy (GTDB): domain Bacteria; phylum Myxococcota_A; class Polyangia; order Polyangiales; family Polyangiaceae; genus Labilithrix. The sequence goes on from JAGQJA010000054.1 coordinate 28,401, forward strand.
TCCACTCGTTGGGGGTCACGAAGAAGTTGCCGGCGCAGTTCGTCTTGGCGATGTACTTGGTGCCGTCGGCGTCGGTGAGGCGCACCTCGGCGCCCTCGACGCCCACCTGGCGCGCCGGCTGGGCGAAGACGGTGCCCGCCACGGTGAACGGCTTGTCGGACGCCTCGCCCTTGTCCTGGTGGCACACGAGGCACGGCTGGCCGGCGCGGTGGAACGGCCCGACGGGGTAGCCCGCCGTCTCCTTGCCGAGCGCGTCGGTGGCGTTGGTGAGCACGGGGTCGCTGCTGCACGCGGTGACGGCGGCCGTGGTCGCCAGCACCGTCACGGCGAGCGCGCCCCACGCGAGCGCGAGCGCGCCTCGCAAGGTGGGGCTGGTGTCTCGTCGCGGCGCCGGCATCATTCGAAGTCCACCTCCACACCCACAGTCCCGTACACGGCGAGACGGTTCGTGATGTAGAGCGCGTTCAGGTACTGATTGTAGAGCGCGTCGACCGTGGAGAAAAACGCCAACTGGAAGTTCGACGACGGGTCGGTCACCGCATAACGGACACCGCCGCCGCCCGTCACACCGAACATGGTGGCGAGCTCGCGGTCCGTCGAGCGGAAGCGCGGGATGAACGCCGACCCGTCCGAGTTGAGCGTGGCGCCGTAGACGCGCTGGTAGAACTTGGCGCCCTTCTGGGCGTGCAGGTGCACGTGTGGCCACACGCGCAGGCGCGCGGTGAGGTCGATGAGGTAACGCGCGTCCGTCGTCGACCCCATGATCTGCCAGCTGTCGTAGTAGAGGCGCTCCTCGATGCGCAGCGTGCGGTTGCCCTTGATACGCGCGATGTAGCGGGCCGCGAGCGAGTAGCGCTGGCGGCTCGTGGGCAGCTGCTCGAGCGCCTTCGCCGGGAGGCGCGCGGCGTTGACCTCGTCGGGGCTGGCGCCGTTGGGCACCGACACGCCGGGCTCGAAGAACGGCACGTAGCGGTAGGGCTTGGACTGGTCGCCGCTCTCGAGGCCCACGGTCACGCCCGTGACGAGCAGCGAGGTGGGCGAGAGGATCGTCGTCACCCCCGCGGCGAACTCGTTGATCGCGAAGGGCTTGCTGTAGATGTCGTAGTCGACGCCCGTGCGCCCGATCGTGTCCTGCGTGTGCGTGAAGCCGAGCGACGGCGTGACCTGCTTGTCCATGAAGTCGCCGGACAGGCTGAGGCCGAGCGAGCGCGAGATGTAGTCGCGCTCCTGCGAGTAGTTGCCGAAGATCTGACCGCCGAATCGCCCGGGCTTGTAGCCGCCGAAGAGCGACGCGGCGTGCCGCTCGTCGTGGAAGCGGCGCGAGGCCGACGCGACGAGGTCGGGCGACGCCGCCGACAGCACGTCGAGCAGGTAGTTGCCGCCCACGTTCCAGCCCGCAGTGGGCGACGTCACCGAGGCCTGGAGCCCCGGCGTGATGACGCGCACGGCGGTCGTGTCGGCATACGCAGACATGTCGAAGCCGAGGTGCACCACCAAGGGCTTGCGCTCCGACGGCAGACAGGCGGCGATCTCCTCCTGCGTCTTGGCGCTCACCATGCACTGGAGCTGGCCCTCGGTCAGCGCCGCGGGCTTGAGCACGATCTTGACGACGTGGACCTCGCCCTCCTTGACGTCGACCTTGTCGTCGTACGCGACGCGCGCGCCGCGCAAGACGCCCTCGGCGTGCACGGTGTGCTGGCCGGGGTCGATCGTGAACGCCTCGCTCAGGCGGGCCGTCGGGATCGCACGATCGTCGAACGAGACCTTGAGGTCGACGGCGTCTTTGGGCGCCTCGAATTTGACGCGCGCGAGGCGCGGCAACAGCGCCAGGACGCGCTCTTGCACGAGCTTGACGGTCGCCGTGTCGTTGGCCTTGCGCGCGGCCTCGAGGGCCTTCTGGTTGTCGCGCAGCGCGTCGATGATCTTGCCGGCCTTCGACTCACACTCGGCGAGGTGCACGCGGGCGCGCAGCTGCTCCTCTTGCGCGAGCGCGGCCTTGTCTTTCTCGATGCACTCGTTCCAGTTCTCGGCGGTCGCGGCCGCGATGGCCGCCTTCGCGAGCTCGAACGCGTCCTTGTTGACCCACCCGGCCTTCTGCGCGTCGTCCATCTGCGGGTTGGCCGCGACCCACGCCTTCTGGATCTGCTCGAACTTCTGGCGCACGGGCGGCGCGATGCCGGTCGCGGGCAGCGTGGCCGACGGGTCGGCGTTCAGCGCGTCGAACCACTCGCTCTTCGCGTCGTCGGCCTGGCCGAGCTGCGCCGAGATGATGCCGAGCGCCAGGTGGATCTGGGAGACGGCGCGGTTGCCGCACCCCTTCTTGCACTTGGCGGCCAGGCCCTTGAGCTTCTTGCGGGCGTCGCCGAAGTTCGCGTTCGCGATGTCCTGCGAGACGATCTTGTCGACGACCGCAATGATCGCGTTGTCCTCCTTCTCGCCCGCCCGCGCGGGCGCGGCAGCGAGCGCGAGCCAGAGCATGGCTCCGAGGAGGACGAGCACGGCGCGCAGAGCGCTCGCGCGGCCCGGCCCGACGGGGGATCCGGCGCAGCCTGATCGACGACCCACGCGACTACGCTACACAACTTCGCTACTGCTGGGCCAGAGAGTTTCGTGGCCGGCGCGGCGCGAATCTCGCGCGATCAGTTGTTCGGCGCCCCGCACGCGATCCAGGCCTGCACGAGGCAAAGCTCGTCGGTCGTCGGATCCTTGCCGGGGGGTTTGGGCATCTTGCTCCCGCAGGTGCCCTGTAGGTTGCACTCGAGGCTCGCCTGGCCGCCGTCCGCTCCGAGATAGGGGATCTTGGCGACGTTGATGGCCTTGAGGCTCGCGTAGCACGACGCCGCGGACGTCGGGTCGATCGGAGGATCGCTCTTGCCGCCGTGGCACGCAGGATCTGCGCACTTCCACGCGCCGTTGGCGACGAAGTACGGGTAGATCGTCGCCGACCAAGAAGGACAGCCGCCGTCGCCGAGTCCGCCGTCGCCGGAGCCGCACACCAACGCCTCGACGCCGCCTTCTCCGGGGATGTTCTTTCGGTCGAGGCCGTTCGGGTTTCCGAAGTTGGTCTCGGCGGGTGCCGAGCAGCTCAGGAGCGCGATGATCGCTCCCGACCCGCCGACGACCGCACCCACGAGCAGCGACCTCAGCTTCCGCACGCTTTCATCGTAGCTCGGCCTTGCCGGTGCGGCGCAAAGGTTTGTCGTGTGGAGGCGCTTTGCTACCTTCTCTCACGTTCCCCTTCACGCACGCGCGTCGTCGCACGCGCCGCTTTTTTTCGCGCGGGACAACGCATCTCGCGCCGTCAGCCGTCGAACACCGACATGGAGAAGCTCGCCATGCGCCGTCTCGCGCCCCTCGCCCTCACCCTTGCCCTCTCTGCCGCCGCCGCGCTCGCTCCGCACGACGCGCACGCGCAGGCCCCGGCGGCCCGCGCCGAAGCCAAGAAGCTCAGCGATGCGTTCGTCGCGGTCGCCGAGAAGGTGAGCCCCAGCGTCGTGCAGATCGACGTCACCGCGCGCGACGACAAGGCCGACGCGATCCTCAAGTTCTTCGGCCGCGGCGGCGACTCGCCGGTGGCGCGCGGCACGGGCTCGGGCGTCATCTTTCGCCAGGACGGCGCCATCCTCACCAACAACCACGTCATCGATCACGCGCTCAGCATCAACGTGCACCTGCGCGACGGTCGCCTGCTGCCCGCCAAGCTGGTGGGGCGCGACCCGTCGACCGATCTCGCGGTCATCAAGATCGACGGCGCCGGCTTCCCCGCCGCCAACTTTGCCGACTCCGACGCTGCGCGCGTGGGCGAGTGGGTCGTGGCGATCGGCTCGCCGTTCGGCCTCGGCTACACGGTGACCACGGGCGTGCTCAGCGCCAAGGGGCGAGGCGGCCTCGGCATGAACGCGATCGAGGACTACCTGCAGACCGACGCGAGCATCAACCCCGGCAACTCGGGCGGTCCCCTGTGCGACCTGCAGGGCGCCGTGCTCGGCGTGAACACGATGATCGTCGGCAAGGGCAGCGGCATCGGCTTCGCCGTACCGTCGAACCTCGCGCGTCGGGTGGCCGAGCAGATCCTCAAGAACGGCAAGGTCGAGCGCGCTTGGATCGGCGTGGGCATCCAAGACCTCACGCCCGAGCTCGCCAAGCTGCTCAAGGTCGACCCGCGCGCCGGCGTGCTCGTCAACAGCGTGAGCCCCGACGGCCCCGCGCAGAAGGCCAACGTGAAGCCCGGCGACATCATCGCGTCGGTCGGCGGCAAGAAGGTGACCGACGGGCGCGAGCTCATCCGCGAGGTCATCGCGCACGAGGTCGGCAAGACGGTGCAGCTCGAGATCATCCGCGACGGAAAGCGCTACGGCTCCAAGGCGCTGCTCACTGCGCGCCCCGAGCCGGCCGTGGCCGTGCTTCCGGTGCAGCAGCAGGGCACGCCGCAGCGCGGGTTGGGCATGTCGGTCCGCGATCTCACGCCGGCGCAGGCGCAGCAGCTCGGCGTCTCCAAGCCCGTGCCGGTCGTCACGCAGGTCACGTCCGGCTCGGCGGCAGAGCGCGCGGGGCTCAAGCCCGGCGACGTGATCATCGAGGCCGACGGCGTGCCCGAGCCGTCGAGCGCAAAGCTCCAAGACGCCGCGAAGGACGGCAAGGTGCTGCTGCGCATCCGCCGTCGCAACGCGACGTTCTACGCGGCCGTGTCGAAGTAGCTCGCCGCGGGTCGGCGCCGTTGCCGGTGGGCGCGCCCCGTCAGCGGCGCTGCGTCGGGTCGCGCTTGTCGTCGGTCGCGCCGATGAGCCCGTCGTAGATGTGGAACGTGAAGCGCGAGACCAGCTCTTCGCAGAAGGCGAGCCCGCGCACGCTGTTGCCCAGCGCGTCGAGCCGCGGCGACCACGTGCAGAGGCCCAGCACGTTGGGAACGACCACCATCAGGCCGCCCGCGACGCCGCTCTTGGCGGGCATGCCCATGCAGAACGCGAACTCGCCCGAGAAGTCGTACATGCCGCTCGAGTACATGAGCGAGAGGCACGCGCGCACGGTGCTCGGCAGCAGCACGCGCTCGCCCGTGAGCGGGCACACGCCGCCGTTGGCGAGGGTCGC
>JAGQJA010000054.1:33656-46730 GCA_020430845.1 Myxococcales bacterium
AAGCCGGACTTCTTTCCGCCCGCGAGCCGCTGCCACTGGTGCATCACGTGGTCGAAGCGGTCGGAGTAGGGGGCCGACCGTTTGATGAGCGAGCAGATGGCGATCGCGCCCGCGTTGATCATGGGGTTGTGCGGGCGATGCTCGTCGTTGAGCGTCAGCTCGTTGAAGCCGCGGCCGCTCGGCTCGCGCCCGACGACCTCGTGCACCGCGGCCTCGCCCAGCTCCTCGAGCGCGATGCAGTAGTTGATGGGCTTCATGCACGACTGCGCCGTGAAGTCGACGTCGGCGTCGCCGGCGGTCCACTGTTGCCCGTCGATGGTGCACACGGCCGCGCCGTAGTGCGACGCCGGCACGCGCGCGAGCTGCGGGATGTACGAGGCGACCTTGCCCTCTTCGCGCGGGCGGGTGCGGTCGAAGATGTGGCGGAGCTCCCGCGAGAACGACTCGAACTCGGGGATGACGAGGTCGCCCTCGAGGGCGCGCGCCACGAGAGCGAAGCCGTCGCCGAGCACCTCCACGAGCTCGTCCTCGCCGAGGCGTGTGTCGTCGGAGAAGCGCTCGAGCGCCTGCATCGCCGCAGCGACGCGCGGATCGTCGGGGCGCAGGCCGGCGGCAGTGAGGGCTTCGACGAGGCGCGACGGGGCGCCGCGCGGCTCGCCCATCGCGTCGAGGAGCGCACGCGCGCTTTCGGCGGCGTCGGGGACGGCGACGAGCCGGCGAGAGCTCGGGCGGTGGGAGGGCGGCACGGGGTCGAGGCTACCACGCCGCGCGCGGGGACCTGCGGCGCCCCAAGCCATTGACGCCCCCCCGCCCCGGTCTTACTTGCCCGTACATGCTCGAGATTCGCCAGACACCGATGGGTGCAGACCTCAAGGATTTTCTCGGGGTCGTCGACGACATCTACGCGGGCGACAGCGAGTACGTCCGCCCGCTCGATCTCGACCTCAAGGAGCGCCTCAACCCCAAGAAGAACCCGTTCTTCGAGCACGCCGAGGGCACGATCTTCACCGCGCACCGCGACGGCAAGTGCGTCGGTCGCATCACCGCGCAGATCGATCGCGCGCACCTCGAGCGGCACCACGACGACGCGGGCTTCTTCGGCTTCTTCGACACGGTGGACGACCCCGAGGTGGCGACCGAGCTGCTCTCGTCGGCGGAGCGCTGGCTCAAGAGCCGCGGCATGAAGCGCGTGCGCGGTCCGCTCTCGCTCAACATCAACGAAGAGAGCGGGTGTCTCGTCGAGGGCTTCGACTCTCCGCCGTTCATCATGATGCCGCACCACCGCCCGTACCAGGGCGGGCTGATCGAGCAGGCCGGCTTCGAGAAAGAGAAGGACCTGTACGCGTGGCGCTACGACGTGGGGCCGCTCAGCGCACGCGTCGCCAAGGCGCACGCCGACATCAAGGCCATGCCCGAGGTCACGTCTCGTCCGCTCTCCAAGAAGACGATGGACCAGGACGTCGAGACGACGCTCGACATCTTCAACGACGCGTGGAGCGAGAACTGGGGCTTCGTGCCGTTCTCCAAGAAAGAGGGCGACAAGCTCGCGGCCGACCTCAAGCTCTTCATGGTGCCCGAGATCACGCGCATCGTGAGCATCGACGGCGAGCCTGCGGCGGTGGCCATCGCGCTGCCCAACGTCAACGAGCTCATCGGCGACCTACACGGCAGCCTCTTCCCCACGGGCCTGGTCAAGCTGCTCTATCGCCTCAAGGTCAAGGGCGCGCGCTCCGGCCGTCAGCTCATCTTGGGCGTGAAGAAGAAGTTCAGGCAGCAGCGCAAGTACGCGGCGCTCTCGGCGTACCTCTACGCGGAGATGAACGAGGGCGGCAAGCAGGTGGGGATGACCTGGGGCGAGCTCGGCTGGACGCTCGAGGACAACGGCCCCGTCAACACCGCCATCAAGATCATGGGCGCGAAGAAGTACAAGACGTACCGCGTCTACTCGAAGGAGATCGCCAGCACATGAAGGTCCTCGTCACCGGAGGCAGCGGGTTTTTGGGTAGCCACGTCGCGGAGATCCTCTCCGGCGAAGGCCACGACGTCGTGGCGCTCGTGCGCAAGACGTCGAACACCAAGTTCCTGAAGACGCTCGAGCGGGTCACGCTCGCCGAGGGCGCCGTCGAGGATCGTGCCTCGGTCGAGCGCGCGATCGAGGGCGTCGACGCCATCGTGCACTCCGCGGGTCTCGTGAAGGCGCGCGACGAGGGCGAGTTCCGCAAGGTGAACACGCAGGGCACCGTGAACCTGCTCGAGGCGGCCAAGAGCCTCGCCCCCAAGGCGCGCTTCGTCCACGTGTCGACGCTCGAGGCCTGCGGTCCGTCGCTCGACGGTCGACCGGTGCCCGCGGACCAAGAGCGCCCGCTCACGGCCTACGGGCGCAGCAAGCTCGCGGCCGAGCAGGAGTGCATCGCGCGCAAGGACGAGCTCCACACGGTCGTGCTCCGGCCCGCGGCCATCTACGGCCCGCGCGACGTCGAGATCCTCGAGGCCTTCCGCGCCGTGCGGCGCCGGCAGTACCCCGTCATCGGCGACGGCAGCATGCTCGGCTGCTACGTGTTCGGCCCCGACTGCGCGCGCGCGTGCGTGCTCGCGATCAACGCCGACGTGCCCAGCGGCTCGGTGTACTTCGTCGACGACGGGCGCCCGATGACGATGCGAGAGGCGTGGGGCGAGGTCGTGCCGAGCGCCGTGGGCAAGTCGGCGATCGTGAAGCTCGGCGTGCCGCTCGGCCTCTTGAGCGTGGCGTCTGTGGGCGTCGAGGCCTACGGCAAGCTGCGCGGCAAGGCCGTGATGCTCACGCGCGAGAAGGTCAACATGCTGCGCCACCACTGGGTGTGCGCCAGCGACAAGACGCGCGAGGACCTGGGGTGGTCGCCCGAGGTCGATCTCGTCGAGGGCGCCAAGCGCACCATGCGCTGGTACGAGGACCACGGCTGGCTGTGACCGCGTGGCTCCGTCGCCAGGGCGACGCGGCGCACGGCAGAGTGCCCTCGGTCACTTGAGCTTCGATTCGCAGAGCGCGATGCACATGCGGTCGCGCTGCGCTTTGCACACCTCGAGCAGCAGCCTCGTCTCTTCGCGGGTCGCCTTGCCTTCGAGCAGGCGCGGCTCGAGCATCTCGCGCGCCTTGGCGTAGTTCTTCTTGAGCACGAGGTTGCGGGCCTTGGCGAGCTCGGTGTCGGGCTCGCCGCTCGGCTGCGGCGCGCCGGCCTCGACCGGCGCCACGCGCACGGGCGCGCCGGCGTCGAGCTTGAGCTTGCGCCCGAGCTTGGCCTCGCACGCGCGGATGCACACGGGGTCGGACTGCGCGGCGCAGATGGTGGCGAGCAGCTCGGTCTCCTCGGGCTTGCCGTCGGGCGACAGGCCCTGCTTCTCGATCATGAGCCGCGCCATCCAGTACTGCCCGCGGCTCGCGTAGATCTGCGCGGCCTCGAACGGGCTCTTGCCTTCGAGCGGCTCGAGGCTCGCGTCGCCGAACTGCTCCACGGGCGTCGCGGTGAGCCCTACGGCGGGCACCGGGTGGTCTGCGCTGTCGATCGGCGGAGGCGGCGGGTCGTCGGGAGGGGGCTTGTTCGGCTTGCACGCGATCGCGAGCGCCGCGGCCGCCGGCGCGACGAGGACTGCGAGCAGGAGCGCGCGTACCGGTCTCTTCAAGGCTTCTTGATCCACAGCTCGACGTTGCGGTCGTCCGGCTTGCCGAGCCCGTCGGGGCTCCAGCCGGAGAGGAAGTCGATGAGGCCGCGGGTGTGACCCTCGGCGGCGACGGGATCGTCGTCGGTCACCGGGTCGACGGCGGTGCCGCGCAGCATGATCCAGCCGTTGTCCTGGTCGAAGATCTCCACCAAGCGGAACTGGTGCGGGTAGTCCATGATCGCGCTGGTCATCACCTCCCAGAACGCGTGACCGCCCGCGGGCGCGATGGGGCGCACGCGGTGCTCGTGGCTGTGGCCGACCATGCTGAAGAGCACGTTGGGGTATCCGCCGACGAGCTTCGTCCACGCGTCGGTCGTGAGCGCGTCGGGTTGCTTGGTGCCGAACGCGCCTCCGTCCTCGGTGAGGCTGGTCACAGAGTGGTGCGACGCGAGGATGACCCACTTGCCCTCGGCCTGGGCCTTGTCGAGGGCGGGCTTGATCACGCGATCGACCTCGGACTGCCGGATGATGCCCTCGGCGCCGCCCGTCTCGGCCGCGGTGTCGATGACGAGAAAGCGAATGGGCGAGTCGGGCGCGTCGAAGGTGTACGTCGCGCGACCGCTGGCCTTCTCGGCGTCGCCGAGCCCGTGGCCGTCGCCGTGGCTCGCCACCTTGGTCATGAGCTCCACGCGCGACAGGAGCGCGCGCTTGGCGTCGGCGACGACGAAGTCGCCGCGCTCGATGAAGCCGTCCTGCGTGTAATCGCGAGTGCCGCCGCCGGCGACCGTCGACAGGACGCTGGCGCGGTTGCCGTCGTCGAGCTTCAGGTTGCCCTGCACGTTGACGTCGTGATTGCCGGTGACCCACTTCCACGGGATCGTGAGGCCTTCTGCGAAGAACGGGTCTTTTCCGTCGTTGTCGGGCCCGGGGATCGGATCGTCCTCCTTGCCCGAGTCGCATTTGACCTCCTCCTTGCCCGAGAGGATGTCGAGCACCCACTCCACCTCGTTGGTCTGCGCGCTGTCGGCGTTGTCGCCGCCCAGGAGCACGAACGAGAGGGCCTCGGCGCGGTGCAGCGCGTTGACGGTGCGCACCGCCGCGTTGGTCATGCGGCACACGTAGCCGTCTTGCGGCCTGGCCGCGGCGTTGATCGTGTCGGTCGCGTCGAAGCTCGCCAGGCGCGTGGGCGACTCGTCGTCGAGGATCTGCAGATCGGGCATGTGCACGAAGCGCAGCAGGCGCTTGGCGCCGGGGCCGGGCGGAGGCGGGGTCGTCCCGTCGATCGCCCGCGTCACGTACGCTTCGCCCGGGCCGGGGGTCACCGCACCGAACCCGAGCTTCTTGTACTCGTCGAGGATCGAGAAGATCGCGGGGTTGCCGGGACCGGCCTTGGGGCCCTGCGGCGCTTTCGTCGCGACGAAACGTCGCGTCGTCGTGAGCTGCGGCGGAGCGGCGAGCGGTGGCAGCTTCGTCAGGCGCGGGCCGGCCGGTCCCTTGGGCGGCTCGTCGGTCGACGACGAGCACGCCAGCACAGACGCCGAGAAGAGCGCGAGGGCGAGGGCAGGGAAGCGCATCTGCCAAGTGTAGAGCCAGAGGGCCGATCGCGGGAGCGTTCTGAACGCGGCCGCCGAGTCCGGCCGCCGTGCCTCTTGGGGTGGCAGGTCCTATATACCCCCGAGCCCATGCCCCGCAGCGAGCCCACGAGCCCCCGCGCGCCCGCCGCCACCGTCGCCATCGCCGGAGCCAGCGGCTTCGTCGGACGCGCGCTCACCCGTGCCCTTGCCCCGACGCACGACGTGATCGCTCTGGCGCGGAGCGCAGGGGGACACGACGAGCGCGAGGGCGTCGTGTGGCGCGCGTGCGATCTCTTCAACCTCCGCGCCGCCGAGTCCGCGCTCGAGGGCGCCGAGGTCGCGGTCTACCTGGTCCACTCGATGATGCCGTCGGCGCGCCTCACGCAGGGGCGCTTCGACGATCTCGATCTCATCTGCGCCGACAATTTCGCCCGCGCGGCCGCGAAGAACGGCGTGCGCCACATCGTCTACCTGGGCGGGCTCCTCCCGGCGGCCGAAGACGAGCTCTCTCGGCACCTCGAGAGCCGGTTCGAGGTCGAGCGCACGCTCGCGGCGCACGGTGTCCCGGTGACCACGCTGCGCGCGGGGCTCATCATCGGCGCCGGGGGGTCTTCGTTCGACATGATGGCGCGACTCGTGGGTCGACTGCCGTTCATGCTCGGCCCGAGCTGGACGCGATCGTTGTCGCAGCCCATCGCGCTCGACGACGCCGTGGCCCTGCTCGAGGCGGCGATCACGCGGCCCGAGCTCGCGGGGCGCGCCTACGACATCGCGGGGCCCGACGTGGTGTCGTACGCCGACATGCTGCGGATGACGGGCGCGGCGCAGGGAAAGCGCACGCGCGTGCTCACGTTGCCCATCCGCACGGTCAAGCTCTCGCTGCTCTGGGTCAGCGTGATCACGGGCGCGTCGCAAGCGCTGGTGCGGCCGCTGGTCGAGAGCTTGAGACACGACATGGTCGCGGGAGACGGGCTCGAGCTACAGCGCCTCGTGGGCCTCGAGGCGCAGCCGCTGCGCGACGCGCTCGAGCAGGCGGTGCGTGACGAGAAGGCGCGGGCCGGCCGAGCTGCGGCGAGAGCGCGTCCGCGTGCGGCCTCGGCGCGCGACCGCCGCGTCTGCTCGGTCCAGCGGCTGCGCGTTCGTGACGGGCGCGACGCGACGTCGGTCGCCGAGGAGTACGTCGCCTGGCTCCCTCGCTTCATGAGACCGCTCCTGCGGGTGACGGTCGACGAGGCGCGGACGTGCCGATTCTACCTCTGGCCTCTGCGCGGCGCGCTGCTCGAGCTCACGTTCTCGAACGATCGCAGCTCGCGCGATCGACAGCTCTTCTACGTCACAGGCGGGTCGTTGCTCGGAGCGTCCGAGGGCGCGCGACCCCGGCTCGAGTTCCGCGAGGTGCTCGGCGGCGCGTACGTGCTCGCCGCGATCCACGACTTCGTGCCGCGGCTCCCCTGGTACGTCTACAAGTACACGCAGGCTCAGGTGCACCTGTTCGTCATGCGCGGCTTCGCCCGACACCTGGCCCAGGAGATCGACGCGGTCGCGCCGGCCTGAGCCTGCCGCTCGGTCGCGCCGGTGGACGCGGTCGACCGAGCGGGCGCCGGGGTCACTTCGGTGTCGTCACTTCGGTCCGCCGTTGCCGCAGATGTTCGGCGAGCCGTTGAAGCCGCAGCTGCTGCCCGGCGGGCAGACGCCGCAGTCGACGACCGCGCCACATCCGTCCGAGATGAACCCGCACTGTGCGTTCGCAGCCGCGCACGTGCGAGGCGTGCACGCCGCCACACACACGCCGTTCTTGCAGGACTCCGCCGCTTGGCAGTCACCGCAGTTGGGCGTCAGCCCACCGCAGCCGTCCGCCACCTGACCGCACACCGCGCCGAGGTCGTTGCACGTGCGGGGCTTGCACGCGAGCGCGCCGCACTGGCCGGGCACGCCGCCCGCGCCGCACCCCTGACCGGGCGGGCAAGGGCCGCAGTCGACGAGGCCGCCGCACGTGTTGGCGGTCGGTCCACATTGCACGCCGAGCTGCGTGCACGTCTTGGGCGTGCAGTTGGGGCTCACGCACTGGTTGACGCCGTTGCAGTAGTCGCCGGCGGGGCACATGGGACACTGCACCACGCCACCGCACCCGTTGCTGACCATGCCGCACTGCGCGCCCTGCTGCACGCAAGTCTTGGGCGAGCAGCTCGCGGCGCCGCAGACGTTGGCCGCGCCACCACCGCCGCACGATTGACCCGCCGGGCAGTTGCCGCAGCTGATCGCGCCGCCGCAGCCGTCCGGCATCATCCCGCAGTTCTTGCCGGGCGGGCACGCTGCGATCGGAACGCACGCCGGAGCGCCGCACTGGTTCGGCACGCCGCCGCCGCCGCACGTCGTGCCCGCGGGGCAAGGCGGGCACGTGATCGCGTTGCCGCAACCGTCGCCCGTCTGACCACACTGCACGCCCTGCGCCGCGCACGTCTGAGGCGTGCACGAGGCGACGCCGCACTGGTAGGCGACCCCTCCGCCGCCGCACGTCTGCCCGGCCGGGCAGTCGGGGCAGTTGACGGTGCCGCCGCAACCGTCGGGCACGGTCCCGCAGTTGGCGCCCTGCTCCGCGCACGTCTTGGGCGTGCACGTCGGCCCGCCGCACTGGTTCTGCACGCCGCCGCCGCCGCAGGTCTGACCGTTGGGGCAAGCGCCGCAGTTCTCGGTGATGCCGCCGCAGCCGTCGCTCTGCGCACCGCACGTGCCGGCGGGGTAGTCCGCGCAGGTGCGCGGCGCGCAGACCGGCGGAGGCGTCGACTGGATGCACGACGTGAGGTCGAAGAGGAAGAAGGCGAGGACCTTCTCCTGGTTCGTCAGTCCGCCGTTGTCACATTCGTTGGGGAACGTGGTGCCCGACGTGTTGCCGAGCGTCACGTGGAAGTCGCTGAAGAGCACGCGCCCGCACTGGTTGGCCGGCGGCGCGCCCCACGGCGTGTTGAAGGTGTAGTGCAGCACCGCGTCGTTCGCGTCGGGGTCGTTGTAGCGCGTGATCCATTCCTCGGCGCCCGCCGACACGGGACGGTCGGCGTTGTTGCGCGCCTCGGTGATCGTGATGCGCGGCGGGTTGGTGCCCGAGAGCGCCGTGACGCCCGGCGAGCCGAGCCACTGCGAGAAGAGCAGTCGCTTGACGGAGCCGGTGTTGACCTCGCCCGTCCAGTTGCCGTTGCCGGACGATCGGGCGTTGGGCACGTCCCAAGCGGTCGTCGTGTCCCAAGGTGCGTGGTTGTACAGGTACACGTACTCGAAGTGCGTGGCGAACACGCGCCCGCCCTTGTCGGCGTACGCCGTCACGCGGTCCTTGATCGCCGCGCTCCTGTCGTTGCGCGCGCCGGCGCAGCCGAAGATGACGGCGTCGTACTGGTCGAGGTGCGCCTGCGTGTCGGTCAGCGCAGAGTCTGTCCGTGGCGTGTTGTTGTCGATGCGCGCGCCGCCCCTGGCGCTTCCGCTGTCGTTGTCGCGGTAGAGCCGGATGCGGCCGCGGTCGGCCGACGAGGTGCCCGGTGGGTTGCCGAACTGGTTGGAGCTCCCGTTGCTCGTGAGGCCGAGCTTGCGGAACACGCACTCGAGCCCGTCGACCTGACCCGTCGAGATGGCGATGAGCGGCACGTTGTCGACGCCGTTGTTTCCCTCGTTCTGGCGCGTGGGCAGGCGCGCCTGGTCGGGCGTCAGCGTGCGCGAGGTGCAGCGCGTCGTCGCGGGGATCGTCACCATGCGGCGCCACTTGCCCAGCTGGACGACGAGCGGGAACGCGACGCCTGCGGGGACGTTGTCCAGCGTGAACGAGCCGTCCGCGCCGCTCGTGGTGCTCACGAGGGGCGAGCCGCTCACGGCTTGGTCGCACTGGTCGCACGTCCCGCCCACGACGCCGCTCGTGATGGGGCTGATGCCGTACGGCGTCGCCGTCGCTCCGTTGGGCACGTAGACGAGCGCGCCGGGCAGCGGGAGCGTACCGTTGGGCGCGAACACCTTGCCCGTCACCTTGGTGAGCGAGCCCGCGCCGCACGTCGCGTCCTGGTTCTGACAGAAGCCCGTGCAAGGCCCAGCGCCCGCGCCGCACACGTTGGGCGTCGTCGCGCCACACACGCCGCCGCCGGGGCAGGTGACGCCGCACTGCACGAGGCCGCCGCAGCCGTCGGCGATGAAGCCGCAACCGTTGGCGGGGCAGTCGGCGACCGTCTTGGGCGTGCACTGGTTCGCACCGCCGCACATGCTCGGCACGCCGCCGCCGCCGCAGATCGCGGGTGAGACGCAGGCGGGGCAGTCGACGATGCCTCCGCAGCCGTCCGCGACCGGACCGCACTCCTTGCCGGTCTGCGCGCACGTGAGCGGCACGCAGTTGCCGCCGCCTCCGCCGCCGCACACGTTGGGCATCCCGCCGCCGCCGCAGATCTGCGGAGCTGCGCAGCCGTTGCCGTTTCCGCACTGCACGGTGCCACCGCAGCCGTCGGCGATCGAGCCGCAGTTCATGTTCGCGGGGCACGCGGCGACGGGCACGCACGCCGGCGCGCCGCACACGTTGGGCGTCCCGCCACCGCCGCAGATCTTGCCGTTGGTGCAGTTGGCGACGCCGCAGTCGAGCACGCCTCCGCATCCGTCGGCGACCTTGCCACACTCCTGCGGCCCGCACGCCGCGCGCGGCACACACGGACCGCCGCCCGGCCCGGCGCCGCCTCCGCCGCACTCGCCCGGGACGCCGCCTCCGCCGCAGATCTGGGGCGCAACGCACCCGCCGCAGTCGGCCGTGACGCCGCCGCAGCCGTTGGACTGCGGGCCGCACTTGCCCACGTAGTCGGCGCACGTCTTGAGCACGCACGCGCCGCCGCCCGAGATGGCGCACTTGCTCGGTCCGCCGCCGCCGCAGAACTCGGGCGCGACGCACTGCCCGCAGTCGATCGTGCCGCCACAGCCGTCGCTCTGGACGCCGCAGTCCATGTTCTTGGCGAGGTAGTCGGCGCACGTCTTGGCCACGCACGCGCCGCCGTCGGGACCGGTGGGCACGGCGGCGACGCACTTGGACGGCTGGCCCGTGGCGCCGCACTGCTTGCCCGCGCCGCACGTGCCGCACGTCAGGATGCCACCGCAACCGTCGCCGGCCATGCCGCACTCGATGCCCTGCTCCGCGCACGTCTTGGGCACGCAGCCCGTGCCCACGTTGGGCGAGACGCATTTGGAGTGCGCGTTGGGCCCGCCGCAGCGGAGACCCGCGCCGCACTTTCCGCAGTCGGGGATCACGCCGCCGCAGCCGTCGCCCGCCGGCCCGCACTCGATGCCCTGCTCCGCGCACGTCCTCGGCTTGCATGCCCGCGGGTCTGCGCCGACCGCGCCCGCGTCGGGCACCCCGCCGAACTCCCCCGACGGCGGCGCGACGCCCCCGTCCGGACCTTGCTCGACGAACACCGAGTCACCGCTGGAGCCACACGCGATGGCGAGGCTGGTCGCGGTCACCAACGTGACCCATGCGCGAAATCCGAAGCTCGACGTGGGGGAGGGCATGTTACGACCGGAACAGTTAATTCGCAGATCGTCAAGTCTTCTGAATGGGCCGAATGTCGTTCCAGATACGGCAGAATTGATGAGCTGTAAGGTATTGAATTTACGTGATAAAAACACCTTTCGTGATGTGTCGTTCGGAATACTACATTCTATCCGATTACAGATAGCGATCAGTTCCGCGAAGTAGTCGAATCGGGACAGTTCTTCGGCGCCTCGCAGGCCGTCCGTGTGGGCTTCGCGCGCCGTGGGCGGCTCCGGCCGGTCGCGCTCGCCTCACGCGTTGATAGGCTGCGTCGGGTGAGCTTGATGCACACGTCGAGCGGTCTCGTCCGTCGCGTCTTTGTCGCGCTCGTCACGTGCGTCTTGCTCGCGAGCGCCGGGTGCGCGCGATGCTCGTCGCCGTCGCAAGGCTCGGGCGCCCCGGGGGAGCCTGGGATCGCTCCGGTAGGGTCCTCCTCCGCTGCGTCGTCCTCGGGTGGCGTCGGCGGCGGCGCGTCGGGCTCGGTGACGGCGTCGCCCGCGCCCACGGGGCTCTTCGGTCGCCGGACCGAGCTCCCGTCGCGTCGCAAGCGCGGCGAGCTCGAGACGACCGAGCTCTTCAATCAAGGGGCCGACGAGACCTCACCCGTCGTCGTCGCGATCCACGGTATGGGCGACGCGCCCGGCAACTGGGCGCCGACGTGGCGCCGCCTCCCCGTGAAGGCGCAGGTGGTGCTCCCACGCGCGCCGCACCACTACGCGGGGGGCGGCTGGTCTTGGTACAAGTACGAGGTCGGGATGCCCGACGACGAGCTCGCGCGCGGCGTCGCGGAGGCCGAGCGCCAGCTCTGGGCGACGATCACCGAGATCGCGGGCTCACGTCGCATCGTCGTCACCGGCTTCTCGCAGGGCGGCATCCTCTCGTTCGCGATCGCCGCCAAGCACCCGGGGCGCGTCGCGCTCGCGCTCCCGGTAGGCGGTCTGCTGCCCAAGGCGCTCTGGCCGTCGGTCAAGCCCGCACCGACGGTGGCGCTGCACGGGGACCAAGACAAGGTCGTGCCGTACACGGCAGGCGCGCGCGCCGTCGAGGTGTTCAAGACGATGGGCGGCAGCGCCGAGCTCCTGACGTATCGCGGCGTCGCGCACTCGATGACGTCGGAGATGCGCGTAGAGCTCTGGTCCCGCATCCGGGCCGCGGTCGACGCGCCCTGAGCCGCGCTCGTCCGTCGATCGCCGCGCTCGTCAGTCGATCGCCGCGTCGACGGAGGCGCCTGCGTCCTCCGCGTCGCCGCAGAACGATCCGATCGCGCTCCACCGGCTCGTCGACAGGTCGCACTTGGCCTCGCAGCCGCGGTACGAGCAGAGCTCCGGGTAGAACGGCCCGCACGACTCGCAGCTCGAGCCGTCGGCGGGGGCGAGCACCGGGCAGCGCGCGGTGTAGCGAGACGTCGTGAGGCGCCACGTGCCCGAAGGGCACGTCCACGCGCGGGCAGACGCCGAGCCCGTGCGCGGCCGATCGATGCACGTGTCGGGGAAGTAACACTTGCCCGTCGTCGCCTTGCACGTCTCACCCTCGATCGGCTCTTGGGACGGGCACTCCGGGAGCGGCGGTGTGGCGCACGGCGCGGTGCGCGTGACGGCCCACTTGCCCGCGGTGCACTCGAGCCGGGTGATGTTGTCGCGCGCGCACGGCTGGTAGGTGCACACGATGTTGCCATCGCACGCGCCGCCGGCGGCCGGCTGCGACGGGCACGAGCGCGGGTTGCGGAACGTGGGCTCGGGCGGCACCTCGAAGAACGGGTCGCCGGCCTGTCGGCTCGAGCACGCGACCGCGAGCACCGGACCGGCCAGCACGGCGACGGCCAGGAGCGTCGAGGGCGCCGCTCGGCGGCGGCGCGCGCCCGCTTCTCGGGCCAACCAAGCGAAGGACATCTCGCTCATTGTGCTCCCTTCCGGGCACCCGTGCTAGCTTCGCCGGCCCCATGTCCAAGCCGGTCGTGCTCATCACCGGAGCGAACGGAGAAATCGGTCGCTCCCTCCTCAAGCGCCTCCACGCCGACGGACGCTATCGCGTCGTGACGGTCGATCTCACGCCGCTACCCGAGAAGTTTCGCCCGCTGTGCCTCGAGACGTACGCGGGCAACATCATGGACCGCTACCTGCTCGATCAGATCGCGGCGCACCACGAGATCGAGGTCGTCTTCCACCTCGCGGCGCTCCTGTCGACGCGCGGCGAGCGCGACCCCGAGCTCGCGCACCAGGTCAACGTCGAGGGCACGCTCCACCTCCTGCGCGTCGCGCAGAACCAGTCGGCGCGGTTGGGGCGCGCCGTGCGGTTCATCTTCCCGAGCTCCATCGCCGTCTA
>JAGQJA010000634.1:0-8388 GCA_020430845.1 Myxococcales bacterium
GTGCTCTTCGCCGATACGGTCAAGCCGGCGTTCGCGCGTCTGCTCGAGGACCGAGAGTCGCTCGTTTGGCGCTATGTGGCCATCGCGCGCGGGCTCATGGCGCCCTTCGTGCCGGCGATCCGCGATCGCCTCGCGTCCGAGCTGAGCGAGCACCAGACCCCCACCGAATGGAGGCGCGGCGCCGCGTCGATGGCGGCGCAGGCGGCGGTGTCTCCGGACCACGCCGTCGCGGGGCTCACGAACGCCGTCAAGCAGGGGCTGCTCCGCTGGGACCCGGGGTGTGCCGCGGCCGTCGTGTGGGGTCTTTCGCGCACGTCCGAGCTCGAGCCCGACGCCGCGCAGGAGATCTTCGACCTCGTCGCCTCTGCGGCGCCGCGGGACGTCGCGGAGGCGGTGTGTGAGCTGCGCTTCGAGGTCGGCGAGACAGCGTTCGTCACGCGAGCGTCGCAGATCGCCCTCGACCTGCTGAAGAAGGCGCCCAAGCCGGCCGGCGCGGCCCAGTTGCTCGCGGCGGCCGACGACGGCGCCGAGTCCCTCGCGCGCGAGATCGCGCGAGACCTCGAGCGGGCGCCGCGCGCGGACGAGCCTCTGCGAGCGCAGGTGCAGCGGGCGCTCGAGGCCTTCGCGAGCGACGGCGCGCTCGTCGCCCATCAGCGGGCGAGGGAGGCGATGGTGGCCGCGCGCGGCTCGCTCGACGCGCTCGAGGCGATCGCCGGCGAAGAGGGAGAGCCCGGCGGCGCGGGATCGATGGCGCGCCGCACGGCCATGGCCGTCCTCCGCGACCTCGACGCGGCGCTGCTCGAGCGCAACGTCGTCGCCGATCTGCTCAAGCTCGGCGGCTCGGTCGAGCAGGTCCGCGCGAGCGAGGACGCGTTCGACGCGATCCGCGAGCGCTTCGCGGACTGGATCGTCACGCGAGAGACCCCGACGGACTTCGAGGACGCTCCGCCCGCGCACCCGACGCTCCGCCTTCGGCGGCTGCGCGCGCTGCTCCACCTCGTCGACGGAGATCTCGGCGAGGCGACAGACGCGGGCAAGACGCCTCGCGACGAGGCCGACGCCGGGCGTGACCGCCGGCTCCAGGCCCTTTGGCTACGCGCGGCGAAGGCCGTGCTCGAGCACGTCGATCAGCACCCCGCGCGCATGCTCCGCCGGACGCTCCTCGCGACCCTCGCCCGCGCGATCGACGCCCTCGTGCGCCAGGGGGTCTCCGACGTCGTCGACGCGCTGCTCGTCTTCGCGCAGCACATCACCGAGCCCTCCGAGCTCGACACGCTCGCCGAGGCGTCGATGGACCCGGATCTGCGCCACGTCATCGCGCGATACGCGGCGTTCGTGCGCAAGGCCGACGAGCTGCCGCAGTCGGAGGTCCCCGCGGGTGACGAGCTCATCACGCCCGGCGATCTGTCTCCGCGCGAGCAGGCGACGGGCCGCCTCGACGCCATCCGCGAGCTCGCCGAGCAGCTCGAGCCCGAGGCGTCTCAGCGCAGCGAGGCGCTCCGTGCCGTGCTCCTCCGACTCCACGGCACGCTCGTGGCCGTCGGACGGGCGACGTCGCTGCGCGCGCTCTGCACCTCGACATCGTCGGATCCCGACGTCGTGACGAGCCTCGAGATGTGGGTCGGGGCGCTGTCGCAGATGGTCTACGGCGCCCGCGCACGGCTCGATCCGGATCCGACCTCGGGGCTCGCGCCGGGCCAGCCTCGGCTCCTGTCGCTCACGATCTCGCGCGTGCTGTCGGGCGCCGAGCCCACGCTCACGCCGTCGGCGCTCATGCCGGGCGTGCACGAGCTGACGAGCAGCATGCCGCCCGCCGTCGCGCGGCTCGCCGAGCCCCTCCTGCTCGCGCTCGCCGACATCGAGGTCGAGGACGATCGTCTGGCCGAGATGGCGCCGGCGATGTCCGAGGCGTTGCCCGCGTGGCTGCCCCCGCGCCGCACGCTCGGAGCGTTCTACGTGCAGCGCCCGCTCGGCTTCGGCGGCACGGCGTCGGTCTTCGTCGTCAACCGCATCGAAGACCGGCACGACGCCCGCGCCGAGCGCTTCGCGCTCAAGGTGCCCGACTACAACGAGACCGCGGCGCGCAGCCTCTCGCAGGACGAGTTCTTCAAGCTCTTCCGCGACGAGGCGTCGGCGCTCCTCACGCTGCCCAACCACGCCAACCTCGCGCGCTTCGTCACCTTCGACCTGTCGGCGCGTCCGCTGCCCATCCTCGTCATGGAGCTCGTCGAGGGCGCGACGCTCGAGCACCTCATCGACAGCCGCGCGTTCGACATCCCGCGCGCGCTCCGCGCGATGAACGACGTCCTCAACGGCCTCGCCGCGATGCACGAGGCGGGCATCGGGCACCTCGACATCAAGCCGTCGAACGTCGTGCTCCGGCGCGGCAGCGAGGCCGTGCTCGTGGACTTCGGTCTCGCCGGTCGAAAGCTCCGCCCC
This sequence comes from Myxococcales bacterium, assembly GCA_020430845.1. GTDB lineage: Bacteria > Myxococcota_A > Polyangia > Polyangiales > Polyangiaceae > Labilithrix. The sequence continues at coordinate 2,440 of JAGQJA010000634.1, forward strand.
GGCTGCGGCACCGGACCGTACGGCGCGCCCGAGGTGTGGGGCGTCGTCCCGGCGGGGTACGTGCCCACGCCCGCGGCGGCCGACGTGTACAGCTTCGGTTGCCTCGCGTTCGAGATGCTCACGGGGAGGATCCTGTTCGAGGCGCCCAACGAGGTCGCGCAGATCTCGCTGCACGTCTCCCACGACGGCGCGCCCGATCCCCTCCGCGCCCTGGCCGCGCACCCCGCCGCGGCGCCGGTGGCCGAGGTCATCAGCGCTTGCCTGCGTCGCGACCCGCGCCAACGACCCATGGCCGAGCAGGTGCGCGACGAGCTGCGGCGCGTCTCGCGTCTCGTCGAGGCCGCGGACTGGCCCGTGGCGATCTGAGGTCCTCCGGCGTGCCGCTCCCTCCCATCTCTGGCGATCCCGATCCCGACGGCGCCGACTGCGTCTCGTGCGGACGTTGCTGCCACCACGGGCCGCGCACGGTGCACCTGCTCGAGCCCGACGAGCTCCGGCTCGGCGAAGAGCTCCTGCGCAGGCTCACCGTGCTGCAGCCCGAGCCGCCGCACTTCCGATTCATCAAGAACGAGGGCGAACGTTGCGGCGCGCTCGACGTCCGCGAGCCCGGTCGCTACCCGTGCTCCATCTACGAGGTGCGCCCCGAGGACTGCCGCATCGTCGAGCCCGGATCACCGTGCTGTCTCGAGGCGCGGCGGCTCGGTCGCCTCGGCACGAGCGTCGCCTTTCGGCGCGTCGACGCCTAGCGCCGAGACCGGTCGAGGCGAGCCGATTCGCCCGAGGCTCAGGCGCCGGCGAGCAGCTCGTCGAGGTGCCCGGCGACGTCCTGCTCGACCAACCGCTCGTACGTGCCCACGGCCGTCGTGGCGACGAACACGACGGGCAGCGCGTCGCGCTCGCACTTGGCCTCGCGCAGCACGAAGTCCACGCTCGACTCGTCGTCGGCGATGTCGAGCTCGGTGTACACGACGCCCTTGGCGTCGAGCAGCTCCTTGATCCGACGGAGCGCGCGGACGTTCCGATCGCGCTCGCGATAGATGACGACCGGCGGCTGCGCCTTGGCGAACGGGGTGGACGTCTTCGCGCCGCGCAGCTCCTCGAGGCGCTTGGCCGCAGCGCGTCGCCGCTCGAGCTCGTCACGCGAGCAGATCGGCTCGCCCAGCGCCATGTTCACGCGGCGCGCGAGGTCGCGCTGGAGGCGCACGGGGGCGAAGCCGTCTCCCACGGACGAGGCGAGCGCGCGGTGCAGGTTGGTGCGTACGAGATCGAGCATCATGTTCGAGTCCTCAGGCCCGCGCCTCGGCGAGCGACAGTTTGTTCTTGGCCATCTTGGCCACCTTGCTGCGGCCGCCCTTCTTGACGACCTCCTCGAGCAGCTCCTCGCCGAGGGGGTGCTCCTTCTCGACGAAGTGGAATCCGACGTAATAGAGCTGGTCGAGGTCGAGCGCCCGGTCTTTCTTGAGGGCGCGCGCCACGTCGTAGCCGCGACCGAGCAGCGACGTGAACATGCGCAGCGACTCGTCGCTCGCGCGGGCGGCCGGTCGCGTGTCGCGTGAAGAGCGCCCGAGCTCGAGAGACGCCAAGGCGTACCGGTCGTCGTCGGTGGAGCGATCGCTCTTGCACAAGACGCCGTAGACGGCCCGCGCCTTGTCGTCTTTTCCACCGCGCTTGAGCTTGGCGGCGAGGGCGCGCACGGCCTCGGCCGCGGCGTCGGGGTCGGCGTCGCGCGCGATGTCGAGCGGCGCCTCCCAGCCTTGCTCTCCGGCGCCGAGCTTGGCCACCGCGGCTTCGAGGAGCTGCTTTCGTACCGCGGCGCCGATCTTCTTGGCGCTCGGACGCAGCACGTTGCGCAACATCCACGCGCGGTCGGGGACCTTGGTCTCGAGCAGCGCCTTGGCGAGCGCCGGCACGGCGTCTTCTTTGCCCATGAGCCCCGCGGCGGCGGCCTCGCCGTAGCGGCGGTCTTGCGTGGTGGTGAGCACGTTGGTGAGCGCCTTGGCGGCCTCTTGTCCGCCGAGCCGCGAGAGCATCTCGATGACGAAGCGCGCGCGCTCGAAGTCGGCGTGCAGGGTGAGCTTGGCGAGGCGCCGCACCACGTCGTCGCCGATCTTCAGGCTGCCGAGCGTGTGCAGGGCCGTCTGGGCGAGCGTGCGGTCTGCAGCCTCGGCCGCCTTGACGAGGACGTCGATGACCTTGGCGGTGGCCTTGCCGCTGCCGAGGGCGAAGCGCAGCGCGATGATGGCCTCTTGCCGGACCGACGGGTCTTCCTTCTCGTTGGATGCATATGCAAGCAACGTCGGGGTGGTCTTGTCGTCCTCCAAGAAGCCGAGGATCTTGACGGCGGCGGCGACGGCGGCCGGAGAGCCGCCCTGCTTCTTCTGCGCCGCGAGGAAGCGCTCGGTCTCGGCGAGGTAGCTCCGCCGCTTGTTGCCGTCGGCGCCCTTGACCTGCTGACGCACCGCCAGGGCCGCGGCCTTCGCGGCCTCTCCCTGGTTGGAGGCGAGCCCGCGGATGAGCGTGCTGAAGGCGTCTTTGCCGCCCAGCGCCGCGAGCGCCGCGTCGAGGGCGCGCCGCTCGTCGGGGGCGGCGGTGGCCATGCGCTGCTTGATGACGGGGACCACGTCCTCGCCCACGCTCGCGACGGCGCCGATGGCCGCGCGCCGCACGTCCTCGTCGTGCGCCGACAGGAGCGGGAAGACGGCGCCGAGGGCCTTCTTGGCACCCACACGCGCGAGCGCCTCGAGCGCGTGGCGCTGAAGGAGCGGGATGCCGCTGTCGAGCACCTCCGCGAGGCCCTCGGTGACGCCGGGGCCCTTGGCCTTGAGCTCGCCGAGCACGATCGCCGCGGCGATCTTCTTCTCGATGGCGTCTCCCTTGAGCAGGCCGACGATCTTCGCGATTTCGCTCATGTTCCTGCCTCCCCGGGCGCAGGCCCGCATGATGGCCAGCTTTCGTCGGCGATCAAGTGGGAAGTCTCCTGTTTTTCGGCGCCAGGTGTAGGCTTGCTGAAAGTGGCCCTGGAGTCGCCGGAGGTGGGGGAGGGGGCGCGTACCGACGACGCCCCGACCGAGGTCGAGGGGATCGCCCTTCCGGCCGAGCGCCCGTCCCTCGTGCCGTCGGCGCCCCGCCCGTCGGCGACGTTGCCCCCCGAGGCGAGTGGCGGCGGGTCGACGGGGACGTCGCTCGTCACGGCGCGCGAGACGCTCGGCCTGCAGGAGGTCCACCGCACGCGCACGTTCTTGCGCGTCACGCTCGCGCTCGCGGCGGTGCAGGGGCTCGCGCTCACCGTGCTCGGGGGCGATCCGACCGCCCGTTTGGTGCTCGCCGGGATGCTCGTGCTCGTCGCCATCGCCGCGGGCACGTACGCGTGGATCATCCGCGACGAGCTCCGGTACTCCGTCGGCACGGCCCTCGTCGTCGGCTTCACGACCATCGCGACCGTCATCGCGGCCATCTGGTACTACGGCGTCTTCTCGCCCGCCGCGGTCGTCATTCCGCTCGGGCTGTACTTTTTCTGCCTCGGACAGGACGCGCGGGCGAGCGTCGCCGTCTACGCCACGTGCGCGCTCGGCTACGCCGGCCTGGCGGGAGCGCTCATGGCGGGGGCGCGCGATCCGGGGCTGGTGACGGCCGAGTCGCTGACCCAGGTGCAGCGCACGGTCATCTTGCTCGTCGTCGAGGTGGTGCTGCTCACCGTGTTCTTCATGGCGCGGGCGACGCGCGCGGCCACGCTCTACGCGATCGAGCGACACGACGTGGTCGTCCGCGGCCTCGCGATGCGAGACGCGCTCCTCAAAGAGGCGCGCCAGGAGATCGCGCACGCCATGCGCGTCGGCGGCGTGGGGCGCTACACGGGCGAGCTCATCGGCCCGTTCCGGCTCGGCAAGCTCATCGGCCGAGGGGCGATGGGCGAGGTGTACGAGGGCACGCACGAGCAGACCAAGGACGAGGTGGCGGTCAAGCTCGTGCACCCGCAGCTGCTCGCCGAGCCCGACGTCGTCGAGCGCTTCTTCCGCGAGGCGCAGATCACGAGCGCGCTGGCGGTCGCCAACGTGGTGCGCGTCGTCGAGGTGGGCGATCCCAACGCGTCGCTGCCGTTCATCGCGATGGAGCGCCTCTTTGGTCAAGACCTGGCCGACATGCTGCGCGCCCAGAAGAGGCTCGCCATCGGGCGCGTCCTGACGATGCTCCGGCAGGTCGGCCTCGGCGTCGACGCGGCGCACGCGGCGGGCGTCGTGCACCGCGACCTCAAGCCGCGCAACCTCTTCTGCGCGCGCGCCGCGGGTCGGAAGGGCGGGGGAGAGGTGTGGAAGGTCCTCGACTTCGGCGTCTCGAAGCTCGATCGCGGCGACGGCACGCTCACGCGTGGCCAGATCGTCGGCACCCCCGCGTACATGGCGCCGGAGCAGGCGCGCGCGCAGCAGGGCGTCGACAAACGCGCCGACATCTTCGCGCTGGGCGTCATCGTCTACCGCGCGCTCACCGGCAGCCCGCCCTTCTGGGGCGACACGAGCGTCGAGATCCTCTTCAAGGTCTCGCACTCCATGCCCGCGCAGCCGTCGTCGCTCGTCTCGCTGCGCCCCGAGGTCGACCTCGTGCTCGCGATCGCGCTCGCCAAGAGCCCGGCCGACCGCTTCCAGAGCGTGGCCGAGATGGCGCAGGCCCTCGACGCGGCGGCACGCGGGCGCATCACCCCCGAGCTCGCCGATCGGGCCGATCGGCTGCTACGCGCCCTGCCGTGGGGGGCTGGCGCGTGAGGCCTCTCGGCAGCACCCGCCCCGGGTCTGCACGCCGCGTCCGGGGTCGCCGGAGGCCCGAGCGGCGCCAGAGCCTGCTACATTCAAGGCGATGATGTTTCGCGGCCTGCGCACGGCCCTCGGCGGCTACGACTCCACGCTCCCGTTCGACATGTTCGACGTCACCCTCACCGACCGTGAGGCCCGGCGCGCCCGTCGTATGGAGAGCATCTACCACGTGGGCCAGCAGCGCATCTGGGACGGGCGCGAGGTGCTCAAGGAGCTCATCGACAAGCACGGCACGCCCAAGCTCCCGGCCAAGGAGCGCAAGGCGCTCGCGCGCATCTTCTCGGTCATCATGTGGGGCGAGCTCGCGGCGTGGAAGATCAGCGCCCACCTGGCCGATCTTCTCGTGCCGCTCGAGGCGCGCCTCGCCGCGTCGAGTCAGGTGCACGACGAGGCTCGACACTTCTACGTCATGCACGACTACCTCGAGGCGCTCGGCGACGCGCCGCCCAAGCTCGACTTCTGGTCGCGCCGCGTGCTCGAGATGACCCTCTCGACGAAGAACCTCGCCAAGAAGCTGCTCGGCATGCAGCTCACGATCGAGACCATCGCGCTCACCATCTTCCAGCGCGTGCGCGAGCTCGAGGTCGAGCCCGTGCTCACCGAGCTGCTCCCGTACTACGAGCGAGACGAGGCGCGCCACGTCGGGCTCGGCATCCAGATGCTCCCCGGGCTCATCGCCAAGATGAGCTTCGCGGAGCGCGTCGACCTCGCCGTGTTCCACCTCGAGCTCTACACGTCGGCGGTCGCGAGCCTCAAGAGCATGGAGCCCGATCTGCTCGGCATCGGCGTCGACCCGCGCAGCATCCTCGCCATCGGCTTCCGCAAGCAGACCGACATCGACACGATGTTGCGCGAGGAGTTCCCGTCGTGGCCGGTCGACCCGCCCGAGCAGCGCGTGTTCGCCGGGGTGTGCGAGGTGCTCTTCCCGTCCGAGGGCGTGGGCGCGCGCGTGGGCGCCTTCACGCGCGTGCGACACGGCATCGACGTCGTGCGCCGCAAGCGCGACGGCGTGCTCGAGATCGAGGCCGACAAGCGCGCCTCACGCAAGGCCGACGTCCTGTCGCGGGCCGAGGTCGTGGGGGAGCCCCTGCATGGCGCGGCGGACTGAGCTCCTGCTCGTCGCCTCGGCGCTCGCCGCCACCGG
>JAGQJA010000634.1:8455-10902 GCA_020430845.1 Myxococcales bacterium
CGCCAAGAACGGCGTCGGCTGGTGGTCGCGCGCCGACTCCGACGGGTGCTTCAGCGCCGGCGTCCCGCGCCCGGAGGACCGCCCGCCCCCGAGCGCCGCGCCCAACGTCGAGCCCATCTTCATGGCGGTCGCGTCGATGCGCATCGGCTCTCTCGACGAGAACGGCACCCTCGACCCGAACGCGTGGCAGAGCATCGGCTTCGATCTCGACGGCACGTGCACCGGCTCCGACACGTGCCCGCGCACCGGCGATCCGCGCGTCAGCTGCGTGCCGAGCTCGGCCCAGGTCGCGCGCGACGGGCAGTTCTGCCGCGACAACACCTTCGGCCGCCTCGAGTACACGGCGCAGCTCGTCCCCGAGCTGGCCAAGAAGTACGGCCTCAACGACGACGCGTTCAACTGCGCCCTCTGCACGGGCCAGTACAACTTTCTCCTGAAGATCACCGGGTACAACGGCCTGCCCGACGACGACCAGGTGCGCGTCGACCTCTACCCGTCGCCCGGCCTCGAGAAGCCGCTGCCGTGGAACTGCGCGCTGCCCGACTGGAAGACGCACCCGTGCTTCACCCCCGACCTGCCCTGGACCCTGCGCGCCGACTCGGTGCTCGGCTCCACGTCGGGGGTCGACGTCGGCCCGTCGAAGCTCTTCGACGACAGCGCCTACGTGCGTGAGGGCTACCTCGTCGTGCGCCTCCCCGAGGACACGCTCTTCTGGTTCCCCGGTACCAAGGCGCTCGCCGTCGCGTACCCGCTCGCCCTACAGAAGGGCATCGTCACGGGCCGCATCGTCAAGGGACCCGACGGCGTGTACCGCATCGAGGACGGGATCATCGCGGGGCGCGCCAAGAAGGACGACATGCTCCGGGGCTTTCGCCTCATCGGCTTCTGTGAGGACGACGCCAACTTCCCGCTCATGGAGCAGTTCATCTCGTCCAACCTCGATACGCTCTCCGACGGCACGACCGACCCGGCGCGCCCGTGCGACTCGATGAGCGTGGGTCTGGCCTTCACGGGCCTGCAGGCCAAGCCGGGCAAGCTCGAGGCGGTGCAGCCGCTCGTCGAGTGTGGCGGAAAGCTCGTCGACGGCGGCGCCGACGCGAGCGCGGACGCGGGGGCCGATGCGCCCTCGGACGCCGCGGATCAGTGAGCCGGGCGGGCGCGCACGGCGGCCTCGGCGAGGACGCGCGCGATCTCGCCGGCGCGCGCCGGGAGACCGCCAAAGTGCCTGCATCCTGCACGTAAGGCCACGGGGCTGTCGAGCACCAGCGATTCGACGCGCGGGCGGAGCGGCCCGAAGAAGTACGTGGCGAGCCGCGTGCGGACGGCGAGGTCGATGCCCAGCCGCGAGAGGCGGACGCGGCGGGTCCAGTCCCCGAGCACGGCCTGCCGGCGGAGGGCGCGCGCCACGTGCTCGCCGCACATCGCGCCGTACTCGATGGCCTGCGCGATGCCCTCGCCCGTGATCGGGTCGATGCCCGCGGCCTCACCGACGAGCAGCATCCTGCCCCGCGCGAGCGTCGTCGCGGGCTCGAAGCCGCGCTCGGCGAAGCGCTTGTTCTTCACTTGTCGGATGTCTTGACCGTGCTTCGCGAGCTGCGCGCCCAGCTTGTTCTCGAGGTCGACGCGCTCGTCGCCGCGCTTGAGGTGGTAGATGCCCCTGCAGACCAGCGCGCGCCCGTCGACGATCGTGGGGAAGTCCCACGTGTAGCCGGGCAGGGCTCGGTCGAAGGCGCAGAAGCGCAGCACGTCCCTCTCGCCGTCGAGCTCGGTCGGCTCGGTGTCGACCTCGAGCACCTGGGCGCGGAGAAGGCCCGGACCGAGCCCCACGGCCTTGCGCACCGAGCTGCCCACGCCGTCGGCGCCCACGAGCACGCGCGCGCGCCAGCTCCGGCCGTCGGCCGCGTGCGCGGTCGCGGCGCTGCCGTCGTCGTCGACCGACGTGACCTTGGCCCCGTCGACCACGCGCACCCCCCGGCGCTCCGCGATGAGCGCGAGGGCGGCGTCGAACTCGACGCGGCGCACCACGCGGCCGATCGTCTCGTCGAGCTTCTCTTCGCGCTCACCGGCGCCGCAGACGAAGCTCATGCCGCGTACGTCCACGCCCGGGACGTCGGGACGGGCGTCGAGGTCGGCCAGGATGGCGTCGCCGCGACCCCCGAGGGCGCCCGCGCAGTACTTCTCGCGCGGGTAGCGGCCTTTCTCGAGCACCACGACGCGGTCGGCGAGCTCGGGCGCGGCGCGGAGCAGGGAGAGGGCGGTGACGAGCCCGGCGGGCCCGCCCCCGACGATGACGACGTCGGCGTGATGCACGGGCGTGTAGGATGCCACGCATGCGCCGGTACGTCGCCGCCCTCGTCGTGCTCCTCCCCTGGGTCGCCTGCGCCTCGCCGCGCCCGCCCGAGCCCGCCCCGGCCGCGCCGCCCGCCGCCGCAAGCACCGCGCCCCCG
>JAGQJA010000635.1 GCA_020430845.1 Myxococcales bacterium
CGCGTCACTGCCCCCTCCGCCCCCTCCGCCCGAGGGGCCGGGCCCAGCCGGAGTGCCAGCGAGCGGCGGCTTCGTGTCGGCCTCGCCGCACGCGATCATCGACAGCAGGACACACGACAGGGCAAGCACGCGCATGCCCGGAGTCTGAACCCCGCGATCCCAAGGGTCCAGATTTCGCGCGCGGCGCGTGCGGCTCAATTGTTGGCCACACTATCCTACATGAACCTACCATCGTGGCCATGGCAGTATTCGTCCGCAGAAACGACCGCAGTGAGGTTCGGCGCGCGCGTCGCGTCGCGTGTCAGGTGGTGCGCGAGAGCGACTTCAAGCTCATCGCGCGCGAGGCCATCGACCTCTCGTCGGACGGGATGTTCGTCCTGACGAGCGAGCCAGGCATCGCGCGCGGCGACAAGCTCGTCGTCAGCTTCCGGGCGACCGGGCTCGACCTGTGGTTCGACACGGAGGCCACCGTCACGCGCGTGTCGCGCGGTCGCCGCCAGCGCGATCGGCCGCCGGGCCTGGGTCTGCGCTTCGACACGCTCTCGGGCGTCAAGCGACTCATCTTGCGCGGGCACCTCCGTCGCACGCCGCCGCCGGTGCCCATGCGGGCCCAGCGCATCTCGTGGGCCGACACCGTCGCGCGCCTGATGTCGGAGGCCGCGTGAGCGACGCTCTCGACCCCAGGATGGTGGTGCGTCGGCACGTCGAGATCTCGTGCGAGGTCGTCCGCGAGCGGGGCTTTCGGCTGCTCGGCTCGCGCACGCTCGACGTGTCGACCGAGGGACTGCGCTTCGCATGGAACGGCGAGGCCATCCTCACGGGCGAGCCGGTCATCGCCTCGTTTCGTGTGCCCGGCACGTGGATCGACGTCGAGGCCACGGTCGCTCGCGTCTGCCACGGTCGCCGCTCGTGGGACACGGCCTCGGTCGGCGTGACCTTCGACGTCATCGCGCCGTCGTCGCGCGCCGCGCTCGCCGCGTACCTGCTCGGCCTCCCGCGCGCGGGCGGTCAGCGGCGGGAGCTTTCGGTGCGTCGCGCCCGCGTCGAGCAGCTCGCGCACCAGAGCGCCGTCAAGGAGATCCTCGCGGGGCTCTCGAGCCTCGGCGACATGTTCGCGGCCGTCTGAGAGCCGAGATCGCCACGCGCGCTCGCCGCGGGCTATCATCGGGCGCGATGTCCGAAGAAGGAAAGAAGAAGCTCCGGGACCTCGCGGCGGCGGTGCGCGGGAAGGTCGCGCCCACGGGCGAGAACGCGCTGCACCAGCGGGGCCTCGACCTCGTCGAGGCGCTCGCCCAAGAGGTGAGCGGACCCGACGGCATGCCGGGGCTGCGCGTGTGGCGCGACAGCCCGTCGAAGTTCCGCCTCGAGCGGCCCAACCGCAACGCGACGATCACCGTCGAGTGGGACCGGCGCATCGGCGCGCTCGAGCTCACGCGCGAGAAGCACGGCGAGCCGCGGACGCTCGTGCGCTACGTGTACGACGACGCGGGCGGGACGAAGGCCGAGGGCGCGTGGCGCAAAATGGAAGGCGGCGGCGAGATCTACGAGGATCTCGCCGCCGCTCTGGTCGAAGCGCTCTACCCCGAGGCGCAGTCGTAGCGCCTCGGAGCGTGGGTGCGCGGGTCAGCGGATGTGGATGCCGCCGGAGCTGCTGCCGCCGCCGCTGTCGCCGTAGTCCATGAGGTTGTCACCACACTGGGCGGCCTTGAGGCCCTCGGCGTCGCAGCCGCCGCAGAGCGGACCGCGGCACTCGGGCGTCTCGGGGGGGCAGATCTCGGGGTTGTCGTGCGGACCTTCGCACGCGTCCTCGTACTCGCTGCCGCCGGAGCCGCCACCGCTCGAAGAGGTGTTGCCGTCGTTGCCGCTCGAGCCGCCCGAGCTCGCGCCCGAGGAGCCGCTCGAGCCGCTGCTGGCGCCGGAGGATCCGGAGCTGGCGCCGGACGAGCCGCTCGAAGAGGTGTTGCCGTCGTTGCCGCTCGAGCCGCTCGAGCTCGCGCCCGAGGAGCCGCTCGAGCCGCTGCTGCCGCTCGAACCGCTGCTACCGCTCGAACCGCTCGAGCCGCTGCTGGCGCCGGAGGATCCGGAGCTGGCGCCGGACGAACCGCTCGAAGAGGTGTTGCCGTCGTTGCCGCTCGAGCCGCTCGAAGAGCCGCTCGCGCCCGACGAACCGCTCGACGAACCGTCGCCGGGGCCGCCGCCGACCGGCCCGTCATCGCCGCCGCCGGGGGGGCAGTCGCCGTGGCACGAGCCACCGCCGCACTTGCCGTCGTCGTTGCCGCCCGAGCCGCTCGACGAGCCGCCGCTCGACGAACCGTTGCCGCCCGCGTCCTTCTTGCACTCGGGCGGAGGCGTCGACGTCTTCGTCTGGAGGTTGCCCGTCTTGGCGCCGCCGCACGAGAGCTTGGGCTGCAGCCACGCCATCATGCCCGAGGCGCGGGCGACGTAGAGCTTGCCCGTCGTCATGCCGCGGCCCATCACGACGCCGAGCACTTCGCCGCGGTCGTTGATGACCGGCGAGCCCGTGTCGAGCGTCTCCTTGGACGGCATGTCCGTCACGTACGCGTAGGGCGAGCCTGCGACGCGCGCCAGCGTGGCCTCACGCGCGATGTACTGCGTCGACGGCGAGCGCTCGAAGCGCACGGCCTTGGTCCCGCTGTTCGCGCGGATCGACGAGATCTTGGGGTAGGCCGCGAGCTGGATCGGCTTGTCGAGGTAGAGCACCGCGACGTCCTGCTTGCGCGGGTGCGCCTTGGGCGAGTTGTAGACGTTCCAGTCGTCGGTGACGCCGCGCGAGGCGGTGACGGTCTTGCCGTCGCTCGTCGTGACGGTCCACTTGGCCTTGCCAGCGACGAGGTGCGCCGAGGTCAGGACGAGCTGCGGCGCGATGAGCACGCCCGAGCCCGAGCCCACCTTCGCGCCGCTCCCGTCGAAGAGCTGGAGCGAAACGGTGGCCGACGTGACGGCCTGTGTGGTCGAGCCCGTGACCGGCGAGTCCTCTCCGGGAGATCCACCACACGCGGCGAGAGCGCCGAGCATGCAGAGGACCACGGTCGCACTCGCAGCACCTAGGATTCGCTTACCGTTCATGACCGATTCACCTCCGGGCCCGCAGGCGTTGCAGCAAAGACGGACAGTTACGGTGTTGCCGTTCCCGCCGCCGGGCGATGAATCCTTTTGCACGAGGGAGGCCAATGTCGGACGCCCGTGATTTCCGCACAGACCGCGATCTGGGTCCTTTGCACGTTGCGTCCTACGAACATCACCCCTGGATCCGTTTTTCATCACACACGGATCCAGAGTGCGGCAATGTCCGCCCGGGGCGAATTTCACCTGCGCTGTAGAAGTTAATCCTGAGGAAGATCGGGCACGTAAAAGGCGTAGCGGTGTGCGGGTCGGGTGCTGGGCGTGGGCCTCACTCCAAACGCCATCGGCGTGGCGCCGAACGTGCAATGATCCAGTCTCGATGACCTCGCGACTTCTTCCCGCCTTCCTCTTCGCCGCCGCGACCACGAGCGCGGTGCTCCTCGCGTGCTCGAGCAAAGACGAGAGCACGTTCACGCCGACGCCCCCCGACGCGTCGCCCGAGGCCATCGCGCCGCTGCTCCCCGACGCCGGCGGCAGCGAGGGTGGCGAGGGTGGATCGGGCGTGTGCGTGGCAGACGTTCCCGCGAACTTCCAGTCCGACTTCGTGCCGCCCAAGCAGAACAAGGGCGCGTGTCAGACGGCCGACATCGAGGGCTACTGGACCAACTGCCTCGCCAACATCCGCGAGGCCGATCACGACGCCGTCTGCGACGCTTGGGTCATGGCCAACGCGACGTGCGCCGGGTGCATCGCCCCGCAGGACCGTTCGGGCGCGGTGCTCTGGCTCTCGTACGGCGGGCCCAAGTTCTACCAGATCAACTCGGGCGGCTGCTTGGCCATCGTGCTCGCGGACAGCTCTCCGCAGGGCTGCGGCGCGCTCACCCACGACGCGTCGCAGTGCACGTGGGAGGCCTGCGGCAAGTGCCAGAACCCGACCGACGGGACGTGCCGGGCCGAGGCACGCGCGCAGGGCATCTGCTCGAGCAAGAACAATGTGCGCTCGAGCGTGTGCGGCACGAGCGACGCGAGCCGCGCCGAGTGCGTGTTCGGCGATCTCAAGTCCGCGTACGACGGCACGGCCGCGATCTTCTGCGGCCCGCCCTGACCTACCAGTCCATGATCGCGCCGCCCCAGGTGAACCCGGAGCCGAACGCCACCATCGCGATCTTCATGCCCGGCTTGAGCCTGCCGTCGCGCACGGCCTCCGCGAGCAGGATGGGGATCGTCGCGGCGGTGGTGTTCCCGTAGCGCTGGATGTTGTGGCAGACCTTCTCGTCGGGGATGCCGAGGTGATTCTGGATGTACTGGTTGATGCGCAAGTTGGCCTGATGAAAGAAGAACATGTCGATGTCGGCGCCGGTCACGCCGGCGGCCATGCACGTCTCCATCAGCACCGTGATCATGCGCTCGACGGCGTTCTTGAACACGAGCTTGCCGTCCATCTGAGCCCACATCTTCTCGGGTGACACCTGGCCCACGCCGTCCGCGTTCTGCGGGATGAACGGGCGCTTCTGGATGTCCCACACGTGCTGCGCCAGCACGTCGGCGAAGCGGCCGTCGGCGCCGAGCTTCCACGCGCGCAGCCCGCGGTCTTCTTCGGTGGCGCTCACGATGACCGCACCCGCGCCGTCGCCGAAGAGCGAAGAGACGCCGCGGCCGCGCGTGGAGAGGTCGAGCGCGGCGGAGTGGGTCTCGGCGCCGATGAGCAGCACGTGCTTGCACGCGCCGCTCTGCACCATGGAGCTCGCGGTGGCGAGGCCGTAGAGAAAGCCGCTGCACTGGTTGCGCACGTCGAGGGCCGGGACGAACTTGGCGTTCGGGCCTTCGCACAGCCCGAGCTTCTGCTGCAGATAGACGCCCGAGCCTGGGAAGCAGTGATCGGGCGACAGGG
>JAGQJA010000636.1 GCA_020430845.1 Myxococcales bacterium
CGGGGCGCGCGGCCGAGACGTCGATCGTCTCCCCGGGGTCGGCCACGGTGTCGAAGAGGAGGTAGCGCACGCCCGCGCGCGTGGGCACGTACACGAGCTTGTAGCGGCCGTCGCGCACCATGCGATGGCGGGCCACGGTCGTCAGCAGGCGCATGTCCTTTCGCAGCACGATCTCGGACCCGTGCTTCGAGTCGATCTCGGTGAGCCGCATGATGCCCGGGTACGGCATCCTAAGATCGGCCGGCAGCCCCGGAATGTCCTCGGTGAACCAGAGCTCCGTCTCTGCGAACGCCAGTCGATCGCCGATCGACTCGCCCCGGAGCGCGCCCGCGAGGCTCGTACCGTCCAGATCGTCGGGCGCGGGCACGCCCGCGAGCTCGTAGACCGTGGGCGCGAGGTCGACGTCACGCGCGACGTCGCCGACGCGATCGGAGTGCTCGGCGCGCGGGTCGAACAGGACGAGCGGGATGTGCGTCCCTTCGTCGCCGAACAGGTGATCGCCGTGGCCCTGGCCGTGCCCGTGATCGTAGAGCGTCTCGCCGTGGTCGGCGGTCAACAGGACGATCGTCCGATCGGACAGCCCACGCGCCCGGAGCTCCTCGAGCAAGCGCCCCGCGGCGTGATCGATCGCGCTCACCGCGCCGTCGTAGAGGCCGCGGATCTGCCCTACGTCGGCGGCGTCGGGCGGCCCCTCGGTGCCGAGCCCGACCGGCTTCTTGTACTTGAAGCGCCCCCGGTACGACGGATCCGTGTAGCGCGCGTAGTACGGGGCCGGGGCCGCGTACGGGAAGTGCGCGGTCGAGAAGAACACGGTCAGGAAGAACGGCTCGGGTCCGCGCGACAGGCGACGGAGCGCCGTGATCGCGTCGGTGGCGAGCAGCTCGGGGTCGGCGCCGTCGGCGAGCTCGCGCATCTCCGGGAAGAGCGCGCGCCCGACGCGCGAGTGGAGCACGGGCAAGAGCGGCGTCTCTCGCTCGAGCGCGCGCTGACGGAGGAGCACCGTGAAGTCGAACGTGGGCGTGTCGACCAGCTCGAAGCCCAGGTCGATGCGACCGAAGATGTCGCCGGCGTAGTCGCTGACCACGCCGGTGCGATAACCGGCGCGGGCGAGCCGCGAGGGCAGCGCGTCGAGGTCACGGGCGCGCTCGTCCCAGGTGGGGAACATCGAGCGGATCTTGTGGTGGTGCGGGTGGCGGCCGGTGAGGAGCGTGACCCACGACGGGAAGGTCCGCGGCAACGACACGTACGTCTTGTCGAACGCGACGCCGCGGGCGGCGAGCGCCGCGAGCGTGGGCGCGCGCGTCGCGTCGAGGCGGTCGGCCCGGAGCGAGTCGGCCGCGATGACGAGGAACGACGGGCGCGTGCCGGCGGACACGCCGTCGGGTGCCCGGACCTCTCGGGGTAGAGCGGCGGGCTGCCCTCCGGTCGCCCGAGCACCGACGCGCGCGTCGACGGCGACGACGCCCCCGACCAGCGCGACGAGGAACGCGGAGCGACGCCCGAGCGAAGCCCGCTCGATGGGGTCAAGCACCCGCCGCAGGCCGCGCTTGACCCACGCCGGCCGCACGTACGCGATCGCGAGGGCCGACATGCAGACGACGACGCCGCTCGGGCCGAGCACGTCCGTCACGAGCACCTCGACCGTGCGCCGGAGTCCTCCGACCGCGTACCACCTGCCCGAATAGAGCTGCGGGCTGTCGGCCATGCTCCACGCCACGACGCCCGCATGCAGCACGGCGACGACGCCGAGGCGCTCGAGCACGTGCTCTCGCCTCCGCCCGTCGCTCGTCCGCCTGGCCCACGCGAGCGCGTCGGCCACGAGACCGAGCGCGACGCCGAAGACGGCGCTCAGGAGCACGATGCGGATCTTGATGCGCGTGAGCTCGCCACCGAAGCGCGCCGCGATGAACTCGGCCATCGCCTCGGCCCGGCGCGCGCCGCCGATGTCGACGTCGTCGGCGGCCGAGCGCGCGCCCGCCCAAGAGGCCAAGAGGAGCAGCCACACGACGCCCGCGACGGGACCAAAGCGCAGCGCCCGGCCGAGCGCGCGGCGGCAGGCCCACCACGCCGACGAGAGCCTCATCGTGACCTCCACGCGGCGACCGCACGAGAGAGGGGGCGAGCTTGCGGATCGCGTGGGTCGAAGCGCTCGGACAAGGCCGCCACGTCGCGGGCGAGGCGCTGCACGTCGCGACGCGACACGCCGTCGGCGGGCGGGGTCGCGCGCTCGCAGAAGAAGGTGCGACAGCCGAACGGACGCGACGCGTACGCCACGCACCTGCCGTCGGCCCCGAGGAGCGGGCACCGGCGCTCTGACACCACCGGCAGCCGTGGGGGCTTCGGCAGGCCGCCCCGCGCGGCGACCGCGCGCTCGAGCAGGGCGAGCTCGACGGCCGTGGGGTACGGCTCACGCCCGGTCACGCCGAAGCGGCAGCAGTCGGTGGACGCTTCGCACGTGATGCCGCCGAAGAGGGCATCCACCTCGTCGTAGAGCGCGCGCAGCCCCGCGAGCGCCTCGCGCTGAACGGCTGAGCTGGGGAGCCCCGTGGACCGGGCCACACGTCGGGGATAGCACGAACCGGGCTGGTTGCGCGGTATCCTTTGGGCGTGGCTTCCGAGCGCTCCCGGCCCGTGCTTCGCCCCATCGAGACGATCATGATCGCCGACCCCGAGCGGGGACGCATGCTCATGCTCCGCGACACGCAGGGCGTCGCCCCGTCGCACGCGGCGCTCCCGGCGGGGCTCGTCCCGATCGTCGCCCGTTTCACGGGTGAGCAGACGTGCGCGGAGATCGCGCGCGCGGTGAGCGGGGAGAGCGGAGAGGAGGTCCCCACAGAGCTCGTCGTCGAGGTCGCCGAGGAGCTCGAGGCGGCGCTGTTCGTGGACGGTCCGCGGTATCGCGCCGCGCGCGCGCGGATCGAGCGCGAGTTCGCCGACGCGGCCGTGCGCCCTGCGTCACACGCCGGCGGCGCGTACCACGCCGACCCTGTGAAGCTCGCGACGTACATCGACAAGCAGTGCCTCGAGCGCGCGCAGCCACGCGAAAGACCGCGCGGGCGCCTCAAGGCTCTGGTCGCACCGCACATCGACCCGTGGCGCGGCGCCGCGTGCTACGGCCACGCATACGAGGCGCTCCGCGGCGCCCTCACAGAAGATGTAGATACATTCATCTTGCTCGGCACCTCCCACGCCCCGATGCGCAGCCCGTTCGCGCTCTGCCGCAAGGCGTTCGACACGCCCCTCGGGCCCATCGAGGCCGACGTCGAGGCCATCGACACCCTCGCCGCCGCGTGCGACTTCGAGCCGTACGCCGACCAGTTCAACCACAAGCGCGAGCACTCGCTCGAGTTCCAGGCAGTGTTCCTCCGCCACCTCTTGGGCTCGCGCCGGGCCAAGATCGTCCCGGTGCTCGCGGGCCTCGGCGCTCACCAGGTGCGCGGCACGGACCCGTCGGGCGACCCCACCGTCGAACGCTTTCTCGACGCGCTCCGCGGCGTCGTGAGCTCGAGGCGAGCGATCGTCATCGCCGGAGCGGACCTGGCTCACGTGGGACCGCGCTTCGGCGACGCCCAGCCCCTCGACGACCGCGAGCGCAGAGCGCTCGACGAACGAGACCGCCAGTCCCTCGAGCACGCCGCCCGTGGCGACGCGCGCCGCTTCTGGGCAGACGTCGCGGCGGACCTCGAGACGCGTCGCGTGTGTGGCCTCGCGCCCGTCTACTCACTGCTGCGCGTGCTCGACGACGGCGCGCGCGGGGACGTCTGTCACTACGAGCAGACGGTCGACCCCGAGGAGGGATCGATCGTCAGCCACGCCGCCGTCGCGTTCCACGGTTGAGGCGCCGGCACCGCGCTTGCTGGGAGGGCGGCGTGTCGAGGATCTCCCTGCGCCCGCGCGCGCTCGCGAGCGGCAGCCTGCGCAACGCTTGCGCTCGCGGTGCAACGCTTGCGCTCGCGGCGGTGCTCGCAGCGGCCGCGGCGTGCCGAGGGGGAGGCAGCGACGCGCCCCCGCCCGCGGACGCTCCTGACGGGGGCGACGCTGCGACGGGCGGTCCCCGCTGGCTCGGGGTCGAAGGCGAGCGCCTCGCGCCGCCGCCTCCCCACCAACAGGCCAAGACCGCGCACTTCACCACACACGACGCCTGCGCCCAGTGCCACCTCTCGAAGGACACAACCACGCTGCGCGATCCGAAGGGCCGCGACATCTCACCCGTCGGCCGCTGGAAGCCCACGATGATGGCGCTCGCCGCGCGCGATCCGTACTACGTGGCCGCGTTCGCCGACGAGCTCGAGGCGCGGCCCGGCCTCCGTTCGACGGTCGAGCGCACGTGCGCGCGGTGCCACGCCCCGGAGGCCAGCGTCGAGATCGACCTCGAGTCCGGTCGCGCGCCGTCGTTCGCGCTCATGACGGCCGAGGTGAGCCCGAACGCCCACATCGCGCGCGAGGGCGTGGCCTGCACCGGCTGCCACCAGATCACGAGCGAAGGGCTCGGCACGTTCCCGAGCTTCACCGGAGGCTTCGCGATCGGCACGTCGCGCCTCGTCTACGGACCGCACGACGCTCCCCTCACCGATCCGATGCGGCTCATCGTCGACTTCACCCCCTTCAAGAGCGTGCACGTGCTCGAGAGCTCTTTGTGCGCCACCTGCCACACCGTCGTGACCCGCGCGCCGCTCCCCGGCGGCAAGCAGGGCCCCGAGTTCCCCGAGCAGGTGCCCTACCTCGAGTGGAAGGCGTCGGCCTTTCGCGCGGAGGCCCCCGTCGGCGCGAAGGCGACGACCTGCCAGCAATGCCACATGCCGAGCGTCGACGAGGACGGTCAGGAGATCCGTTCGCCGCTCGCGACGACGCCGCCCGATCTCAAGGCGCGCTCGCCCCACGCCCGCCACGCGTTCCTCGGGGCCAACGCCTACATGCTGGGCGTCGCCGCAGCGAACGACGCGTGGGGCGCCACCGCGACGCCAGAGGAGCTCGGCGCGCAGGCGGCTCTGCAGCGCGCGTTCTTGCGGTCGTCCGCAGAGCTCCGAGTGAACGCGAGCCGCGAAGGCGACGCCGGCGTCGTGCGCGTGAAGATCACCAACGCGACCGGCCACAAGCTACCCACCGGCTACCCGAGCCGGCGCATGTGGGTGCACGTCAAGGTCGCGCGCGCGGACGGGGCGGCGCTCTTCGAGTCCGGCAGGAGCGACGCGTTCGGCCGGCTCGTCGACCGCACCGGAGCGCTCGTCGAGCCCGCGACGTTCTTTCCGCACTTCGACGTGATCGACGACGACGCCAAGGTGCAGGTGTACGAGGCGGTGCCCGTGAACGCCGACGGCAAGGTCGTGCACAGGCCACTCGACGCCATCACGTTCGGCAAGGACAACCGCCTCCTGCCGCAGGGCTTCGACAAACGCCACGAGTGGGCCGCGTACACGACGCCCAAGGGCGTCGACGACGACCCGTCGTGGGGCAGCGAGGACGAGATCACCTACCGCGTCGCGCGCGCCGAGCCGGGCGCACGGGTCGAGGTCCGTCTCGTCTTCCAGACGATCCGCCCGTCGGACTTCGAGGCGCTCGCGCAGAAGCCCACGCCCGCCGCGCGCAGGCTCTTCGACATGGTGTCGCGGACGCCGCCCACGCCCGAGGTGATCGCCGAGGCGACGGCCACGATCCCTTGACGCGCTGGATCCTCGCGCGCAGCCGTGCGAGACGTCCGCCGTGAGCTCGCCATCGCCGACCCACGCCTTCATCGCCGCGCCGCCCGCCCCCGACGTGACCCCAGAGGCGCGCGCCGAAGAGCGCTTCGGCCTCCGCTACGAGGACGTGGCGCAAGACGGTCGCCTCATGCTGCCCGGCATGCTCGCGGGGCTCGGCGCGACCGTGTGGCGCAAGCTCGTCAGCGGCAAGCCCATCGCCGGCATGTACGCGTCGGGCGTGGTCCCCATCATGCGAAGGCTCGTCTTCGACGGAGGGCCGGGGCCGTTCAGCGTCATGAGACCGATGGAGATGACGGGCCGCGTCGCCCTCGCGCACGAGCCCGACGCTGCTGGCGACGTCCAGCGCATCTTCCTCAACATGTGGCTCGACGCGCACGCGCCGCACGGCAGCACGTACGGTCCGGCCCCGCAGCCCGACGCGCCGCGTGCACGCGCGGCCTCCCTGTTCGCCGAGCACGTGCTCACGCGCCTGTTCGCGCCCAAGGAGAGCCGGCGCGTCACGCGCGTCGAGGTCCCCGGCATGCCCCCGGTGCCCGAAGCGACGCACGTGGCCCTACCGGCCGACGAGCTCACGGGCGTACCAGAAGGCGCCGAGCCCATCGGCGAACCGACCGAGCGAGCGTGGACGTTCGCGATGGCGACGACCGACAGCAACCAGCACGTCAACTCGCTCTACTACCCTCGACTCTTCGAAGATCTCGCGATCGCCCACCTCCGCGCGCTCGGCCTGGCCGGGCCGACCCACCTCGCGAGGCAGATCGAGCT
>JAGQJA010000055.1 GCA_020430845.1 Myxococcales bacterium
ACGATGATGCCGCCGATGTCGTCGAAGATGGCGAGCGCCGTCACGAACACGATGAGCGCGCGGGGCACGCGGCCCGAGAGGAGCGTGAGGAGGCCGATGCAGAACGCGATGTCGGTCGCCATCGGGATGCCCCAGCCCGAGCGTCCAGGTGTGCCCCAGGTGAAGGCGAGGTAGAGCCCCGCCGGGACCACGACGCCGCCGACGGCCGCGATGGCGGGCAGCGCGGCGCGCGAGAGCTGCCTCAGCTCGCCGACCACGAGCTCCCGCTTGATCTCCATGCCCACCACGAAGAAGAAGACGGACATGAACGCCTCGGTGACGACCTGCGTGACCGTGAAGTGCACTGCCCCCCCGCCCGCGCCGAGCGTGATCGGGTAGCCGAGCACCGCCGCGTAGCTCGCCGGGTGGAGGTTCGACCAGGCGAGCGCGGCGGCCGCCGAGGCCATGAGCATGATCCCGCCGGCCGCCTCGAGGCGCAGGAAGCGCTGGATGGGCAGGAGGACGACGCCGAAGGGCGAGAGGGGGGCTTTGGAGAGGGGCTTCATGTGGACGCGTCCGTCGATATCTAGGTCGTCTGCGGGCGACGACGAGCCGACCCTCGCGTCGCCTTCGCCCGAGCGCGCGCCGGGAGGAAGACACGCTCTCGCGCGGCCTCGGTCATCGCCACGATCGCCGGGTGGCGGATCCGTCGCTCGACGGAGATCATGAAGAAGCGCTGCCGCACCTCGGCGACGCGCCCGACGAGCTCCACGGCGTATCGCCGCTTGATCTCGTCCTCGACGACGTCTGGCGCCACGAAGACGCCTCGCCCCGCCTCCCCGAGGACCTTGGCGAGCGCGGCGTCGTCGACCTCGGCCACGACCCTGGGGCGCGCCCCGACGGCGTCGAACCACGCCTCGAGCTCGCGGCGCATGGCGGAGCTCGCCCCCGGGAGCAAGAACGGCGCGCCGTCGAGTGACCGCGGAAAGCCGCGCCGACACGAACGCGCGAGGTCGGGCGCGGCGAAGAACGCGGTCCCGCACTCGCCCAGCGGATGACTGAACGTGCGCACGGCGCCTCCGGGCTGGGCGGGCGCGTCGGAGATGACCACGTCGACCGTGTGCATGGCGAGCTCGCCCAGGAACGCCTCGGTCGAGCGATCCTCGCGGCAGATGAGGTTGATGCCGGCGTCGGCGCCGAAGGCTGGCTCCAGGATGCGATAGACGATCGACTTGGGGAGCGCGTCGGACACGCCGATGACCAGCCGCGTGGGCTTGTCGAGCCCGTCGCCCCTGGCCGCGTCGAGCAGCTCGCGGCCCGTAGAGAAGATGTCGTCGGCGTAGCGCTGCGCCACGCGCCCGAAGTCGGTGAGCACCAGCCGCCGGCCCTGTCGCTCGAAGAGCTTTCTACCGAGCGACTCCTCGAGGCGGTGCAGCTGCGCGCTGATCGTCGGGTGGGCGAGGCGCAGCTCTCCGCTCGCCGCCACGATGCTGCCCTCCTTGGCCACGACCCAGAAATAGAAGAGATGGTGATAGTTGAGCCACTCCACGCGCGCCTCCGGCCCCGCCTCCAAGATGTAGGTTCTTACTATATATCGCGTCGACTCTTTCTAATTGTCTATCTTTTGCGAGGGCCGTACGACAAAGGCATGACGGGGTCGCGGGCGAGCAAGGCGTACGTCGCGGTGGGGATGGCGATCGGGGCGCTCGCGCCCGTGGGGCTCAGCGTGGCCCACGCGATCGACGCCTCGGCGCGTCCGTCGTGGGCGTGGTTCGTCGCCGACGTCCACCGCGTCCCCGTCACGTACGGGTACATGCTCGCGTGGGGCGTCTTGGTGCTCGGCGCGCTGGGCTACGTCGTCGGTCGCCGCGCGGCTCGGCTCGAGCAGCTCGCCGACACCGACCCGCTGACCGGCCTGTTCAACCGCCGCTACCTCGAGGGGCGCTCACTCGAGGCGCTCGCGCGAGCGCGCCGTGGGGGCACGCGCCTGTCGATGCTCGTCGTCGACGTGGACGGGCTCAAGACGATCAACGATACGTTCGGTCACGCCGAGGGCGACGCCGTGATCCGAACGGTCGCAGAGAGCATCGCCGCCTCGGTGCGGTCCGGCGACGTCGCGGCGCGCGTGGGCGGAGACGAGTTCGCGATCCTGCTGCCTCGCGCCGGCGTGAGCGACGCGCTCGCCGCGGGCGGTCGTATCGCCGACGAGGTGGCGCGACGGACGGCGAACGTTCGCGCGCCGCTCTCGGTGTCCGTGGGCGTCGCGGAGCTCGACGGCGGGCCGACGCGCAGCCTCGCGCAGCTGCTCGAGGCGGCCGACCGCGCGCTCTACGACGCCAAGGGGGCCGGGCGGGGGTGCGTGTTCGGGGTGCACGGATCGCGCGACGGCGGTGGGGCTCGTGGCGACGAAGCGGCGCGCTCGAGCCGCGTGATGGCCAAGGTGGTGCCGTTGGCGCGTGCACGCCGCGCGCAGGCTTGAGGCGTCGCGCTCAGGCCGCGGGCGGTCGCATCGACGGACGCGCGTCGGACGGGACGAGCTGCGCGAGCTGCCACGACTGCAGGTGGTTCTGGAGGGCGAGGTGGCTCATCGAGTCGCGGTAGCGCGCGGCGTACCGCGCGGCCGCAAAGATGACGAGCGCGTTCGCCGCGGTCACGGCGAGCAGTGAGTAGCCGCGGGGGAAGTCGATCGCGCCGGGCCACATGCCGATCGCTTGGCCGATGCTGTCGATGTGCACCGGGTGGTGCCCGGTGAGCACGAGCGCGGTGGGTACAGCGAGCGCGAGCGCGTACGCGACCGCGGTGAAGACGCGGTTCTGCTTGTGCATCTGGAGCACCGACGCGGTCGCGACGACGGCGGCGATGGTCGGGGCGATGACGAGCGGACCGTAGAACACACTCGTGGTCATCACGGCGATCGCCGTCACCGACGTGAACGCGCGCTGGGTCCACACCGTGGAGCGGCCCCTCAGGAGGACGAACGTGTTGGCGGCCACCGACACGAGCCAGCACGCGCACGAGAGCCCCACGAGCCAGGGTCGCCGCACACCCAGGCCCAGCAGCGCGGGGAGGACGACGACCCACGCGCCCAAGAAGGAGAGGGCCACGCGCGGCAGGCTGCGCATGTGGGAGTGGCTCTGTTCGCGCTCGAGCGCGTCGGTCACCTCGTGCGGCGTCGACTGCGGCGGTCGCGTGAGCAGCTCGACCAGCAGCCGGCGCGCGTGCTCGTCCTCGGGGGCGAGCGCGATGGCGCGGCCGGCCTCTGCGAGCGCCTCGCCGCGGTCGTCGAGCGTCGCGCCGGGGACCGTGGCCTTGGCCGCGGCCTCGCGGGCACGAGACAGGTGCAGCGCCGCGAGCTCACGGCGCAGCTCCATGTCGCGGTCGCCGGCGAGGAACGCCTCGATCACGTCGGCGAGCTCGCCCGCGGTCTCGGTGCGGTCCGACGGATCGTATGCGCATGCATGTATGCACGCCGACTCGAGCTCGGGGGGGATGTCCCTCTCGGGCGTCCGTCGCGACGGTCGCGGGTCGACGCCCTTCTTGGCGCGGGCCAGCACCGCCTTGGCCGTACCGCCGCCGTGGAGCGGCGCGAGGGTCAGGATCTCGAAGAGGATCGCCCCGAGCGCGTAGACGTCGGACCGCGCGTCGACCTCGTCTCCGCGCGCCTGCTCGGGCGACATGTAGCCGGGCGTGCCGAAGACGTCGCCCGCCTGTGTCTGCGCTGCGGCCACGTCGAGCCCGTCGAACGAGAGCGTGGCGTTGCGGTCGGGGGCTCCGCGCACCTTCGCCAGGCCCCAGTCGAGCACGTACACCTCGCCGTACGGCCCGAGCATCACGTTGGCGGGCTTGAGATCGCGGTGGACGACGCCGCGCTCGTGCGCGTAGTCGATGGCTCGGCACACCTGGACGAACGCCGTCAGGAGCCTGTGGCGGCCGTGTCGCTCCGCCGCGTCGGCGTCTCCGCGCGCGAGCGCCTCGATCACGTCCGCCAGCGTCTGCCCGCGCACGCGCTTCATCGTGAAGAACGCGCGGCCCCCGTCGTCGACCCCGCAGTCGTACACGGGGACGATGGCAGGGTGCTCGAGCTGCGCCTGCACGCGCGCCTCACTCGCGAAGCGTGCGCGGACGCCCGCGTCGGTGGCGAGCGCCGGCGAGACGGTCTTGCGCGCGACCAGCCTGCCCGTCGTCCGATCGCGGCAGAGGTCGATGTCACCCATGCCTCCGACGCCCAGCTCACCGCGCTCCTCGTAGCGCTCCGCAGGCGGGTAGGTCACGAGGTCCGTCGCGGCCCCGTCGATCTGGGGTTGCGCGGAGACCGCGTCGCCGACGCGAGGGAGCGTCTCGTCCTGGCCGTCGTGGCTCATGCGCCATTGTCCGGCCTGCGCCCCGCCACGCGCAACCGCGCAGACGCGCCACCCGAGCTCGGCGCGTGCTCAGTGGGGTACGGCGACGAGCTCGTCGATGTTGGGGACGAGCGCGATCTCCGTGCGCCGGTTCTTGCGCTTTCCGTCGCTCGACTCGTTGGACGCCACCGGATCGAACTCGCTGTAACCAGCAGCGGAGAGCACCTTGGGGTCGACGCCGTTGTCGATGAGGATGTGCACGACGGCGAGCGCGCGCCCCGCCGACAGCTCCCAGTTGGACGGAAAGCGCGCCGTGGCGATGGGGACGCTGTCGGTGTGGCCGCCCACTTGGTAGCGGCGCCCGCCGATGGTGCGCATGACCGCGGCCACCTGCTCGAGGGCCGTTCGGCCCGCCGGCTTGAGCTCGACGCGTCCCGTGTCGAAGAGCACGTCGTTCGGGAGCTGGAGGATCATGCGGCCGTCGCGCAGCACGATGCTCAGGTCTCCGGCGTCGACCATCTTCTTGAGCTTGAGCGCGAGCTCTCGATAGAGCTTGGCGCGGGCCTCTGCGGCGGCTTGCGCGCGCCTCAGCTCTTCGAGGCGGGCCTTGGCCTCGGTGAGCGACGAGGCGAGCGCGCCCTTCTCTTGCAGGAGCTTGTCGGCGTCCTTGCCGAGCCGCGTGAGCTCCTTGCGCAGTCCCTCGTTCATCGAGGTCGCGTCGTCGAGGCGCTTCTGCAGCTCGTCGCCGCGCTTGTCGGCGCTGACGATCGCGGCGTCGCGCTCGCGCGTCTTCTGCTCCAGGGCGGCGACGTCGAGCCCGAGCTTGGCGATGCGCGCTTCGAGCTCGCGCCCGCGCGCCGCGGCCGCCGCGGCCGTCTTGTCTCTTTCTGCGCGCGCGGCCTGCGCGTCCTGCACGGCCTGATCGTAACGACCGCTCGAGACGCACGCGGCCGAGGCCGCCGAGAGCGCGAGCGTGAGGGCGATGAGCGTTCGGTGCATGGCGCGCGCCCGTGCAAGACAGACGCCAGGCGGAGGTATCGCGAGATCTCGCGGCGAGAGGTGTCGACGACGCGCGCGTCTTGCGCTCGCGGCGCGCGCGCGTGCACGTCTTGCGTCGCGGCGCCGGTCAGAACGCGAGCGACTCGACGACGTCGGTGGCGCCGAAGCCCTGCGTCGTCGCCCCGCCCGGCACGTAGACGACGTCGTCGATGGTCGCTGCACCCGTCCCGTGGCGCGGCGTGCGCATCGGAGGAAGCGTGTACCATTCATCTTTTTGTGGGTCGTACGCCTCGACCTCGACGAAGACGCCCGAGGTCCTCTGCGCGTCGCCTTCGCCGCCGGCGACGAGCACCAAGCCGCGCGCGACCGACGCGGCCATGCCGCCGCGGCTCGTGGGCATCGGCGCGCCCCGCGCCCATGTGCGCGTGGCGGGATCGTAGACGTCGACCCTGGCCGTGTGTCCGCCGATCGAGCCGCCGCGCCCGCCGATGACGAAGACCTTGCCGGATGCCGCCGCGGCGACGCCGTGATCGCGGGCGACGGGCAGGGGAGGCAGCGTCTCCCACGCGTCGCGCGTGGTGTCGTACGCCGAGAAGTCGTCGACCGCGCCGCCGCGCAGGCCTCCGGCCACGTACACGACGTCGCCGAGCGTCGCGACCATTCCCCCGCCGCGCTCCGTGCCCTGCGGCATCGGCGCCCGGGGGGTCCACGCATCCGCGTCGATGTCGTACGCGAGCACCACGTTCTTGGCGGCGAAGCCCGCTCCGAGCGCGCCCAGCGCGTAGATGCGTCGCCCGACGACCGCGCCGTGGATGTGATGCAGCGGCTCGGGCAGCGCGGCCTTCGGCGTCCACGTGTCGGTGCGCGGATCGTAGACGAGCAGCGACGGGAGCTGGCGCGGCGCCGCGTCGAAGCCGCCGATGACCCAGACGCGACCGTCGGCGGCCACGACGGCGACCTCTTGCCTCGGCTCGGGGAGCGACGCGCGCGCGACCCACGTGGGCGCACC
Source organism: Myxococcales bacterium (assembly GCA_020430845.1). Classification (GTDB taxonomy): domain Bacteria; phylum Myxococcota_A; class Polyangia; order Polyangiales; family Polyangiaceae; genus Labilithrix. The sequence goes on from JAGQJA010000055.1 coordinate 6,328, forward strand.
CGCGTCGAAGGGGAGCGGGGCGGCGTCGTCTCGACGGCCCGCGTCGGCCGAGGGCGCGCTCGCGTCGGTGGGGAGGGCGCCCTGCGCGCCGGGGGGCCGATCGTCGTCCCCGCACGCCGCGAGCACGACCCACGCGAGCGTGGTCGCGACGGTAGCCCGTGCCCTCACGCGTCCGCGCTCGGCGGCGACGCGTCGCTCACCTCGATCGCGTCGACCTCGACGCCGTCGACGAGCGTGAACGACATGTCCGGCTCGAGGCGGTAGCTGCCCACGAACGTCTGCGCGCGCGCGGTGGTCCACTCGTGCGGCGCCATGAGCGAGAACCAGAGCGAGCCGTCGTCGCGGCGGTACAGGTGCACCACGCCGCCGATGCGTTTCTCGAAGCTGCACGCGACCCGGTGGAGCATCGCGTCACGTTTGCCCCGCTCGAGGATCTCGCGCGCCTCGGCGCGCAGCGCCTCCATCTGCTTTGCGATGAGCGCGAGCTTGCCCTCGGCCACATTGGCGAGGGTCGTGTCAGCGCGCTCGATCTCGCGCGCGAGATCGACCAGGTCGAACGGGGGCGCGAGGCGGCTCAGCGCGTAGGGGGCCGCGTGAGACGGGCCGGCGTAACGGCCGGGCACGAGCGGCGTGGCAGAAGCCTCCGAGGGGACGGGGCGCTCCGGGGCATCGGGCGCTCGTTCGCGATCGTCGGCCATCAGCGGGTGCTCCGGCGCTGCATCTGGAGAAATCTAGCAGATGAAGCTGGGGGCGTAGGGCGAGGCGCTACGGCGGACAAGGGACGGCGGCGAGTCGCGCACGTACGTCGACCGCGCGTCGACCCAGTGGACACGGCACGATGGAGGCGCGAGTCTCGCGAGATGGAAGTCCCCGCGTCGCTCCGCAAGTGGTTCGTCGTGCACTTCGTCGCCGACGTGGTCTTCGCGCTCCCGCTGCTGTTCGCGCCGCGCGCGTTCCTCACGACCCTCGGCTGGACGGAGGTGGATCCGATCAGCGCGCGCCTCGTGGGCGCGGCGCTGATGGGGATCGGCGTCCAGTCACTGCTCGGGCGCGACGAGACGCTCGAGGCCTTCCGCGGGATGCTCAACCTGAAGATCATCTGGTCGGCCACGGCGACGGTGGGCATCGCCGTGTCGGTGCTCCAGGGCGGGCCCAAGATGGGGTGGGCGTTCGTCGGGATCTTCGCGGCGTTCAACGTCCTGTGGACGACCTACCGCGTTCGCCTCCGACCGGCGTGATCTCCCGACGCGACGGCCTCGGTTCGAGGTCGAGCGAACGCCGGCCCGACGCGGTCAAGGCAGCGTGACGCCGAGGTGTCCGCGGAAGCCCATCCCGAGAGCCTCGAAGTCGGGGCTGGCCGTTCTCACGTCGCTCGGGCTCGTGTCGGTGCGGCGGTAGTACGCCGTGGGGCCGACGCTGAAGGTGACGTACTCGCCGAGCCGAAAGAGCGCGTCGAAGGTGAGCTCGGTGGTGAAGGTCCGGGCGAGCATGCTCTGGCCGGACGTCACGCCCGGCACGCCAACGGTCTCGCTCCGCGTCGCGGCGTATCCCACGCCGAGCTTGGGCCAGAGCGTGACGGGGCCGACGTCGATCGGGCGGCCGATGCGCGGCGTCGCCCCGAGCGTGTAGGAGGTCCACGTCGCGTCGCCCGCCGAGGTCCAGACCGGCGGCCCGTCCGTGGGCACTGCGCCGCTGATGATCGGGGTCGTGACGCGCGATCTCCCCGCCGTGGCCGACACGCCCAGCGTGAGATGGTCGCCGACGAAGTAGTCGATGCTGGGGTTGAAGGCGACGTACTGCGTCTTCGCGCCCGCAAAGCCGTAGTCCGTAGAGGTGCTGCCGAACGTGAGCAGTCCGCTCGGACCCGTGTCTCCCCCGAGGACGCCGACGCCGCCGAGCGCGCCTATTCCTAGCCCGCCGACGCCCCCGATGCCCCCCACGCCCGCCAGCGGCGTGCTCGCCCGCAGCCCTGCGAGCTCCGAGAAGACGAGCCTCCCTCTGCGCGAAAAGCGCGTCGGCTCGTGAGCCACGCGCGCCGGGGCTTCGAGCATCTCGCGCCGTCGCTCTTTGACCGCGGCCTCACGCTCGCGGAGGCGTTGCTCGGTCTCGGCGCGTTCGACGCGCGCGCGCAGCGAGTCGATCTCGGGATCCTCTGCGCGTGCCTCGCTCGCGCAGAAGAGGGTGAACAAGGCAGTGAGCGAGGCGAGGCCGGCGCGTCGCGTCTGGTCGATCGAATCTGTGTTGGAGAACAAAGTGTGTCGTTCCTTTCTGCGCGGGGAGCAGCCGGCAGAAGGGCGACATTCCGTTCACCATTTCGTTGTCACTTTGTCGTGTGCAGAACGATCGCACCACGCGTCGAGCGGTGCGTTCACCGAGCGCGCTACGCAGCGCTCAGGTGGCTACCACGCGCAGTGGATGTGGTCCTGGTGGTCGGAGCGGTTGCTCGGGCCGAGCACCTCGATGGCGCCGAGCGCGGAGCACGCGCTCATGAAGGCGCGCGCGAGCGCGGTGTTGCCGTTGACCTTCACGCCGTTGATCTGGTCGATGTCGAACGCGCGGCCGGCGTAGTGGTACGAGCCCGCCGAGTGCGACGCGCCGGCGATCGCCGTCACGAAGTACTTGTAGCCGTACTGCTGGCGGAGCTTGGCCATCCCCGAGACGAGGCGTGACGAGAGCTGCACGCGGTTGCACGGCGCACCGCCGTAGCAGCTGGTCTTCGCGCTGCGTCCCGCGGCCGCGTCGCGGATGTTCGACAGCGGGTCGGCGCCGTCACGGCGCCCGAACGTCTGGTCCCAGAGCTGGATCGCTCCGGAGCCGTGCAGGGAGAGCACAGCGCCGGCGTCGCCGGAGCCGCCCGCGCTCGAGGGCTTCGAGAGGTACATGCCGTCGACCCAGCCCGTCTTGCCGTTCCACGTGACGCCGTACCAACCTGCGCGCGGCGTCGCGGACGCCGACGCGACGATGGTGCCGTCCGGGATCACCTGGAGAACGCGAGCGCTCGGGCTCGGCGATGAGCGCTGGTTGAGCATGGCCGTCGTCTGGAGCTTGGTGCCCACAGGAAAGCTCCCGCGGATCTCGTCGGCGCTCTCGGCGATCGCTTCGTCGCCGCCATCGTCGCTCTCGGCGGCGCAGCTCGCGGACATCGCGAGGAGGAGAGCGGCGAGAGGAAGTGCGTGGAATCGTGTCATGCGATCCCTGCAAAGCATCGCGCGTGCCGATGGGCTCCCCGCGTGACCGCGATCGATTTCTGTGGCGCGCTGTCGCCCAGTGCGCGCGCCGATCTCCCACGTGAGCGCGGCGAGATCTCGGTCGCGTCGCGTGTCGACGGATCTCTGCCGGCGCACCGTACGCGCTGTCCGC
>JAGQJA010000056.1:0-1959 GCA_020430845.1 Myxococcales bacterium
GATCCGACACCACAAGCTCCTCACCCCCCAGCCCCTCCAGCGCCGCCAGCACAACCCACCCCCCAGCGACGATGACGTCCGCTCTCTTCTCGTGCACTCCGGGCACCTTTCGGCGCTCGGCCACGGTCATCGCAGCGAGCCGCTCCACGACCTCGCGGAGGTCCTCCGCCTTCATCGTCATCCCGTGGATCCGCGCGGCGTCGTACGGATCGACCCCTGCGCTCACCGCGGCGAGCGTCGTCACCGTCCCCGCGATCCCGATCACCGGCAGCCCGCGCGGCATCTCGGGCAGCCCGGCGAAGGCACCCCGCGCGTCGGCGATCGCGGCTGCCCTCTCCTCCGCCGTCGGCGGATCGCCCTTCACGTGGCGCTCGGTCAGGCGCACGCTGCCGACGTCGAAGCTCTTGGCGTAGAGGATCTCTCCCTTCTTCGGTCGCCCGCGCACGATCTCCGTGCTTCCTCCCCCCACGTCGAACACCGACACCTCGTCTGCATGTCGGGCGGCGTCGATCCCGCTGAGCGCGCCGCGGAACGTGAGCTCCGCTTCTTCGTCACCCGCGATCGTGCGCGCCTCGACGCCGAGCACGCGCCGGACGTGCTCGCGCACGGCCTCTCCTCCGCCGGCGTCGCGCATCGCGCTCGTGCCGACCACCGCCACGCGCTCGACAGCCATCTCGCGCACGATGTCCGCGTACGCGTCGAGGCACGCCGTGGTCCGCGCGATCGCCGCGGGCGCGAGCGTGCGCGTGCGGTCTACTCCCTCGCCGAGCCGCGTGATCGTCGCCTCTTCGCGGAGCGCGCTCAGCGGCGCGCCGCGCGAGGCCTCGGCGACGAGGAGCAAGACGCTGTTGGTTCCGATGTCGATGGTCGCGACGCGCATGAGGCCTCCCACAAAACGCCGCGCGGGCGCGTCACGTGTGTGCGCGCCCGCGGGCGAGGTCCGTCGGTCGACGGGTCTCAGCGGATCGTGTCGAGGTTGAGCATCTCCTCGACGTTCGGCTGGACGACCAGCTCGACGCGTCGGTTCTTCTGCATCTCCTCTTTGGCCTGCGAGGCGATCGTGCCCGCCGCGGGGTCCTGCTCGCCGTAACCGGCGGCCGCCCAGCGGATCGGGCTGAGGCCCCCGCCCTGCGCCTTGCCGTCCTTGCCGGGCTTGGGCTCCGCGATCAGGTACAGGAGCACCTGTCGGGCGCGCGCGAGCGACAGGCCCCAGTTGTCCTTGAACGGCCCGCCACGGGGGTAGGGCGCGTTGTCGGTGTGGCCGGCCACCAAGAAGTAGCGGCTCGACAGGTCCTTGTCGCCGCGGATGACCTCGGCCACCTGCGCGAGGACCTCGTTGCCCTGCGGGCGGAGCGCGTCCTTGCCCGAGTCGAAGAGGATGTCGCCGGGCAGCTGGATGACCATGCGGTTGTTGCGCACGGCGACCTTCAGTCCGATCGAGTTGAGCTTGTCGAGCTTCTTGCGGAGCTCACGGAAGCGCGCCTCGATGATCGCGAGCTGCTCGGCGCGCTGCTTGTACTCGGCCAGCGCCTGCGCCAGGCGCTGCGCGTCCTGCTGCGACTTCTCGAGGCCGATGCCGGCGCGCTTGAGGTCGTCACGCATCTTGTCGAGCTGGTTGCGCGCCTCGCCGTACTTCGCTTGGTCGTCGGCGATCTGCTGCTTCGCCGCCTTGAGGTCGGCGGAGAGCTTGTCGATCTCGCGCTGCTTCGCGGCCATCTCCTCGTCTGTGTGCCCGCAGCCGCCGAGGGCGAGCGCCAAGGCGGCGAGCGGTGCCAAGAGCCAGGTCCTGTTCATCGTCATGTCTCCTGCGGGGTTCGCGCGGGCGTCGCCAGGGCACGCCAACGGCCGCTCGCACGCTATCGGGCGCCGCTTCTCGTCGTCAACCAAGACCCCGCGGCGACGAGCGCGCGACGGGCGCACCGGAGGCACACCAAAAAGACCGGGTGACGAAAAAAAAGT
>JAGQJA010000056.1:2021-32856 GCA_020430845.1 Myxococcales bacterium
GCTTCAAAAAGCGCTCCTTTGCGTATGCAAGGGCATACTTTCGAGCAGGAGGGAGCGCCCATTCATCCTGCGCACCCGTCAAGTTTTTTTGTTTGACATGTAACGTAGGTGACCATATACGTCATGTAGATCACCTCTGCAGGAGGCATCATATGGCTGCGAAGAAGAAGGCTGCTGCGAAGAAGCCCGCGAAGAAGACTGCGGCGAAGAAGACGAAGACCACCAAGAAGGCTGCGGCGAAGACCGCGAAGAAGCCTGCTGCCAAGAAGGCTGCAAAGAAGCCGGCCAAGAAGCGAGCTGCTGCGAAGAAGCCCGCCAAGAAGGCTGGTGCGAAGAAGTCCGCCAAAAAGCCAGCTAGGCGAGCCGCCCCCAAGGCGGTGAAAACTGGGCGGTCCGCGGCGAAGCGCGCTCCCAAGGCGCGCGGGAAAAAGGCTGCTCCCAAGGCAGCTCCGCCGGCCGGTGTTCCGTCGATGTTGGGCGGTGCCTCCGCGTCCGTTCGTATGGACGATGGGGAAGAGTGAGCGGTAAACGCTGACCAGCCCTCGCGTTTTTCGACCTGAAAAGGCCGGACGCGAAGACAGGACGAAGGGCGTGCCCCCCGTGGGCTCGCCCTTTCGTCCTTTTGTCTTTTGCGCGCTCCGACCCGTCACTCGGCTGAGCTTACCCCGAGCCCGGGAGCGGGTGTGGGGTCGAGGCCCTGCGCGCCCGCACCCCCCTGCCCGCCTGGACTGCTGAACGCCCGACCACAACGTGCTCCGATGTGAGCTGGTGTCGGGACGATCCGGGTCAGTCGCCGAGGTAGAGCTGGAGCGCGGCCGCGGCGGCCCGGCGGTCGAACGCGACGCCCTTGAGCTCGTCGCGCTGCCCGATGTGCTCGAACAGCTCCGAGAGGAACACGTAGAACTCGCTCGCCTCTTGGAGCGCGGCCTCGAGACGCGTCGGATCGGCGAGATCGCTCTCCTCGAGCGCGCTGAGGGCCGAGATGAAGGCGTCGACCCGCGGGTAGTCGGCCGCGCGGAGCAGCGGGTAGCCCATCGAGCGAAAGTACGCCATGAACTCGCGGACGAACTGGAGCGACGACGGTCCCGCCCAGCGTTCGTCTTGTTTGGGCGCGGCGCTCGCCTTGCTGCCGAACGCGCGGACGATCTGGGCGAACATCCACACGTCGCGTCGCAGGCGCTCCGAGAGGGCGCGCCGCGCCGCCGCGTCGTCGAAGACGCCGTGCTCGTCGAGCCTCGCGCCGAGCGTGCGCCCGAGCACGAGCACCGCGTTCTGGAGGGCCGGACGCAGGTTGGCGATGAGCGTGGTCAGGGCGCTCCGCAGGTCTTCGGAGTTCTGGTGCCCGTCGGGCGCGGGGAACTCGTGGTCGAACACCCGCCGCATCTCGAGGCGCAGGTTCGCCGCCACGCCGCCCACGGCCGCCTTGATGCCGAGCAGCCCGTGCGCCTCGTGCATGAGCGCGTCGTAGCGCGCCGCGATCTCGTGCGCCGGCACGCGGAACACGTCCTGCTCGAAGCTCTCGGCGAGCTGAGTGCCGGCCTTGTTCGTGAGGTACGACGTCAGCGCGCGCGCGTCCGAGCGGAGCGCCGCGAGCGCCAGATACAGTACGCCGCCAGGTCGGCGCGCGTCGCGCGAGGCCTGCTCCATGAGCGCGAGGTAGCGCAGCATGCGAAAGAGCGAGAGGAACGTGAGCGCGACGAGCCTCCGCGCCCGCTCGCCCGGCACCTGTCGCATGAGCTCGAGCAGACGCGAGTTGGTGATGCGATCGAACTCGGGCCGGAACTCGAGCGCGACGAGCGGGTTGAAGAACCGCGACTGCGCGACCTCGCGGTGCGCGAGCGAGAGGGTCGCGTAGAAGAGCCGAAACGGCACGCGCGGCAGGCGCGCCACGCCGCCGGTCACCTCGTAGAGGTGCGTGATCGACTGGCGCAGCACGAACAGCGACTCCTCGGGCGTGCTCTGGTCGGCCGCGCCGCGCTGGAGCTTGGTGCGGGTCGCGTCGTCGGTGAGCTGGATCTCGAGGTAGCGCTGGAACACGAACGCGCGCTCGCGCTCGCCCAAGAGCACGCGACAGAGCTGGATGATGCGCTGCATGCCCTCGCGCGCGAGCACGAGCGGCTCGCGGTAGTCCTGCGCGACGACGGCGGCGCGCCGCGGCGGCCCCGGGTGGTTGCGCGGGTTGGCAAAGCACGCGAGGCCCTTGAGCAGCACCTCGAGCTCGAAGAGCGTGTCCTCGCGCCGCTCGATCTGCAGCTTGCCGAGCCACGCCTCGCGCAGGGCCGCGTGCTCGCGTCGGAGGCCGCGCGTGTCGCGAAGGAGGTCGGCGTAGGCGTCGAGGCCCGGCGGCAGCGACCGGAGCGCTCCGGGGCGCAGCGACCGCGGCGGGATGCTGGCCGTCACCGACCGCCCCGAGCGGGCGCCCTCGCGTCTTGTTGCTCGAGCAGCGTGTCGAGGCGGCCGACGCGCGGGCCGAGCATCTTGGCCATGACCTGGCCCACGTCGCGGTTCTGGCGCTGCGAGAGCAGCGTGATGTCGAGCGCGACCTGCGACGTCGCGATCTCGGCGATGGCGGTCGTCTCGCTGATCACCGCCGTGTCGCCGTCGCCGCCCTCGGTGGCGCCGATGAGCGTGCGCGTGTCGTCGACCACGACGACGAGCCGATGCTTCCAGAACTCCTCGAGCGCGCGCTCCTCGAAGCCGTAGCTGAAGACCTCGCACTGCAGGTTGGGCAGCACGGCGTGCGAGAACACGACGACGTAGGCCTTGCGCTTGACGGCCCGCTTGATCTCGGCCGAGAGCTGCTCGATCTCGCGCGGCCATCCGCTGATGACCACGCGCGACTGCGCCCCGCGGATGAGGCGCTCGGCCTCCTCGAGCACGCGCGAGTATCCGCGCACGCTGAACGCGTCGGGCACCGGCGGCGAGTGATCCATCTTCTGGATGGCCTCTTCGAGCGCCGTGGTGGACGCGTCGAAGCGCTTGCGCAAGAGGCCCACGAGATCCTCGGCGGGGGCCGGGGCGAAGCGCTCGGGCGTGCCGGCGATCGAGCGTGCGGCGCCCGCCTTCACCAGGCGGCGCAGCACGCCGTACACGGCAGATCGCGGGATCTGCGCGCGGACTCCCACCTCGTATCCGGTCGCCGGGCTCTCCTGCAGCAACGCTGCGTACGCCCGCGACTCGTTGAGGCTGAAGCCGAGCTCGAGAAGCGCAGGGACGACCTCAGGCTCTGCCATCGCCCCATTCTTCCCATGGAACGGCGCCCGACCCAAGTTCTACGTGGGGTCACCGCGTACGGCGCTTCGCATCGGGCGCCCACGCCGAATTCCGAAAAAAGTGGCCGCCCCCTCGAAAGGCCCTGTAACCTCTCGCCCGGAAACGGACTCACGGTCGCGTTTCCGCGCTCGAGGGCGCGAGGGAGGGCGGGCGTCGGCACATGGCCACCCCGCGATCAGATTTCGAAACAAGGAGCGACGGAATGAACATCGGTAAGACTTTGGCGGTTTCGGCTGTGACGGGAATGCTCGCGGGCGTCGTGGGCTGTGGTGGCGAGAAGGCCCCCGCGGCTGCGGACCCGAAGGTCCCCACGACGACGGACGTCGCGCCGCCGGAGAACAAGGACTGCTGCAAGGGCAAGAACGAGTGCAAGGGCAAGAGCGGCTGCAAGGCTGGCGAGAACGCCAGCTGCGCGGGCCAGAACGAGTGCAAGGGCAAGGGCACCTCGTGCCCCAAGCCGGCCTGATCTCGTCCTGATTCTCGGCCGAACGCCGGGCTCTCGCGTTGCGGGGCTCGGCGTTCGGTGCTTTTGTGCCCGTGAAGACGGCGCGCTCGAGGTGTGGGATGAGCTTTCGCAAGCGACATGGGATCGGTGACCTCGGCGTGGGCGTGGGCTTTCGCACCAAGCACTACCCGCACGTGCTCGAGACCAAGCCCGCGATGGACTGGTTCGAGGTCATCAGCGAGAACTTCCTCGTCGCCGGCGGCCCGCCGCGCGCCAACGTCGAGCGCCTGAAGGACGCGTACCCCGTCGTCCCGCACGGCGTGTCGCTCTCCATCGGCGGCAACGCCCCGCTCGACGACGACTACCTGCGGCGCCTCAAGGCGTTCGTCGATTGGCTCGACCCTCCGTGGGTGTCCGATCACCTGTGCTGGGGCGGCGCGGCCGGGCTGCACATCCACGAGCTGCTCCCGCTGCCTCACACCGAGGCGGTCGCCGCGCACGTCGTCGAGCGCGTCAAGCGCGTGCAGGGGTTCCTCGAGCGCCCGTTCGCCCTCGAGAACGTGTCGAGCTACATGACGTTCCGCGAGAGCACGATGCAGGAGTGGGAGCTGCTCTCGACCATCGCCGAGCGCGCCGACTGCGGCATCCTGCTCGACTGCAACAACGTCTACGTCTCGTCGCGCAACCACACGATCGACGCCGACGCGTACATCGACGCCGTGCCCGCCGACCGCGTCGTGCAGATCCACCTCGCCGGTCACACCGACAAGGGCAAGTACCTGCTCGACACGCACTCCGATCACGTGTGCGACGCCGTGTGGAAGCTCTACGAGCGCGCGATCGGGCGCTGCGGCGCGGTCTCGACGCTCGTCGAGTGGGACGACGACATCCCCGAGTGGGACGTCCTCTCCGAAGAGGCGGCCACGGCGCGGCGCCTCCGCGCGAGCGTCCTGTCTCGCGGCGCGTCCCCGCGGCCCGTCGAGGTGCGCCCGTGAGTCCCGCCCCCCCGTCGCTCGTCGAGCTCCAGACCTCGCTCATGGACCTCTTGCGCCGTGACGCGAGCCTCTCGACCGACGCAGACGCGAGCGCGCGCGCGGCCGAGATCGCCACGGGCAACGACCGGCTCACCGGCGTCGAGCAGGTGGACATCTACCGCGAGCAGTACTTCTTGCGGCACGTGGGCGCGCTTCGCGAGGACTTCGAGTCGCTCGCGGCGCTGCTCGGCGAGGACGGGTTCGACGCGCTCGCCCGCGCGTACCTCTCGGCGCACCCGCCGACGTCGTTCACGCTCCGCGATCTGGGGCACGCGCTGCCCGCGTTCGTCGCCGAGCGCGCGCCGTGGCGCGACGACGCGCTCGTCGCGGACATGGCGCGCCTCGAGTGGGCCTTCGTCGACGCGTTCGACGCGGCCGACGCCACCAAGATCGAGCTCGCCGCCATCGCCTCGATGCCCGAGGACGCGTGGCCCCTCGCGCGCGTCCGGCTCCACCCGTCGGTGCAGCTCGTCGAGATGGCGCACGTGGCCGAGGACTACCGCTCGCAGGCGCGCAAGCTGCTCGCGGGAGAGATCTCCGAGCTGCCCCGGCCCGAGCCGGGCCCTCGGTACATCGTCGTGTTCCGCGGCAGCGAGAAGCTCAAGTACATCGACGTCGACCGCGGGGCGTTCGCGCTCCTCGCCGCGCTGCGCGACGGCCACGCGCTCGGTGACGCTTGCGAGCGCGCCGCGGCGACCGCAGAGATGACCGAGCAGACGTTTCAAGAGGCGCTCGGCGGCTGGTTCCAGAGCTGGACGTCTTGGGGTTGGATCACCGCGCTCGAGCGCGCGGGCTGACTGCTCAGGCCAGGACGAGCTCGCACACGCCGCGCACGCGCTCCACGAGGCGCACGCGGTCGTCGTCGCGCACCAGCTCGCTGCGCTCCACGGTCAGCGACGCGATGTCTCCGTGTCGAAGATTTGCCAGTGATTCCAGTAGGCTAGGCATCCATGCCGCGGTGACGTTGCGCGGCGTGACCACCGCGAACGCCGTGCCGTCGCGGACCTCGATGCGGTGCGACCAGTGCGACAGCTCGGAGGCGATCGTGGGCGCTGCCCCTCGCGCGTCGAAGCTCGCGCGCGCTGCCCTCGCAAAGTCGGCCACGTCGATGCCTCGCGCGTAGATCGGCGCGTCGACGATCGCGAAGCGCTGGAGGCGCGCGCCGAGCGGCGTCTCGAGGATCCACGCCCAGTCCTCGCCGCGCACGATGTTGGGGAGCTCGAGGCCGCCCCTGCGAAACGGGCTCACCGTGAGATCGACGAGCGAGGGCAGGCCCGTGCCTCTCGCGATGGACGCGCGATCTTCGGGCGCGACCGGCGAGGCGTCGCGCATGTGCAGCGCCCGGATCGCGACGGGTACGTCGTGCCCCGACAGGCGCGCGAGCTCGCGCGACGACTCGAGCGTCGCCGCCCGGACGTGTCGAAACGCCGGCGCGTGGAGGATCGACGCGTCGGTGACCCCGCGGACCGTGCGCACCGTCGCCCACTCGGGCAGGGCCTCTGCGCGCGCGCGGGCCTGCTTGGTGCGGATACGCAGCGTGCACTCCTCGAGGAAGCCCCGCGCGAAGACCCTGTCGCGCGCCTCGACGTAGGGCTCGAGCGGGCCGAGCCAGGCCTTGCCGTGCTCTCGCACCAGCTTCTTCACCTGCCGCTCGAGCTTCGGCGGCAGAGGGCCTCGCAGCTGGAGGTGGATGAGCTCTCCGCGCGGATCGCCTGCCTCTTCGAGCGCGTCGGCGAGCACGGCGCGCCGCGCGTCGTCGTCCGGCGCCTCGTAGACCATCGCGAAGAGCGCCGCGATGTCGCCCGTGCCCGCGTTCGAGACCCGCGCCTTCGCGCGCGTCGCCAAGATCTCGGCCGCGTCGGGCGCCGGGCCGCGCGCGAGGGCGTCGACGAGTCCGCCGAGGCGCGTGACCTCCTCGAGCGTCGCGCCGTCGAGCGTGACCTCGGGCCACGCCGCCATCGCCTCCGCGACCTCCTTCTCGCGCTTGTGGAACATCTCCATGAACGTGGGCGATCCCACGCGCCTCGCGCGAGCGGCCCCCTCGAGCCCCGCGCGCGCGCGCACGTCGCGGCCGTCGGTCAGCACCTTGAAGATCTGGGTCCACATCGGAAACGCCACGGATCGCGTCGCCACGCACGAGGCGCAGAGACGCAGCGCCAGCGTCGACACGCGCGGATCGCGCGGGCGCTGGAAGAGCCGGTCGAACCGCTCACGGATCATGGGGCCGTTGCCCCGCTCGATGGCCGCCGCGAGCCGCGGGAGGTCGACGGCGCGCCCCTGCGCTTCGGTGTCGAGCCACGCCTCGTGCAGCCCCTTCTGCGTCTTGGCGCCGATCGGGGGCAAGGCTCGATCGATCTCCGCCGAGAGCCGGTCGATCAGCTCGGCGATCTCGACCGCGGGCGTCTCGCGCCAAGCCTCGAGCAGCGCGTCGAGGGCGTCGGCGCGGCGCGCCTCCTCGAGCGCCTCCGCGGCGATCCGCAGCGCGCCCGAGCTCACTGACGCGGCTTGGCGGTCTGGTTCTTGGGGTGGAAATTGAAGGGGTAGTGCGTGCGGGTCTCGAACCCCTTCTTGCTCTCGTTGAACTTGATCTTCTTGATGATTTCGATGATGCAGTTGCCGACGGACGGCTCGTTGATCTGCGACTTCATCGCGTCGACCGAGATGTCGGTCACGTCGCCCTTGGGGTCGATGGTCCACTTGATGTCGAGGTCTCCCTCGATGCCGGGGTGGTCCTTGAGCGCCGCGTCGTAGCAGGCGCGCGCCTGGTCGCGCCGCGCCATGACGATCGTGCGGATGTCGTCACGGCCCCGCCCGGGCTCGGCCTTGCCGTCGCTCTTGGGACCGTGCGTCTCGGAGTGCGCCGAGCTCGACCCGGCGGTCTCGAGCTTGGCTCCCTGCAGGTCGCCGCTGCTGCCCACGGCGGTCGTCGTCGTCGTCCCGCCCGTCGGGTCCGGCTCGCCCGAGGCCGCGGCCGCGGTCGGCGTGGCGCCAGCGGCACCCCCCGGCGTGGGCGGCGTGGCCGGCGGCTTGCTGCCTCCGCACGCGATCGCGGCGGCGTTGACGACGAGGAGAGCGGCGAGGGCGGCGTGTCGTGCGTTCATCTCGGCGACGGTATCAGACACCCCGCGCCGAGGTGAACGTGGGCCGCCGGGCTTCGGGCCGGATCGCCAGAAATCCATGCGATCTCGCTCGACGCGCCCAGGTCCAGGTGCTTGTGTTTCGATCGTGGATAGCGAAGGCGGCCCCACGTCCCGGCCACCGGAGCCCTCCTCCACCGGGGCGACACCGCCCCTCGGGCGCGTCGGCAGCTACCAGCTGCTCGTCGAGATCGCCGCCGGGGGCATGGCCACGGTGTACCTCGCGCGCGCCTCCGACGGTCGCGACGCGCCCCTCGTGGCGATCAAGCGTCCCCATCGGCACCTCGCGGTCGACAAGATCTACCTCTCGATGCTCGTCGACGAGGCGCGCCTGGCCTCCGCGATCGATCACGAGTGCGTGGTCAAGGTGCGCGAGCTGGGCTTCGAGGGCGGCGAGCCGTTCATCGCGATGGATTACGTCGAGGGTGCGTCGCTCTCCGACGTGCGCAAGGCGCTCGCCACGAGCAACCGCGCGATCGACGCGCGCGTGGCGCTGCGCATGGTGCTCGACGCGCTCGCCGGGCTGCAGGCCGCGCACGTGCTCCACGACGAGCACGGCCGTCACATGGGCATCGTCCACCGCGACGTGAGCCCGCACAACGTGCTCATCGGCTGCGACGGCCGCGCGCGCCTCACCGATTTCGGCATCGCCAAGGCAGAAGACCGCGTACAGGTCACGCGCACCCACGAGGTCAAAGGAAAGCTCGCGTACCTTGCGCCCGAGCGCATCGACAAGCGCCGCATCTGCACCACCCAGAGCGACGTGTTCTCGATGGCCGTGGTGCTCTGGGAGTGCATCGCGGGCCGACGCCTGTTCCGCGGCGAAGAGGCCATCGAGACGCTGCAAGAGGTGATGTCGGCGCCCATCCCGCCGCTCCGCAAGATCGGCGTGCCGGTGCCGCAGGCCCTCGACGACGCCATCGCGCGCGCCCTGTCGCGCGATCTCGACACGCGGTTCAAGAGCGCGGCCGAGTTCTCCGCGGCGCTGATGAGCGCGGCGGGGCGAGACGGCATCGCCAAGCCAGCCGAGGTCGCGTGCCTCATCGAGACGCTGTTCGGCGAGCGCCTGCGCGTGCGCCACGCCAAGATCCGCGAGGTCGTGGGTGAGGGCGAGGTCGAGCGCGTGCTCGAGGTGTCGGGCCTCAGCGCACGACCCGAGCCGACCGAGGAGATGCGCGCCCGCGACGAGCGCAACCTCGAGGCGATCGCGCCGCCCGCGCCCAGCGCGCGGTACGCGTTCGGCAGCGGCTCCGAGCTCGACGGCGGACTGCTCTCGCGCGCTCGGCTCCGCTACGCGGTCCTCGGCGGCGTGGCGCTGCTCGGACTGGTCGTCGCGATCGGCGTCGCGGTGCGCTACCGGCCCATGCGCGAGGCCCAGGCCGACACGGCCACGCCGGCTCCCACCGCGCGCCGGGTGGTCGTGCCGTTGCCGTTCTTGGCGTCGAAGGTCACGTTCGACGACGAGTCGCGCGAGCTCTCTCCTGCGGCCGACATCGTCGCGTTCGAGGTGCCGCTCACGGCGGGCGTGCGCCACCGCGTCACGGCCATCGCGCTCGACGGATCGCGCGCCGAGGCGATGGTCCGCGAGGCCGACGGCGTGGCCCGGCCCGAAGGACACGGGTTCGACGTCGAGCCGCTCGAGACCTACCCGGTCGAGCCGCCGAAGCCCGCGCCGCCCAAGGTCGCGACGCCGGCGCCCTCCGAGTCGGCCGAGCCCAAGGCCACCGCGCGACCGGCGGCGCGGCCCGCGCCCATGGCGACGACCAAGAACGGCTTCACCAAGCTACGATGAGCCCGCGCGTCGGCGTCCACGCGAGAGCACCATGCGCTATATCTCTTTGATCTTGCTTGTGTTGTCGCTCTCGGCGGCGTGGCTCGCGTGCAGCGACGAGCCCACCGCGCAGACGTGCACCAACATCCCGGCCGGCGGCTGCCCACTGTCGCGGGGCCTCGCGTGCTCGGATCCGTCGTGCGAGGCCGCCTACGCGTGCCGGCCCGGAAACGTGTGGGAGCTGCGTGAGCGATGCCCGCCGCGCGGTCCCGCCGACGACGACGGAGGGCGCACCGACGCGTCCGAAGCGGGCGCCTCGCCGAGCTTCGACGCCGCGATCGACGCGCCGCCGGGGGCCGCGGGCGGTCCGGGCTGCGCGCCTCTGCAAGCCCCCGACTGTCCGCTCGGTCTGGTGCTGTCGTGTCAGGGATGCTGCGGGTGCGAGGACCTCTTCGTGTGCGCGTCGGGCGCGTGGGAGCTGTGGGGCGCGTGCAGCCCCTCCGGTCCCGTGCCCGGCAAGTAGCGCGCGCGTCAGCTCGCCTTGAGGAACGGCTCCCACTCGGGGAAGCGTGTCTGCGACCCGAGGAGGATCTGCGCCGTGGTCGACCAACGGGGGCGCATCGGCCGACGCACGAGCCGCATGTTGGCCTCCTCGGGCGTGCGCCACCCCTTGCGGAGGTTGCAGTTGCGGCACGACACGACCAGGTTCTCCCACGAGTCGGGGCCGCCGCGCGACCGGGGCACCACGTGGTCGATGTTCAGATCGCGCTGCGGCGGGCGGCTCTCGCAGTACTGGCACTGGTGGGCGTCGCGGTACATCAGGTTGCGCCGCGTGAGGCGAACGCTGACCCGCGGGCGCCGGTCGTAGCGCGACAGGTGCAGCACGCGAGGCACGCGGAGCGATCCGCCGATGATCGTGATGCCGTCGTCGAGCTCGTCGCGCACGGGCAGCCCGCGCCAGCGATCGAAGTCGTAGGCCTCGCCGAGGTCGTCGAGCGCGTGCGCCGCTCCTGCGTACAGCAAGACGAAGGCGCGCCGCGCCGTGGTGAGTTGCACCGGCTGATACAGCCGATTGAGCACCAGTACCGGTACGGTCAGCACGTCAGACATAAGGAATCGGACGCGGCCCAGAGCCCCGCCCACGATAGAAACTTAGCATAGGGCCCGCGGCGCGCCGCTTTCGTGGCCGAGCTCCCACGGCTGAGATTGGGCGCTTCGGATTGACCGGGGGCGCACGTGGACTACATTTCACGCTGATGGCGAACCAAGACGAGCCGACCCCGAGCCAGCCTGCGCTCGAGGTCGCCCGACGACGACGCGGCGAGGACGACGCGCCCGCGCCCTCCAAGAAGGGCCTGCTCCTTGTCGTGCTCCTCGTGAGCGGCGCCGCCGCGATCGTCGCGCTCGCCATGAGCGGCATGACGAGCAACGGGCTCTACAGTCGCAAGATCGATCAGCTCGTCGCGCAGCGCAGCACGTTCGTCGGGCGGCAGGTCATCGCCGAGGGCCTGCTCGTTCACGGCACGCTCGCCAAGCGCGAGTCGCCCTGCGAGTACCGCTTCACGCTGCAGCACAAGGGCGTCGAGATGCCGGTGCGGTTCGCCCAGTGCGTCATCCCCGACACCTTCCGTGACATGCCGAACATGGACGTCGAGGTCACCGTGCACGGCGCGCTGCAGAACGACGGGAGCTTCGAGGCTCGGAAGATCGAGGCCAAGTGCCCGAGCAAGTACGAGATGAAGGACCGCGCCAAGAAGGGCGAGCTCGCCCCTCACGCCCAGAACGCCCCCTCGCTCTGAGTCTTTGCGACGGCGGCCCTTGTGGCTAGGCTGAGCGCGTGACGAACGCGGTGTACTGGGTCGAGTCTTTCGCAGCCCAGCGCGGCATGCGCTACGAGGCGCAGGGCGACGAGCGGTGGCTGCGCGCCTGGGAGCCCTACACCACGCTCAAGGTGCCGCTCTGCTACGAGCACGTGCTCGAGGCCACGGGCGCGGGCGGCTCGATCACCATCGCGCGCGCGATGTTCGACTACGCGGCGCCGGCGCCGGGCATGCCGCCCTCGCGCGTGGGCACGTGGATCGCGATTGTGCAAGATACACGCATCGAGGTGAAGGTCGCGACGACGTCCGACTTCGGCGGGATCTTCTCCGAGCCGCTCGAGCTGGTCGACATGTCACGCCTGCTCACGGGCGACCCCGCGTTCGACCACGTGTTCGCGACCTTTGCCCCGTCGGCCGACGCCGTGGCGCGCGGGATGACCGCCAGCGTGCGAAAGCTGCTGCTGTCTTGGCGCAGCCCCGTGCACGCCGAGCTGCGTCCGGGGGGCTTCGTGCTCGCGCCGGTGAGTGCCCCGGCCGACCCGAGCGGCCTCAATTGGCTGCTCGACGCCGTGCACATCTTCGGCGACAAAGCCACCAAGCGCGTCTAGGCGCAAGTTGGCGTCGATTCGACGCGTCTCGGTGGTGAGTGGGCGCCGCGCGGCGGTCATCTCGACCGTTGGCGGACTTCTGCCCTGTGATCTCGTATGATGCGGCTCCGCGCGCTCGGGAGGCGCGCCGAACGAGGAGTCTCGATGCGCTACGTGAAGCACGCACTCGGTCTCTGCCTGGTCCTCGGAGCCACAGCGTCGGCTCCGGCGTTCGCCGACGAGGCGTCGACGTATCCAGACTGCGGGGGCAAGACGCCGTCGAAGGACGACAGCGAGCACGGCCACAACCTCTACATCCAGGGGAAGGTCTATTACGACGACGGCGACTACAACAAGGCGATCCCGCGCTTCAAGGAGGCCTACAAGGTCGACTGCACGAAGCACGAGCTGCTCGTCATCATCTCCCGCTCGTACGAGCTCAAGGGCGACAAGCCCGAGGCCCTCGCCGCGCTCGAGACCTACGTCGCGCGCGTGCCTACGTCGCCCGATCTGCAGACGCACCAGAACCGCATCGCCAACCTCAAAGAGGCCATCAAGAAGGAGGAGGCGGAGCGCAAGGCGCAGGGCGGCACCGGCGCGCCGCCTCCGTCGTCGTCGACCAACCCAGGCTCCACCACGCAGCCCCCGCCCGCGGGCGCGGAGCGCGGTCACACGGTGTACCCGTGGCTCGTCGTGGGCGCGGGCGCGCTCATCTTCGCGACCGGCCTCGTGCTCGTCCCAGTGGGCCAAGGCCTCATTTCGGGCGACTGCAACCGAGAGACTCAGTTCTGCCCCAAGCCCGAGGACACGTCGAAGGCAGGCACGGGTGAGGCGGTCATCACGGCGGGCATCGTCATGCGCATCTCCGGACCGATCATCGCGGCGGGCGGGTTGCTCTGGCACTTCCTCGAGCCCACGGGCCCGGCTGCGAGCGGCAAGCTCCGGTTCACACCCCACGTCGCGCCGGGATACGCGGGTGTCGGTCTCACCCAGCGCTTCTGAGGCGCAGGGCGCGCGGCTCGTCCGTCGCACCGACGCGGGGGCAGGCCTCGTGCTGCTCGCCTTCGAAGTGTCCGAAGAGATCGCTGCAACCTACACAGAATGCGGCCAGTACTGCGAGGTCGCGCTCGCGGGGGACGTGGCGTTCTTCGCGCTCGCGGGCCAGGTGGGCGAGGCGCCGTGGGAGATCCTCGTGCGCCACTCGGGCGGCGCGTCCGAGGGTTTGCTCGCGATGTCCGTCGGCGAGGTGGCCCTGGTCGGCGCCGCGCGCGGGCACGGCTTTCCCGTCGGCCTCGCGCGCGACCGTGAGCTCGTCGTCGTCGTCACCGGCAGCGCGGTCGGCGCCGTTCGCGCGCTGCTCGACGTGCGCACGGCTGTCGCCGCGCCCGTCACCCACCTCTACCTGGGCGTGCGCGACGCGACCGACCCGCCGCTGCCCGACGAGCTCGCGCGCTGGGCCCGCAGCGGCGCGCACGTCACCCTCTGCGCGTCGTCGAACGGCGACCCGCACGACGGGCTCGACGTCCGTGTGGGATACGCGCAGCGCGTGTGCGCGAGCGACCTCGCGGCCGGCCTCGCGCCCGCGGGCGTGATCTTCGCCGCGGGGCACGAGGAGATCTTCGCCGACCTCGAAGGGCCGCGCGGCGAGCGGCCTCTGTACGGCAACGTGTAGGCTTGTTTCCCTGGCGCGCGGTCCTGTACGCTCTTCTCGGATGAGTGGCGCCGATTTGCCCAAAGGGGCGGTGCGTCAGGGCGGCAAAGAGGAGCTGCGTGCCTCGCTCCTGAAGACGTACCTGCTGCGAATCCGCGCCGAGAAGGGCGACCGCGCATCGCGGTCGATCCTCGAGAACGCGGGGATCGATCCGTCCGTCGTCGACAACGAGACGGGGTGGGTGAGCACCCTCGCGGCCCGTCGCGCCCTTCGGGCGATCGTCGAGGTCATCGGGCTCGACGGCCTGCGTCATCGCGGCGACTGGGTCACCCACCCCGAGGCGCTCGGCACGCACGTGCGTATGCTCCGCACGGTCGAGCAACCGATCGACACGTACCGCTACCTGGCCAAGAACTCGAAAGAGAACACGCGCGTCGGTCTCTTCCAGATCGAGGAGGGAGACCCGGCGTCGCAAGCCGAGGGCGACGAAGCGCCGCCGGCGGACGCCAAGCCAGAGGCCAAGGGCGCGACGGCGCCGCAGAACACCGTGCGGATGACGTACCGACCGCGCCTCGACGCGGTCGACGACGCCGAGACGCTCGACGCGTCGTCCGAGACGATGTTCTGCGCGGCGCGCGAGGGCGAGCTCGCGGGTCTGC
The DNA here is from genome assembly GCA_020430845.1 of Myxococcales bacterium. Classification (GTDB taxonomy): domain Bacteria; phylum Myxococcota_A; class Polyangia; order Polyangiales; family Polyangiaceae; genus Labilithrix. Next base: position 16,399 of record JAGQJA010000056.1, read on the forward strand.
CGCGCATCTGGGGGCTGCCCGACGCCGAGGTCATCCACGAGAAGTGCCTCGCCAAGGGTGACGACTGTTGCACGTACGTGGTCACGTGGAAGGCGCCCGACACGCAACCGACGGCGCTCATCGGCGCGGCCGCGGCTGCGGCCTCGTGCGGTCTGGCGGTCGGCATCGCCGGCGGCTGGCTCGCGGGGGTGCTCGGCGGCGTGCTCGCGGGCGCGCTCGGGGCGGGCGCGGGCCGGCTCTGGGACAAGTCCAAGCGCGACGTCGCCTCGCGCGTGTTCGAGAAGAACCGCATCGCCGCCCTCGAGCGCGGCCTCGACCTGCGCGGCGAGGCCACGGCGGCCGCGGTGCCCGGCGAGCTCACGGGCACCGTGCTCGGAGGTAAGTTCCGCATCGGTCGCAAGATCGGCTCCGGCGGGATCGGCGTCGTGTACGCGGCCGAGCACGTGAGCCTCGGTCACGAGGTCGCCGTGAAGGTGCTGCGTGGCGCGGCTGCCCGAGACGGCGGCGAGATCGCCCGGCTGCGTCGCGAGGCCTACATCCAGGTCCACATCGAGCACCCCAACGTCGCGCGCGTGCTCGACCTCGACCAGATGCCCGACGGCTCGATGTACGTCGTCATGGAGCGCTTGCACGGGCGGTCGCTCGCCGACAAGCTCTCGCGCGAGCACGTGATCGCGCCGGGCTACGGGATCCCGCTCTTCATCGGCGTGGCCAAGGCGCTCGAGGCCGCGCACCAGAAGGGCGTCGTGCACCGCGACCTCAAGCCCGGCAACGTGTTCATCTGCGAGGGCGGCACCCCCAAGGTGCTCGACTTCGGCATGAGCAAGCTCACGACGGCCGAGTCACTCACGCAAGCGGGCTACACGCTCGGTACGCCCGAGTACATGGCGCCGGAGCAGTGCATCGGCGCCAACGTGGTGCCGCAGACCGACATCTACGCGTTCGGCGTGCTCATGTACGAGGCGTTCACCGGAGAGCTCCCGATCTCGTCGCCCAACCGCCGCGAGCTGCTCGACCTGCACCAGCGTCAGATCCCCAAGCCGATGCGCGAGCGACGGCCCGATCTCGGCCTGCCGGAGGCGCTCGACAAGGTCGTGATGAAGTGTCTCAAGAAGCGCATCGCCGATCGGCCCAAGAGCGCCGAAGAGCTCAGCGCGATGCTCGCGGCGATCCCGCTCGACGGCCTCGCGCTCGACTATCGCGCCCGCAAAGCCGAGCCAGCGCCTCCCGCGGCGCCCGCCGAGACGGACTCGGGCACGCTGCCCACCATGGCGAGCGAGCCGCCGCCCGAGCCCTGATCGCTTCTCAGCCGCGCAAGAGCCACACCAGGCCGGCCGCGCTCGCCCCGATGACCGAGATGGCGAGCACGACGACGAGCACGTCCGTGAGCGACCAGCCCTTCTTGCGCGCGCCCGGTGTGGTCGGCGTCGTGGCGACGGGGACCATCGCGATCGGCGCGTCGCCCGTCGCGGCCGAGCTCGGCGGCGCTTCGTCGTGACCCTCTTGGGGCGCGGGGGCGTGCGCCGGCTCGGCGGCCGCGTCGGGGGCCGGCTCGGGCGGGACCTCGGCGAACGGCTCGTCCTCGGCGTGCTCGAGCTCCGACAGCGCGGCGACGACGGGCTCGTCGAGGGCCAGCACCGCCACGCCCACGCGCATCATCGCGGTCGATCTCCAGGGTACGTCGCGCTGCGGAGGCAGCTGCGCCTCGCCGAGGAAGACGCCGTTGCGTGAGCCCAGATCGCGGACGAGCACCTGGTTGCCGCGCCGGACGATCTGAGCGTGCTCGCGCGACGCGTCGGCGTCGGCCAGCGGCAGATCGCACGTCTCTGCGCGACCGAGGGTGTAGACGCGCCCCTCGTCGACGAGGTGCAGCTCGGCGCCGGTGTCGGGCCCCTCGACCACGTGCACCCGCGGCGCGGTGCCCTGGCCCGCGGCGTCCATGGCGCGCGCCACGAGGGCGAGCGCGATGTCGCGGGTCGCGAGGGCCAGATCGTACGTCGGCGCCGCGTGCCCGATGACCACCTCTACCCACACGCGACCCAGGCGCACGAGATCGCCCGAGCGCAAGACGCGCGGCGTCTGCGGAGAGAGGCGGATGCCGCCCACGAACGTGCCGTTGGTGCTGCCCTCGTCGACGAGCGCGTAGTCGGAGCCCGAGCTGCGGATGCTGGCGTGCCTCAGGCTGACGCTCGTGTCCGGCAGACGTACGTCGGCCCCGGCCCCGCGTCCGAGCACGACGCGCGATCCGTCGAACGTGAGCGCGGGCGCCTCCCCGCCTTGCGTCGTTCCCGAGCGGACGCGGACGGTGATCGGCATCTCAGATGGCGGGGATGCTGCGGAGCTGAGGGCGGAAGTCGGACGTGCGCCGCTCGATCCACTCGATGACGTCCTCGGCCACGTCGCGGCCGAGGTGCGTGCTGAGCTCCTGGATACCGGTCGGCGAGGTGACGTTCACCTCGGTGAGGCGCTCGCCGATCATGTCGAGGCCGACGAAGATCAGTCCGTCGGCCACGAGGCGCGGTCCGATGTCGTCGACGATGGCCTGCTCCTTGGCGGTGAGCTGGCAGGGGACGACGCTGCCTCCGACGTGGATGTTCGAGCGCAGATCGTCTCCGCGCGGCACGCGCAGGATGGCGCCGAGCGACTTGCCCTCGAGCAGCAGCACGCGCTTGTCGCCGGCCTCGACGGCGGGCAGGTAGGTCTGGATCATCGCGAGCCGACGACCTTCGCCCGTGAGCAACGCGATGATCGCGCGCGCGTTCTTGTCGCCTTCGCGGATGAGCATCACGCCCGAGCCGCCCGCGCCGTCGAGGGGCTTGATGACGGCCGCCTTCGTCTCTTCGACGAACTCGAGCAGCTGGGCCTCGCTCGCCGACACGAGCGTGTGCGGCATGTGGTGCGAGAAGTGGAGCGTGTAGAGCTTCTCGTTCGCGTCGCGCAGGCCGCGCGGGTCGTTGACGATGAGCGTGCGGCCTCGGGCGCGCTCGAGCAGCAACGTCGCGTAGAGGTACGTGTCGTCGAACGGCGGGTCTTTACGGATGAGCACCGCGTCGATGTCGGCGATGCGCACGCGCTCGACCTCGCCGAACGTCACGCCGCCCGCGTCGGACGAGACGGTGAGCGCCCGCGCGCGCGCGTGCACGTCTCCGTCGACCGTGTAGAGGTCGGTGGGCAGGCAGTGCAGCGCGCGGTGGCCGCGGCGCTGAGCCGCGCGCTGGAAGGCGAAGGTCGTGTCCTTGTCCCAGGCGACCCTATCCATCGGGTCCATCACGTACAGAAAGCGCATTTGGGCGGCGCGAGCCTAGCACCGAGACCTGTGGAGTCGAACCTCCGATTCGCCCCGCCCGTTCGGGCGAGCGGGTCGAATCTCCGGTCACCGGCCCGTTCACCGGTCTCGGCTGGTGACGACGCACGAGCGGCGCAACCAAGTTGCGCCTCGCACCGGCGCGTTGAGGGTATCCTGATCGCGATGAGACGATCCCGCGCCACCTCGATCGGGCTCCTGGGCCTCTCCAGCGCGCTCCTCGTCGGCCTCGCCGCCGCCCTGCCCGACGTGGCGAGCGCCGCTCACCCGCCGAGCGCCGAGGGCAAGGCGATGGCCGCCGCGACTGACAACGGCGACGCGACCCACGCCGCGCTCTCTGTCATCCGCGCCGGGGGCAGCGCCGCCGACGGCGCGATCGCCGCCGCGTTGGCGCTCGGCGTCGTGAACCCCTCGGCCAGCGGCCTCGGCGGCGGCGGGTTCGCAATGGTGTATTCTGCACGCGACGGCAAGGTCAGCGTCCTCGACTTCCGCGAGACGGCCGGCAAGAAGGTCGACGCGGCGGGGCTCGACGCGCCGTTCAAGATGAACGCGCCTCGCCCGGCGGCCATCGGCGTCCCGGGCGAGCCGGCGGGGCTCGAGGAGCTGCACGCGCGCTTCGGTCGCGTGTCCCTCGCTGCGGCGGCGGCGCCCGCGGTCGCGCTCGCGCGAGACGGCTTCTGGGTGGGCCACCACTCGGCCGGCGCCTTTCGCACGTTCAAGGATCGCATCGCCGCCATGACGCCGCTCGCGGGGGCGTTTCTCCCCGGCGGCAACCCCGCGGGGTACGCCACGCTCGTGAAGCGACCCGATCTCGCGGCGTCGATCGCGCGCTTCGGCGCGACGGGCAAGCGCGACTTCTACGACGGGCCCATCGCCGCCGAGATCGTCGCCGCCGCGCGCGCGGCAGGCTCGCCTCTCACGGCCGAGGACCTGCGCGGATACGTGGTGCGTCAGCGCCAACCGCTCACGCGCACACACGACGGTCGGACGATCTACACGATGCCGGCGCCCTCGGCTGGCGGGCTCATGCTCCTCGAGGTGCTGGGGATGTACGGCGCGTCGAAGAGCTCGCCGCTCGTCCCGATGGGCTTCGGGTCGAGCGCATACCTGCACACCGTGGCCGAGGGCATCCGCGGCGCGTGGGCCGATCGCGTCCGCGTGGCGGGCGACCCCGATCGAGACCCCTCGGTGATGCCCGCGTTCGAGCGGGCCCTCGCGCCGGCTCAGCTCGCCGCGCGACGCGCGCGCATCTCGGCCGACAAGACGCACCCGGCGGTGGAGTTCAAGACCAAGGAGCAGGGCACGAGCCACCTCATCGTGACCGACCCCGAGGGCAACGTGGTGTCGATGACGACGACCATCAACGGGCCCTTCGGCGCCGCCGTGATGGCCGGCAAGACCGGCATCATCCTCAACAACGAGCTCGACGACTTCTCCGACGCGAAGCTCTACGCGACGTTCGGCGTCAAAGGACCAGGCCCCAACCTGCCGCGACCGCTCTCTCGCCCCGTGTCGAGCATGACGCCCACGATCGTGCTCGAGGGAGGCAAGCCCATCCTCGCCGTCGGTGGCTCGGGCGGCCCGCGCATCGCGACCGGCACGCTGCAGGCCACGCTGTGCCGCCTGCTCTTCGAGCGAGACCCCAACGCGTGCGTCTCCGCGCCCCGTGTCCACACGACGGGCGGCCCGCTGATGGTCGAGCCCGACATCGCCGTCGACGTGCGGCAGGGCCTCACCACGCGCGGAGAGACGGTCAAGGACGAGCCCTGGATCGGCTCGTCGATCCAGATGGTGGCGTGGGAGGGCGCGGACCGAAAGATCCTCGCCGCGACCGACCCGCGCAAGGCCGGCATGGCCGCCGCGCGCTGAGCCGCGGCTCGCCGCAAGCGCGCGGCTCGCTCCTCGTTGGAGAAGGGCGAGCTCGGGCCCTTACTGATCGGCGACCGCGACGAGCTGCGCGCTGCTGTCGGCGTCGAGATCGCTCGCCACCGCGTAGCCCACGCCGCCGTGCTGCGCGACGGCGACCGAGTACCCCTGCTCGCGACCCACCCGCACCTCGGCCGTGCCCACGGCGCGCGGCGCCAGGCGAGGGCCGCTCACGTGCACGCGGCGCGGGTCGTAGATGAAGACGCTCACGCGCTGCACCGAGCCGCCGCCCTGATCGAACTCGTACTGGAGCATCGCCGCGCGCTCACCCTGTACGCCCAGCACGCGCCCGCCGACGAAGCGCGCGCGCCGCTGATCGAAGTGAGACACGCGCACGGGCACGCCGACGTACTTCTCGAGGCCACGCACGTCCTCGGGGCGTGTGCGCTCGGGGGGAAGCGGGCGCGAGTGCTCGGCCACGAGCTCGCGGAGCAGGTCGTCGTTGCCGAAGCCGGCGCGCATCAAGTCGGCCGAGCCGTGGTTGTTGGGCTGGTTCGACGCCATGCCCCACGCGAGGGCGAGGGCCGCGGCGCTGGCCAGCGGGAGCATCGTGCGCCAGTGGCGGAGCACGCCACGCGAGGGCGCCTCTTCGGCCTGGTTGAACGCGCCCGAGATCTCGGTCTCGAGGTCGTCGTCTTGGGCGCTCTCGGCGCGCGCGTCCTCACGCGCAGACTCGGCGTTCATCGCCGCGAGCATCCGCGCGCGCATGTCGCTCGGCGCCTCGACGCGTACGGCCTTCTTCACCGCCAGGCGCGTGGCCCGATCGAGCTCGAGCCTCTCACGGCACGTCTCGCACTCCGACAGGTGATCTTCGACCTCGAGGGTCTTCACCGTGTCGAGCTCACCGTCCACGTGCGCCGCCAACAGGCGCGCCGCCGTTCTACAGGGATCGGTGCTCGTGGTCACGCCACCCCCCGTTTGCGCGCGCGGAACTCGGCGAGGTCCGTCGGCGGTGCGTCGCTCTGCTTGTCCGAGGGAGCCATCTCTTCGCCCTTCACGATACCGAGGGAGAGCGCGTGGTTGTAGAGAGAACGTTGGAGCAGCTTTCGTCCGCGGTGCAGTCGGCTCATGACCGTTCCGATGGGGCAGCCCATGACCTGGGCGATCTCTTCGTAGGTGAGCTCCTCGACGTCGCACAAGATGACGGCGAGCTTGAAGTCGGCGGGGAGCGCGTCGAGCGCCCGTCGCACCTCGCCCTCGATGATGGGCAAGAGCGCGTGCTGCTCGGGATCGCGGAGCTGGCGCATGGTGGCGGCGCTGACCCACCCGTCGACCAGCGGGTCGGCGTCGGGACCCTCGAGCACGCTGCGCTCGAGGCCTCCGCGCCGGTACTTGTTGATGAACGTGTTGGTGAGGATGCGCAGGAGCCAGGCCTTGAGGTTCGTGCCCGACTTGAACTGATCGCGGGCGCGCATGGCCTTGAGGAGCGTGTCCTGCACCAGGTCCTCGGCCTCGGACGGGTTGCGCGTGAGCTTGCACGCCACCCCGTAGAGGGAGTCGAGGTGGGACAACGCCTCCTCGGTGAAGGTGTCGTTATCCTTGGGTTTTGCGCCGGGGGGTCTTTGAAGCATGAAGGAGCGACGGCCTTTCCAACGGGGCTAACAGCGGAGAACCGTTGCTATTCCCAAGGCCCTACAACCTGAGCACGTTCCGGCGATCCCGCAACCGGGCGCCCGGAGAGCTCAGGCGTGGCCGTCGGTGCCGCCGCCGCCCTGGGACGCCTTGCGGAGCTTTTCTTCGAGCTCTTCGACCCGGGCGTTGAGGCGCTTGATCTCGTGCGTGAGCTGCTGCCACGGCAGGAGCGTGGGAAGCAGCGCCCTCACGCGATCGTCGATCTTCTGCTGCCAGTCCTCGAGCGTGCCCTTGGCCTGGTCGACGAGCCCGGGGCGCTCCGACTTGCCGGCCTGCGCGCCGTCCTTGGGCTCGGCCTTGGCCTCGGGCGCCGCGGGAGGCGGCTCGCTCTTGGTCGTGCCCGGGATGAGTCGGCCGATGGGGCCGCCGCGCAGCTCGGTGAGCACCTTCTCGGTGCGCTGGTGGATGATGTCCTTGAGCGTCTGCAGCGGCACCGCGCGGCTCGTCGACTGTTTCTGCTCCTCGTAGATGATCTGCGCGAGGGTCACCTCGGTCAGGTCCTCTTTCGAGTTGTTGTCGATGATCTGCACCTCTTCGCCGCCGCGCATCATCTCTGCGATCTGGAGCAGCGTGACGTACCGGCTGTCCTTGGTGTCGTAGAGCTTGCGGTTCGAGTACCTCTTGATGACGCGGCGCGTGGCACTCTCTGCTTGCTTCGTTTCCACCATGGGCTCCTGGAGGTTACGCGGGCGGCGCGGGGCGGGCGCGCAATGCCGCAGCGCGCCGCACTCTCCACGATACACTAACGCGGGGAGACGAGCAGGCGTAGATGGCGGAGCAGCCTGGAGAGCGGCCGATGCACCTCGAAGTGCATGAAGTTACGGCGACTTATGGCGCGCGCCGCGCTGCGCAAGGGCCCGCGTCGGCGGTGCTCCGTGACGTGTCGGTCGGCGTCCGACGGGGCGAGCTCGTGGCGCTGCTCGGCGCGAACGGCGCGGGCAAGAGCACAGCGCTCAAAGTGGCGTGCGGGCTCGTCGCGCCGACACGCGGCCGGGTCACGCTGGCCGGGCGCGACATCGCCGAGATGACGCGCGGCGCCGTGGCGCGCGCCGTCGCGGTGGTCGAACAGAGCTCTCAGCCCGCGCTCGCGTTCACCGTGCGCGAGGTCGTGTCGATGGGACGGGCGCCGCACCAAGGCGCGTGGATGGTGTCGTCGGACGAGGACACGTCGATCGTCGACGAGGCGCTCGCGCGGTGTGAGCTCACGGGCCTCGAGCACCGCGTGGTGACGGAGCTGAGCGGCGGAGAGCAGAAGCGCGTGAGCATCGCCCGCGCCCTGGCACAGACCCCCGAGGTGCTGTTGCTCGACGAGCCCGGCGCCTTCCTCGACGTGCGCCACCAGCTCGCGCTCTACGAGCTCTTGCTCGAGCAGACACGATCCCGCAACCTCGCCTGCCTCGTGGTGATGCACGATCTCAACGTGGCCGCGCAGTTCGCCGACCGCGTCGTGCTCTTGGCCGAAGGGCGCGTGGTGGGCGACGGGACGGTCGAAGAGGTGATGACGTACCGCAAGCTCAAAGAGACGTTCGGCGCCGACCTGTACTGCGGTCAGAACGATCTCACGGGGGCGCGGTTCTTCTTGCCGATGCGCGCGCGCCCCGACGGCGACGCGTGAGCTCAGTCAGAGCTCGGCGCGGACGAGGCGTTCGAGGTCGGCCGCGCTCGTGACGCCGTGACGGATCGCGACGACCTTGCCCGTCTTGGAGATGAGCACCAGCGTGGGCAGGTTGTCGACGCGGTACGCGCGCGCGACGGCGTTGCCGCGGTCGAACACGATCGGGAACACGAGCCCCTTCTTGAGGGCGAACGGCTCGGCGAGGCCGGGCTCGTCGCTCGTGTTGACGCCGATGACGACGAGGCCCTTCTCGGCGAACCGCTGCGCGACCGAGTTGACGATGGGCGCCTCGGCCTGACACGGCCCGCACCACGTCGCCCAGAAGTCGAGCAGCACGGGGTGACCCTTGAGCGACGCGAGCGCGATCGCGCTCTCTTTGGTGAGGGGCTTGTTGTCGAGCGGGTTGGCGACGACGCTCGCCGTGAAGTCGGGCGCGTCCTCGCCGCGCTGCGCGCTGCGGCAGCTGGAGAGCGATCGCGGCACGAGGGCGAACGCCGCGGCCAGCACGACGGCGATGAGGAAGAAGCGCAGCTCGCTGCCGCCCTCGGGGGCCGCGTCGGTCTTGACGGGCTCGTGCTTTGCCGTGCCGTTCATCTCCACGTGCAGTAGCACACGCGCGCGCCGAGAGCAGGCTCAGCCATGGCCGCGCGTCGTGACGCCGTGTCGCCGGGCGATCTCGCGCGCCGACTCGGCCGCGGTGGGGACGCGCGCCGCGCTGGGGAGCCGCACCTCGAAGCGCGCGCCGCCGAGTCGCGTGCTGCGCGTCACCTCGATCTCGCCGCCGTGCTCGACGATGATCTTCTTCACGATCGCGAGGCCGAGGCCCGTGCCGTCGCTCTTGGTGGTGAAGTACGGCTCGAAGATGCGCGCCTCGAGCGCCTCGTCGATGCCCGGCCCGTCGTCCTCGACCACGATCTTGGCGCCCGCCGTCTCGTGGTCCTCCTCGCCGCGCACCACGACCCGCCCGTGCGCCTCGGCGCCGGCGTCGCGGATGGCCTGCACGGCGTTGCGCACGAGGTTGACGAGCACGCGCCGGAGCATCTGGCGATCGATCGCCACGCGCACCGAGCTCGGCGGCATCTCCCAGTCGATCTCGACGTTCTGCGCGACGACCGGCTCGGCGTCGGCGCTCTCGCTCCCGAGCGACGCGTCCTCGAGGTGACCGAGCGTCGCCTTGCAGTCCTCGAGGAACTCTCCGAGCCCGCTGTCGGTGAGCTCGGCGTGCGGCAACCTCGCGAAATTGGAGAAGTTTCCGACGAGGCGACGCAGCGTACCCACCTCCTCTTCGACGATCTCGAGCGTCGTGTCGAGCAGCGCTCGGTACTTGGGCTCGTCGCCCGGGTACTTGCGGTGGCACTCCTGCACCGCGAGCTGGATGGGCGTGAGCGGGTTCTTGATCTCGTGCGCGAGCCGCTGCGCCATCTCTTGCCACGCGCCCATGCGCTGGAGGAACTCGATGCGCGCGCGCGACTGCGCCATCTCGCCGAGCATGCGGTTGAACGTCCGCGCGAGGTCGGTGAGCTCGTCGGAGCCGGTGACGGGCACGCGCACCGACAGGTCGCCCTGCGCCACGACGTTGATCGCGGCGCCGAGGCGGTTGATGCGGCGCGTGACGCCGCGCGCGAGGATGACGCCGAGCACGACGGTGACGATCATCGTCACGCCGAGCAGCGCGGCGAACGCGTTGAGGTAGCCCTGGTAGAGCTCGGCGCGCGACGCCTCGAGCTGGTGGTAGCGGTGCACGACGCTCCCCGCGGCCTCGAGCTCGTCGAGGCGCTTTCGCGCGACGGCGAACGTGGCGACGACGACGGGCGCGTCGACGTCGAGGTCGTCTCCGAGCGCCTTCTGCACCTCGAGGCTGCGCTCCGACGCGGCGTCGACGGCGTGGCCGCGGTCGCGCGCGCCGAGCACGGTCCCGTCGGCCGCGCGCACACGGATCGACACCAGCTCGGGGTACGGTCGCGCGCTCTTGTCGTGCGGGAGGATCGCGTCGAGCTCGGACTCGATGAGCTCGACGTTGCGCTTGCGTGCCGCCTCTCGGAGCACGCCGCCCGCCGCGATGGCCATCGTCTGGTGTCGGAGGTCGTCTTTGACGGCCTTGACGTAGTCCTTGTAGAGCTCGACGCCGCGATCGAGCTGCTGACCGACCTCGGGGTTGAACCAGAGCGCCGACGCCTGCCTGAAGAGCGACGTGGCGAGGAAGAGGGCGGCGGCGAGCGGCGCGAGCGCCGTGAGCACGACCACGAGCGTCAGGCGTCGCTCGGTCTTGCCAGGGACGCGCCAGCGCCCCGGCGCGGTCACCTGCGGTGTGGCCTCGCTGCGTGGTTCTCGATCGGGCACGGCGCAAGCATACGCGCGCTCACGGACCCCACCACAACACCTCGAAGGACCGCGTCGCGCCGTCGAGGCTGAGCGCGATCTCGAGCTTGCCGTCGGGGCCCTCGCGCACCAGCGGCTCGGGGAAGGCGTCGGCGGCGTAGAACGCGGCCTTGTCGAAGCCGGCGCTCGTGAGCCACATCACGTGCAGGCCCGCCTTGGACGGCGCCCACATCACGAGCGCCCGCCCGCCACCGACGAGCAGGAACGAGACCGACGTGAGGCCGAGCTCGTCGAAGCGCTCGGCTGACGGGAAGTGCTCTCCGACGTCGCGCAGCTCGGGCAGGTGCGCGCGCAGGTGTTTGTAGAGGGCGCTGTAGCTCGGCTTGGCGAGCTTGGGCAGGCGCCGATCGGGCGTCGCGATGACGGGCAGCTCCTCGGGCGTCGCGCAGGGCACCTCGACGTGCGCGCGGTAACGATCGGCGAGGGACGCGCCGCCGTCGAGCGCCTCGTCGGAGAGCGACTTGAGCCACCAGTGGAACACCGCGAGCTCGGCCTCACCCGCGCGCGACGTGAGCGCGACGAGGCTCTCCCAGAGCGGCCGCCGCACCGACCACGCGCCGCCGTGGGCGCGCACGACGCACTCGCCCACGTACGCCGCGCCGTGGATCACGACGTTGAAGAGCGTGCCGTCGGCGCCGGTCGCGCCGTCCGACAGCCACGCGTCGCGTCGCGCGCGCGTGAGCGCGGCCGAGAGCCTGTGCACGCTCGCGTCGCTGTAGTCGAGCGTGAGGCTCTCGCCCTCGAACAGGCGCGGCGCGTTGGAGACGAACACCTCGGCGGCGTCTGCCAAGTGCGCGTAGATGTTCTTGTTCTTGGCGGGGTTGGCGTCCTCGGCGCGCGCGCGGGCCAGATCGGCGCGCGCGTCCGGCGGGTAGGCCGGGAGGAAGTGCGCCTCGAAGAGCGATGCGGGGGTGATGGCGCTCACGGCCGCGCGGGGCGATCAGCCCGACGTCGCCGCGGCGGCCGCGAGGACGAAGATGCCGAGGAGGATCACGATCGCCGCGAGGACGACGTAGATGATGGCGCACACGATCTGCACCATGAACGCGCCGCCGAGCTTCTCGAGCGCCTGCATCATGTGGGTGAGATCGTTGCCCTGGCTGTTGACGACAGACTTGAGCGAGTTGCCCACGCCCATGAACACGACGCCCATGACGATGGCGACGATGCCGCTCGGGAGCTGTCCGAGCAGGTTGGGGCTGGCGACCGCGCCGCAGCTCACGAGCACCTGCAGCGCACCGATCACGGTGGAGATGGTGCCCCAGAGCTTGGCGCGGTTGGCGCACTTGTCGATGACCGCGTTCTCGGCGGCGTTGAACTCGTACTGGCCGTAGCCCTGACCCATGGGCGCGCCAGCGCCGGGGTACGGCGCCTGCGAGAAGCCGGGCGGGGGCGCGCCGTAGCCAGGCGGACCACCGGGAGGCCCAGCGGGCGGCGGCGGCTGTCCGTATCCGGGGGGCCCGTATCCTCCGCCGCCGGGCGGCGGCTGCCATCCACCTTGCATGTCGCTCCTCCTCTCGCGTCGGGTCTCGACGCCCGCGCAAGAGGTAGCACGACGACCTACACGGCTCAATCGCGCCGGTTTTTGTCGGCAACGCGAGGCGGGCCGACTACCTTGGTGCGCGCGCGATGCTCTCTGCCGACGTTCGCTTCGAGGGCTGGACGACCGAGACCTGGACCCGGTTCCTCTCGCTATGGAAGCCGCGCGCCACGCCCGACCTCGAGCCGTCGCGCCCGCGCGGTGGCGTCATCGCCGTGCACGACGGCGACAGGCTGCGCAAGCTGCTCCACACGCGCACGGGGCGCCTCGACCCGCGCGGTCCGTGGCCCGTCCCGCTGGGTGAGCTCGCCGAGCAACACCACGCGAGCTGGGCCCTCTCTGCGCGCGCGGGCGCGCTCGACGAGCTGATGGAGCGCCTCGGCGCGCGCGTGGAGCGTCACGACGACCTGACCGCGCAGGCGCTCCACATCGTGACGATCGTGCGCGAGATGATCCAAGAGGGCGTGCTCGAGTCGTGGCCGCGTCGGCTCCAGGGCTACCCCGTGCCGACGTCCGCCGTGATCCACCGCGCGCTCGACGCCGTGTGCCCCGAGGGGCGCGCCATGGTGCTCGGCACGTTTCGTCACGGCGAGGTGTGGACCGCCATCGCGCTGCGTCGCGGCCCGCGTGGCATCGACGTCATCGCCGGGCCCGACGAGCTGCGCCCCTTCATGGGCGTGCTCTCGGGCGACTGGCGGCGCGACTACCGCCACCTCGCGCGCGCGGCCGAGGATCGGTACGCGCCGCTCGCGCTCGGTTGCTTCGCCGAGGTCGATCGGTTCCGCGAGCTGCAGGTCGACCCGCGGCCGGGGGCGTGGGGGCGCGCGGCGATCGTGCGCGACGTCGTGGTCTCGCCGATGCCCACGGCCATCCGGCTCGCGCTCGGTGCGGACGGCGCGCGGCTCGCGTTCGAGAGCTTTCGTACACTGATCGGCCGCACCGACGCGTTCGGCCTGCTCGAGCCCCTCATGGCGGGCGCGCGCAAGCGGCTCGGCAGCGCCGCGGGCGATCGCGACGTGTCGGGGCTGCTCGGGTTCGACCCGCTCGAAGCGCTGCGCGCGCTCCTGCGTCGCTGACCGGTCACCCGTCGTCGGGGGCGTCGCTCGGCGCGTCGGCCGCGTCGGCCGCGTCGTCGCTCTGCGCGTCGGCCGCGTCGGCCGCGTCGTCGCTCTGCGCGTCGCTCGCGTCGTCGCTCTGCGCGTCGCTCGCATCCGCCGCGTCTGCGCCTGCGTCGACCAAGGGCCGCGTGGAGCCGCCGTCCGAGAGGCAGAAGTCACCCCGCGCGAACGCCGCGAGCGCGTCGTCGCAGCGCGGGTCGGTGCGGTTCGGGTCGGCGCCGAAGGGGTGCGGGCCGCACGTCGTGCTCACGAACAGCGTCGACGACCCGTCGCGCAGTCGGCCCGACGTGACGCAGAGCGCCGGACAGTCGCGGGGTGCGTCGGGGCCGGAGATGACCTCGATCGCCTCGACCGCGCCCACGCACTTGCGGCCCTCTTCGTACTTGCGTGCAGAATACACGTGAGACTTCTCCTCGTCGCAGCCCACGAAGGCGCGCGCGAGGAGGGCGGCAGAGGCGAGGAACGCGAGCGCGCTCAGGCGCGGGCGGTCTCGCCCCGCGCTCACGTGGCGGCCGGCTCGACGACGCGCACGTGCAGCTCGCGGAGCTGCGCGGCGTCGACCGTGTTGGGGGCGTCGGTCACGAGGTCCGTGCCCTTCTGCGTCTTGGGGAACGCGATGACGTCGCGGAGGCTCTCGGCGCCCGAGAGGAGCATCGCGAGGCGGTCCATGCCGATCGCGATGCCGCCGTGCGGCGGCGCGCCGAAGCGCAGCGCGTCGAGCAAGAAGCCGAATTTCTGCCGCGCCTCTTCGTCGGGGATGCCGAGCGCCGCGAAGACCTTGGCCTGCACCGCAGGGTCGTGGAGACGGATCGAGCCGCCGCCGATCTCGAAGCCGTTGAGCACGAGGTCGTAGCGGTGGCAGAGGACGAGGCCCGGGTCGGTGTCGAGCAGCCCGACGCACGCGTCGTGCGGGCGCGTGAACGCGTGGTGGGCGGCGACCCAGCCCTTGGTCTCCTCGTCGTACTCGAACAGCGGCGGGTTCACGACCCACAAGAACTCGAAGCGCCCGCCGTGACCCGACTCGGGGATGAGCCCGAGGCGCTTGGCCATGTGGACGCGCAGGTTGGCCAGCACCGTCTGCACGACGCTCGCCTTGCCGAACTGGAAGAAGAGCAGGTCTCCCTCGACGGCGCCGACGCGCGCGTTGATCGCCTCGCGCATGGCGGGCGTGATCATCTTGGCGAGCGGCGACTGGGTCCAGTTGCCCTGGCCGTCGATCTTGGCGCGCGCGAGGCCCTTGGCGCCCATGCCCTTGACGAAGTCCTCGAGCTTGTCGATCTCGGTGCGCGAGAGCTTCTGCGCGTGCTCGGCGGGGATGCGCAGCGCCTTGACGATCTCCGCGGGGAGATCGCGGCGGTAGCTGCCGCCGGTGAACTTCTCGGCGATGGCCTGCAAGAACGGGACGCCTCCGCCGCCGTGCTCGATGACCACGTCCGTGAGGTCGGCGTGGGGCATCTCGAAGCGCAGATCGGGCTTGTCGTTGCCGTACTTGTCCATCGACTCGGCGAAGGGCATCTGCGGAAAGCGACCGCTCGGGTACTTGTCGTGGAGGTCGATGCCGAGCACCTCTTTCCACACGGCGAAGATCATCTTCTCGATGACCATGAAGACGTCGTCTTGGCTCACGAACGACATCTCGACGTCGATCTGCGTGAACTCGGGCTGGCGGTCGAGGCGCAGCGCCTCGTCGCGGAAGCACTTGACGATCTGGAAGTAGCGGTCGAAGCCCGCGACCATGAAGAGCTGCTTGAAGAGCTGCGGGCTCTCGGCGAGCGCGTAGAACTTGCCGGCCTGCACGCGGCTCGGCACGAGGAAGTTGCGCGCGCCTCCCGGCGTGTACTTGACCATGTACGGCGTCTCGAGCTCGAGGAAGCCGTTGTCGTCGAAGCTGCGGCGGACGATCTGGTTGATCTTGTGGCGCACGCGCAGGGTCTTCTGCAGCGGGGCGCGTCGCAGGTCGAGGTAGCGGTACTGCAGGCGCTTCTCTTCGCCGGTGTCGATCTCGTCGGCGATCTCGAAGGGCGGCGTGTCGGACTTGTTGAAGACCGTGGCCTCGATCGCGAGCACCTCGATGTCGCCGGTGGCGAGCTTGGGGTTCTTGTTCGCGCCGCGGCTCTTGACCACGCCGCGCACGCCGATCACCCACTCCGTCCGCACGCTGTCGGCGAGCTGGTAGGCGGCCTTGGGCGTGTCGCCGTGGCCCGACAGCTCCGGGTCGAAGACGATCTGTGTGATGCCGTCGCGATCGCGGAGGTCGACGAAGACGCACCCGCCGTGATCTCGGTAACTCGCCACCCACCCGAAGAGGACGACCTCTTGGCCCTCGTCCGCGGCGCGGAGATCTCCGCAGCGATGGGTGCGCTTGAGCTCGTCGATGAACCGTGCCACGCCTTGGCTCCTTCTCGATCTCGCCCGCGAAAGCGCGGGCTTTGGGGGCGCTCAACCTAGAGCAACTGGGCCGTGGACGCGAGTCGTCTGGTACTGTGCCGCGCAGCGCACGGATGGCACGACGCACGCTCTACGACGACGTCTGGCTCGGGCTCCTGGCCGTGACCGTGGGGATCGCGTCGGCGCTCGGCGTGCGATCGGTGGCGCCGGCGAGCCACGACGCGGGGCTCGTGCGCACCGTGGGGCTCGGGTGGACGGGCGGGACGGGGGGCCTCGACCCGTTCGTGGCGTCGGCGTTCGCGCTCCTGCCCGTGGGGACCGAGGCGGCGCGCACCGCCCTCGCGTCGGCGGTCGTCAGCGCGCTGTGCGCCGCGCTCGTCGCCTACGTGTCGCGCGCGCACCTCGAGAACGCCCTCGCCCACGCGCCGCGCGGCCTCGGGCTCGGGCCTGTGACGCCGGGCCTCGCGACCGGCATCGCGAGCGTCGCGGCCCTGTCCGCGACGCTCGCCCCCGCGTGGCAAGCCGAGGCGAGCGCGCCGGGCGGCGCCGTGATCGA
>JAGQJA010000637.1:0-764 GCA_020430845.1 Myxococcales bacterium
GGCGAGACCCACGCAATGTCAGCTCCGTCGGCTGTGATCACCGAGCCATCGGCGAGCGGGACGTAGTCGACGAAGTCGTCGCTCACCTTCGATTCCGCGAACGCCGGATCCTTCGCCCCGCTCGCGGAGAAGTGCGCGAGGCTGAGCGACGTGCCGTCGGACACGACCGCGATGAACGATCCGTCGGGCGCCTTCTTGGCCATCGCGACTCCGTCGCGGATGAGCGTGCCCTTGGCCGCTCCGTCCGGTCCGTAGCGCAGGTACCCCGATGTCGTGGGCACCGCGACGTCATCTCCGATCGTGAGCGCCCCATCGGTGGGGAAGGGCGACGACATGAAGCCGTTGGTCCCGAACCCCGTGACGACCGCTCCCGCGGGCGAGACCAGGTGACCCCCGAAGCGGTCCTTGCCGTTCGTGCGACCGTACACGGCGACGAACGTGCCTCCGTCGTCGCGCACGCGCAGCGACGTCGTGAACGTGTTCGCGGTCCCGAACGTCGTCATCTTGACTCGCCCTCCGCTGCCGTACGTCGCGTCGACGGCTCCCGCGGGCGTGACCCGCATCACGACGACCTCGTTGCCCGCGTCGGCGTCGGGGTGACCGCTGCCTCCCACGAGCACGTTGCCTTTTGCGTCGAGCGCGATCGCCTGCGGGTTGGCCACGAGCTTGGTGTCGAGCTCGCCCTGCGCCCCGAACGTCGTGTCACGAGAGCCGTCGTCGAGGTAGCGTCGCACGAGCGTCCCGTTGCCCCAGCCGATCGATCC
>JAGQJA010000637.1:825-1390 GCA_020430845.1 Myxococcales bacterium
GTGATCGCCGAGAACGCGCCGTCGGCGGTGAGCGTCGGCGGCTTCGGCGGGTCCTTGGGCTTGCCCGGATCGGTGACCGGAGGCGTGCTCGGATCGGTGCCGGGCGGCGTGGGCTCGGTGCCCGGATCTTCGCCGGGGGCGGGCTTGGTGACGATCGTCTCGGTCGTGCACGCGACGAGCAACGACGCGATCGCGGGGAACAAGAGGGTGCGGGTGTGAAGCTTCATGGGATTCTCCTGGTTCCTTCGGATCAAAACGCGCACGCCTTGAGCGTCGCGCAGTCGGCGTCTTGGGTGAGGGTCTCGAGCGCCTTGCAGGGGTCGACGTTGAGCTTGCCTTGGCACGCGAGGTAGTCGGCGACGGGCAGTGCCGCGCACTTGGTCCACGTCGGCTCGCCGGTGCACGCCGCGGCGCTGGCCTTGGCCTTCACGGTCACGCCGCCTCCGCACGCCTTGGACTTGCCGTACCCGCCGAACGGGCACGCGGCGTAGTCGCAGAGCAGCCCCTTGTCGGCCGCGCTCGTCGCGCCGAGGGTCGCCGCGGCGATCGCCGGCGCGTTGCACGT
>JAGQJA010000637.1:1468-10938 GCA_020430845.1 Myxococcales bacterium
GAAGCTCCGCTCGAGGATCCCGAAGCTCCGCTCGACGACGTCGCGCCGCTCGACGACGTGGTCTCGCCGGAGCTCGAGGCACCGCTCGAGGACTCTGCCGGCGGGGTCTCCGCCGTGCCGGAGGTGGGGGTGGTGCTCTCCGAGCTGCACGCGACGAGCGAGCACACGAGGGCCGTGGCCGCGAACGCGGCTGTGTAAAAGCGCATGGTACACTCCTGATGGCGACGAGCGCGCGGCGTGAGCACGCGCACAAAGGTCGGCGGTCTGCGGCCGATGGGCCTGCAGCGCGCCGTGTGTACCCTTGATTGACGGCAGCGCGCCGTATCCGTCACGAAAAACGACCGGCGTCGCCGATCTTCGTGATCAGCCTAGAAAATAGGCTCAGCGGATCGCGCTGGGGCCGAACGCGAGGCAGGCGCCGCCCGCGCCGAACGCCCACAGCTTGTCACCGCGGCCGCGGATGCCCGTGAGCTCGAGGTCCGACGAGATGACGTCGAGGAGCTTGGTGCGTGTCGCGTCGAACCAGAGCAGCGAGGTGCCGGTCGCCTTCTTGGTCAGCACGAACACGTCTCCCGACGCGGCCTCGGCGACGCCCGCGACGGTCCACTCGGTCGACGCGCGGAGCGCGGTCTCGATCGGGACGCTCGTCTTTCCGTCGAAGACGACGGCGCGATCCCCCCAGAGCCACACCCGGCCAGGCGTGCTCGCCCACACGCCCGTGAAGGCGCCGGCGGGCTCGGCGAGTCGCTCGAGCTTCTTGCCGTCCCAGTGGGCGACGCCGTCGCCGGCGAGCCACACGTCGGTCGGACCGCTGCCGTGGATCGATCGGTACGTCGCGCCGGTGACGACCTGCGTCCATCGCGCGCCGTCGTAGTGCCACGCCGCGTCCTTCGCCGTCACCCACACGTCGTCTTTGGCGGGCGCCCACATCGCGAGCGGCTCCTTGGGCGCTCCCGTCGACGCGGCGAGCATCCGCGTGACGCTCCACTTGCCCGTCCAGTGCGCGACGCCGACGCCGGAGCCGTCGTTCGCGAGCGCCCACACGTCGTCGGCCGCGAGCGCGGTGACGGCGACCGGGATCGACGGCCCGCTGAAGCCGCTGCTCGTCTTGGGCGCAAAGGACCCCCCGGCGCCGAACAGCACGTCTCCGCCGGAGCGCCGATCGGGCTGTGACGCGTCGGCGAGCGCGAGCGCGCCGTCGAGCCCCACGTCGAGCGACAGCAGATCCCTTCGACGCGTCGGGCCTTGCTCCTTCCAGTCGGGCGAGCCCGAAGACCGCGCCAGGAACGCGCCCAGCGATCCGACGGTGAACACCTTGTTGCCGTCGGGCGACCACGCACCGAAGAGGCGCTCGCCGGGGAAGTGGTACATCGAACGGATCGACGGGGCGGCGGTCTCCGACGCGGTGACGATGTCGCCGTCGTACGCCATCACGCCTGTGCCGTCGGCCAGGCACGCCGCGCGCGTGCCGTGCGGGTCGGCGCCGAGCGGCAACGGGTCGGCCGACATCGGGCTCGCGTGCCACGCGCCGTCATAGCGGAGGTATCCGGCTCCCCCGGTCGCGGTCACTCGTCCCGTGTAGAATGCACACACCTCGGAGCCCGCGCCGCTGATCGCGAGGCCGACCGCGACCTGCGGCACGCCCGGGAGCGGCGGCTCGAGCTCCCACTTCTTGGAGCCGGCGGGCAGCCGCAGCACCTTCGCGCCGGTCGTGATCGTCCACGCCTCGCCCGTCGCCGACACCCACACGCTCGCCGGCGGGCCGAACACGCTGTTGGCGCGCGTGTCGGTGCGCTCCCACTTGCCGGCTTCGAGCTCGAGCAGATCCCAGTCGACGATCGCGAAGAGGCGCTTGCCCGGCCCGTGGCTGAAGCCGCCGAAGGTGGCGCCGGCGAACGGGTAGCTCTTCGTCCACGTCTTGCCGTCGTAGTGGACGACCTCGATCTTGCCGTCGAGCTCGCCGGCGATCCACACGTCGCCTCGGGTGTGCGTGCCCACGGCAAAGTAGCGCGCGCCGTCCCCGCGCGCGGGCTCGGTGGGATCGAGGCCTGCGCGGCGGTCCCAGCGGGCGTCCCACTGCGTGCCGTCGAAGTGCGCGATGCTGCCGCCCTCTCCCGCGACCCAGACGTCGCTCGGCGACGTGCCTCCTACGCCGAACAGCGTCTTGCCCGTGGGCGCCGGGTTCATCCACTGCCAGCTCGGTACGCCGACGACAGGCTTGGGCGCGTTGTCTCCGAGCGCGGGGTCGGGGGTCTCGTCGGCGGGCGCGTCCCCCGGCGGAGGTGCGTCGCTGCTGTAGTCCTGGACGGACACGCAGGCCGTGACCAGCGTGGACAAGAGGAGGGCGAGGTGGCTTCGGGTCATGGCTCGGGTGCGCGTCAGCGGGTCGCTTCGTCGACGATCGACATCAGCGGGCTCTTGGGGAACGTGGTGCGGAAGCGCGCAGCTCTCCGGCGCGCCTCTGCGACGCGACCCGACGAAGCGAGCGCCTGGATCGCGAGCACCTCGCGCTCCTCCGCGAGCTGGCTCTTCGGGAACTCGCGCGCGTGCGTGTCGAGCGCCGCGAGCGCCCCCGCCGCGTCCCCACGAGAGAGCGCGGTGCGCCCCATGTCGATGAGCGTCCGCTCGCGAGCGAGCGCAGGATCCTTCGCGGGGGCGGGTGCGGAAGCGGGGGCGTGTGCGGAAGCGGGCGCGGGGGCGTGTGCGGAAGCGGAAGCGGGCGCGGGGGCGTGTGCGGAAGCGGGGGCGGGGGCGTGTGCGGAAGCGGGCGCGGGCGCGTGTGCGGACGCGGAAGCAGACGCAGGCGCAAGCTCGCGCGCAGTCGCACCCGACGCCTCGGGCACATACACACGCATCACCTTCGGCTCACTCCACCGCTGCGACGCCGCGGCCCCCGCCCCCGCGCCCGCCATCGCCACCGCCGCGAGCAGCGCCCCGAGCTTCCACCGAGCGATCGAGACTGCGCCTGCGCTTGCGTTCGCGCCTGCGGCTGCGTTTGCGCTTGCGTTTGCGCCTGCGTTCGCGTTTGCGCCTGCGTTTGCGTTTGCGTTTGCGTTTGCGTCTGTGTTTGCGCTTGCGTCTGTGTTTGCGCTTGCGTCTGTGTTTGCGATTGCGGTCGCGCCGATGGTGGCGCGGATGCCCTTCCACATCGCGGCGCGCTGGGCGGTCGAGAAGCCTGCGCGTCCACGCTCGGACTCGAGGAGATCGTCGATGTTCATCGCGCTCCTCCGTTCGTCGCCGCGACCATGGCGGTGTGGCTCTGCGTCTTGGTGATGCGCACGACGGCGGCGCGGAACTCCTCACGCGCGAGGCGTAGACGCGAGTACGCGGTGTTGAGCCCGATGCCCAGGGCCGCCGCGACCTCGGGGATCGCGACGCCGTCGATCTCGGACATGACGAAGACCGCGCGTCGACCGAGCTCCACGTGCTGGAGCGCCTCGAGCACGAGACGGCGCTCGTCGGCGCGCCGCATCGCCTCGTCGAGGTTCTGCGAAGAGTCGTGGCGCTCGCCTGCGACCGAGCCGTCGTCGAGCACCTCGCGGTACGCCTTGCGCCGGTACGCGGCCGCGGTGCGATACACGATGCCGAAGAGCCACGGCCACATCGGGCGCTCGGGGTCGTAGTCGGGCAAGATGCGGTGCACGACCACGAAGACCTCTTGCACGAGGTCGGGCACATCGGCGTCGCGCACGCCGAGCCGGCGCAGCGAGTTGCCCACGTGATCGGCGTGCTCGTTGAACACGTCCTCGAGCGACGGTAGCGGAAGGGACGGCGCGCTCGGCGCGAGGCCCGCGGCGTCGGCGTCGAACGCGTCGACCTCGGACGCGTGTCCGAGCGCATCCACGAGCGGTGGGCCGTCGTAGCCGCGCGGCTCGTCCCAGAGGGCGCCTCGGTCGAAGCTGCTCATCAGAGACGAACCCCCGCGCCGAGCCCGAGCGTCGAGACGAAGGCCGGCGTCGACCAGAGCTCCGCGCCGTCGACGCGCAGGCTCACGCGGTTGAGCACGAACAGCCCGTCGAGCGTGCCGCGCAAGAAGAAGGTGTCGCCGAACGGGAGCTCCACGCCTACGCGCGCGCCGGCGGCCGCCCACGCGGAGACCTGACGCTCCGCGCCGCTCTGTCCGAAGAGCGCGCCGGCCGCCCCGAGCAGGCCCGGGCGCACGGGGCCGAGGCGCAGGTGAGGGAAGAGCTCTCCGAGCACGAGCGACGAGCTCACCTCGCGCCCCGACGGCGACGACGCCGACGCGGGCAGATCTGCGCGCCCACCGAGCTCGACGCCGAAGCGACCCTTCGAGAGGCCTGCGAAGACCGACGCCCCCGAGCTGACGGCTGGCGCGCAGCCCACGCACCCGAGCGCGCTCACGCCGAGGTGCACGCGCGCGGGCTCGGCCTTGGGCGCGGGAGCCTCGGGCGGGCGCTCGCGCGGCAGCGGCGGCGGCTCGTACCACGGCCACGTACCCGGCGATCGCGAGTCGAGCGAGGGACCTCGGGCGGCCGGGGCCGCGGGGCGCGGCTTGGGGAACATCGCCCGCGGGTCGAGGAGCATGGCCGCGGCGAGCGCGGTGGCGGCCACGAGCTCGTCGCAGGCGCCTTGCTCCGACGTCAGCGTCTTGTCGGCGACGTCGCTGAGGGCGTCGGTCACGCGGAGATCGGCCACCAACGTTGCGCCTTCTCGGCGCAGCTTCACGCGCAGCGTCTTGCTCTGCGCGTCCGCGCCGTCGAAGGGGTCGTAGCCCAGGCGCGTGGCGACGGCGCTCGTGAACGCCGTGCGGTCTGGGCACGACGCGCCCTTCGGCGTCGCGTAGTCGAGCGCGGCGCTCGCGTGTACGGGCTCGTCGGCGCTCGCGAGCCCTGCCCGCACCAGCGCTCCGCACCCGATGGCGACGGCGATCGCAGCGCGCACGACGCCGCGACCACGCGTGCGTGGCTCGAAAGAAAGCAAAGCCAGGTCCTCTCGCCCGCGCGCTGCCCGGGCCCTACCGGCCGAGGACGACGCGCAGGCCCTTGGACGGAGCCCGCGCCGAGACATTCAACGGCGGGCCAACGGACCCCGCAACATGCCGTATCTACTCGAAAAGACAGGTGCGCTGACAGGCGCCGGGGCGCGTGCAAGAATCGCGGCGTGTCGTCGCCTCGCCCCCTCGCCGTCGGAGATCACGTCGTCGCGCGCTGGCAGCCCGGCCGCTACTTCGAGGGCGCCGTGACCGACCGCGGGCAGACCGAGGTCACCGTCGCGTGGACCGACGGCTCGCCCCCGTCGAACGTGCGCATGTCCGACGCGTACGCGCTGCCGGGCTCGACCGAGGGGCTCGGCGTCGGCGACTTCGTGCTCGCCAAGTGGCGCACGGGCACGCGCTGGTACGGCGCCACGATCACGAGCCTCGCCCCCAAGCGCGTCGCGGTGCGCTACACCGACGGCCTCGAGGGTGAGCTGGCGCACGACGAGGTCCTTCGCGTGGGCGAAGAGACGCGTCGCGACGTCGTCCTCACCGACGCCGCGGCCACCGGCGGAGCCGTCGCCGAACGCGAGCCGCGTGTTCTGCTCCCCGCGGGCTGGCGGCCGACGCCGGGCCAGCGCGTCGCCGCCGTGTGGCGCAAGTCCACCTGGTACACGGGGCTCGTCGTGTCGGTCGAGAGCGACGGCGTCGTCGTCGCGTGGGAGGACGGCTCCAAGCCGAGCCCCGTGCCGCATCACCGCGTCGCGCCCGTCCCCGACGGCACCGGCGCGAGCGCTCCCGTGGGCGCGCGCGTGCTCTTGGCTCCCCGGAGCGGCGCGGTGTGGACGCCGGCCAAGGTCGTCGGGGCCACGCCGCGCGGGTGCGAGGTCGAGCTCGAGGACGGCACACGTCGCCCGGTCCCGCGCGGGACCTGCCTCGTCTTCGCGTCCGAGTGACGCCTCAGCGGTCGGAGACCTCGGCGACCCAGGCGTCGATCAGGCGCCGCGCGATGCTGAGCCGCGGAGGGATCATCGGCAGCGCGTCGGCCGAGAACCACTTGGCGTCCGAGATCTCCGCGCCGTCGACCACGATCTCGCCCGACGCCCACTCCGCGGTGAAGGCGATCATGAGAGAGTTGGGGAACGGCCACGGCTGGCTGCCGAAGTAGCGGATGTTCGTCACCTTGACCCCCACCTCCTCTTCGACCTCGCGCGCGAGCGTCTCTTCGAGCGACTCGCCGATGTCGGCGAACCCCGCGAGCGTGCTGTAGAACGCGCCAGGAAACTTCGCGTTCGACGCGAGCAACGCCAGGTCTCCCTTGCGCACGAGCGTGATGATCGCCGGTGAGATGCGCGGGTAGATGTGGAGCGCGCACGCCGGGCAGACGAGGCATCGCTCGCTGCGCAGCGGCTCGGTCCGCGCGCCGCAGCGGCCGCAGAACCGGTGGGTCGTCAGCCAGTCGCAGGTGTGGAACGCGCGGCCGACCACGCCGAAGAGCTCTGCGTCGACGAGCGCGGCGAGCTCGCGGAAGCCGAACACCTCGAAAGGCGACGGGACGGGGCCATCGAGCGGGATGGCGAGGGCGTCGGTGTCGTCGAGCGCGCCGAGTCGGTGTGCGTCGCCGGCCTGGAGGCCGAGCTGCGTGATCTCGTCGTCGTCGGGAAACCGCAGCGCGGGCTCGCCCGCCTCGGCCCGCCGGGCCACGACGCCCTTTGCGTGGACGACGAACCAGGTCCGCAGGCTGCGAGGCGCGCCGTCGGCGGCGTGTGGGACGAACCGCATGACGTGGAGCGTAGGGCGTGCTCGCCGAAATCGCCCGTCACGTCTCGGAGAGCGTCTGGCGGACGAAAATTGTGCGCGGAGGTGCGCGACCGACGGAGAGGCTCGGGCATCGGACGCCCTGCACCGAGGGGGCTCGAGGTTCTCAGGAGAAGCACGTCGTGAAGTGGGTCTTCACCATCGTCGGGATCGTGCTCGTGATCGGCGCCCTCGTCGCCGTCAAAGGCGCGCAGATCGGCAAGCTCATCGGTTTCGGGAAGCAGGCCGAGAAGGACGGACCGCCGCCCGAGGCCGTGGCGACCGCCAAGGCCGACGAGCAGGCGTGGGAGGGCACGCTCACCGCGGTCGGCAGCGTCGCCTCGGCCAAGGGCGTCACCCTTGCTGCCGATGCTCCCGGCGTCGTGACGCGCATCGCGTTCGAGTCGGGCGAGAACGTCAAGCAGGGGCAGGTCCTCGTGCAGCTCGACACCAACGTCGAGCGCGCGCAGCTCGCGTCGGCGATCACGCGCCGCGAGCTGGCCACGACCACGCTCGCCCGCAGCCGCCTGCTCGCGGGCAAGGGAGCCATCACCGCGGCGCAGCTCGACGCCGACGAGGCCCAGCTGCGCACCGCCACCACCGACGTCGAGGGGCTCCAGGCGCAGATCGCCAAGAAGACCATCCGCGCGCCTTTCGCCGGCAAGCTCGGCATCCGCTCCGTCAACCTGGGCCAGTACCTGCAGCCCGGCACGCCGGTGGCCGTGCTCGAGACGGTCGACGCGGTGCACGTGGACTTCTCGCTCCCGCAGCAGCGCCTCGGCGACGTGTCGGTGGGCCAGCCGGTCCGCGTGACCGTCGACGGAAGCAAAGGGGCCGCGCTCGAGGGCGCCATCACGGCGGTCGATCCCAACGTCGAGCCCGTGACGCGCACCATCAAGCTCCGCGCCGACGTGTCGAAGAAGACCGAGGGCCTTCGCCCGGGCATGTTCGTGCAGGTCGCGGTGGTGCTCCCCGACAAGAAGACCTCGGTGACGGTCCCCGCGACGGCGATCGTGCACGCGCCCTACGGCGACTCTGTCTTCATCGTCGAGGACAAGAAGGCCGACGCGCCCGGCATCCGCCAGACGCCCGACGGAAAGCCCGTCAAGGTGGCGCGCCAGCAGTTCGTCCGCGTGGGCGGCGCGCGCGGCGACTTCGTGGCGTTGCTCGACGGCGTGAAGCCCGCCGAAGAGGTGGTCACCGCCGGCGCGTTCAAGCTGCGCAACAACGCGCCGGTCTACGTCGACAACGCCGCCAAGCAACCGACGCCCAAGCTCGATCCCACGCCGCAGAATCGGTGAGGCGCCGATGAAGCTCACCGACATCTTCATCCGACGCCCGGTCCTCGCGATCGTGGTGAACCTCGTCATCATCGTGGCGGGCATCCAGGCCGTGCGCTCGCTCAACGTGCGCCAGTACCCCAAGCTCGAGAGCGCGACGGTCACGGTGCGCACGGTGTACGTCGGCGCCAACGCCGACCTCGTGCGCGGGTTCATCACCACGCCGCTCGAGCGCGCCATCGCCGCCGCCGACGGCATCGACTACATCGAGTCGCAGAGCGTCCAGGGCCTGTCGACGATCAACGTCCGACTCAAGCTCAACTTCAGCGCGGCCGACGCGCTCGCCGACATCAGCGCGCGCGTCAACCAGGTGCGCGCCGACCTGCCTCCAGAGGCGCAGGTCCCCGCGATCAACATCGAGCCGTCCGACGCGCAGATCGCGGCCATGTACCTGTCGTTCGGGTCGACCATCCTCGAGGACAACCAGGTCACCGACTACCTCATACGCGTCGTGCAGCCGCGCCTCTCAGCGATCGAGGGCGTGCAGCGGGCCGACATCCTCGGCGGCCGCGCGTTCGCGATCCGCGCGTGGCTCAAGCCCGAGCGGATGGCCGCGCTCAACGTCACCCCCTCGCAGGTGCGACAAGCGCTCGCGGCCAACAACTACCTCTCGGCCGTCGGCCAGACCAAGGGCGCGCTCGTCGAGGTCAACCTCACGGCCGACACCGACCTCAAGTCGGTCGACGAGTTCCGTCGGCTCGTCGTCAAGGAGCAGGGCGACAGCTTCGTGCGGCTTTCCGACGTGGCCGAGGTGGTGCTCGGCGCCGAGACCTACGAGCAAGACGTGCGTCTGAGCAGCCAACGCGCCGTCTTCATGGGCGTGTGGGTGTTGCCCAACGCCAACTCGCTCGACGTCATCGCGCGGGTGCGCACCGAGCTCGAGCAGATCCAACGCGAGATGCCCTCGGGCATGCAGTCGTCGATCGCCTTCGACTCCACCAAGTACATCGACAACGCGCTCCACGAGGTGGTGCAGACGCTCGCCGAGACGATCCTCATCGTCGTCGTCGTCATCTTCTTGTTCCTCGGCTCGCTGCGCACGGTCATCGTTCCCGTCGTCGCGATCCCCGTGTCGCTCATCGGCGCCGTCTTCTTGATGCAGGCCTTCGGGTTCACCGTGAACCTCCTCACGCTGCTCGCGATCGTGCTCGCCGTCGGCCTCGTCGTCGACGACGCGATCGTCGTGGTCGAGAACGTCGAGCGCAACATCCGAGAGGGCAAGACGCCGTTCGACGCGGCCATCGCCGGCGCGCGTGAGCTCGTGGGCCCGGTCGTCGCCATGACGGTCACGCTCGCGGCCGTCTACGCGCCGATCGGGCTCCAGGGTGGCCTCACCGGCGCGCTCTTCCGCGAGTTCGCCTTCACGCTCGCCGGGGCGGTCTTCATCTCGGGCGTCG
>JAGQJA010000638.1 GCA_020430845.1 Myxococcales bacterium
AAACGCAAACGCAGACGCAGACGCGATCGCAATCGCAAACGCGCCCGCAAACCGCGGCTCCCCTCAGCGCCGCGCGTCGAGGAACGCGCGGTACGCGTCCACCCGCGTGTCGACCCCGAATCGCGCGCACGCGGAGTCGCCGTACGACGTGACCCCCACCAGCGTGAGCGCGTTGTCCTCGCCCACGGCGAAGGCCGGGCCGCCCGAGTCTCCGAAGCACGTGTTCCGCGCGCGGTCGGTGTACGCGAATTGCGTGGCGCCCACCTGCGCGATCGGGATCGCGACCGCGCGCTTGGTGCCGCCGCCGCGACCGGAGCCGCTGGTGGCGCCGTAGCCGACGAACACGAGCTGGCGGCCGACCCAGCCGGCGTCCATCGACGCGTTGACCGGCACCGCCGGGACGGGCGCGTCCTGACCGAGGACGACGACGCCGATGTCGTTGCTGATGCGCCGCGCGTCGTACTGCGGGTGCGGGATGACCTCGACCACCGAGAGTGTCGCCTGCGGCGCGAAGCCGTTCGGCCCCAGCGCAAAGCGCACCGTCGACGCGCGGACGCCGTCGAGGCAGTGCGCCGCGGTGGCGACGAGGCGCGGGGCGATGACCGTGCCCGTGCAGAACGGCGAGCCGAACCGCGTGAGCGCGCCGACGGAGACGAACCCGCTCGTCGCCTGACCCCCGACGATCGACGACGCGGCGCTCTCGACCGGCTCGTCGGCGTTGTCGTCGCCCGCGAGCGCGCAGCCTGGTGCGGCGAGCGCGAGCGCGACGAGCGCGAGGGCGACGTTGAGAGAGCTCTTGACGGACGACGTGCAGTGGCTTGCGAGCATGATGTACCTCCTCGTTCCTCCACCCCGGACAGGCCGACACTCAAGCGCGCGAGGCCGCTCTGCGGGAGTCCGCTCCCACGCACACAAGCCTTTCCAATCTGGAAAACCTACCGCTTGGTCGCATGTGGGCACGCGGCGCACGCGGGCGCACACAAGCCGCGCGAGAGCCCCCCTGTTTTGTGCCGTTTCGACGTGACGGCCGCGCCCGCGCGACGGCGAGACGCGGGCGCGTTCCACCGCGCTCGGATTTCTACGGCGCGATGCCTCGGGCCATCACTCGGCCCCTTCGGTCAGCCAACGCGCCATCGTGGCGCGCACGACGCGCGCCGTCGACGCCTGGACCCGAAGCTCGTGGCACGCGAGGTACACCGGCCAGCGCACGCTCCACCCACGCACGGGCACCTCGACGAGCGCGCGCCGCGCGATGTGATCGCGCGCCGCCAGTCGAGGGCCGAACACGACGCAGTCGGTCGCGACCGCGAGCTCGAGCGCGACGCTGAACGTCGTCGCGGACTGCCCGGGCGTTCGCCGCTCGACGGGCAAGGGGCACGCGTCTCGCCCGGGAGACACACGCGTGTCGGTGAGCACGGCCGGCAGGACGAACGGCACACCGGCCAGCGCGCGCTCGGACGGCAACGGCATGGGCCCGAGCTTCTTGGCGAACGACGGTCGCGCGAAGAGGCAGCTCTCGGCCTCGCCGAGCAGCTCGTGCGCGTACGGCTGCCCGAGCGGCTTGTCCTCGGCCACGATGGCGAGGTCGAACACGTTCTCGTAGGCGAGCGCGCGCGTGCGCACCGGGTCGAGCTCGATGAACTGAAAACGATGCCGCGGCCCCGCGCGCGCGAGCAGACCCGCGACCGACGAGACCATCGACGACGGCGACGCGACGCGCGTGAGCGCCGCGCGCGACGACTGACCCCGCAGCTCGCGCGCGCCTCGCGCCATCTCCTCGAGCATCGGGATCGCGCGGAGCCCCGCGAGCGTGACCGACACACCGCGCGGACCGCGCTCGAGCAGCGACGCGCCGACGAACGTCTCGAGCCGCGCCACGGCCTTGCTCACCTGCGACGGCGTCACCCCGAGCTTGCGCGACGCGGCCGTCACCGACCCCGCGTAGTGCACGGTGAGGAACGTCACGACGTCGTCGAGGCGGAGCGCCCCGAGCCCTTCGAGCTTCACCCTGCCGGGTTACCCGAGCCCGCGCCCGGGCGTCAACGCGCGCGCTGCGTCAGCCGTCGTTGCCGGCGTCCTTCGGCGCTCCCGCGTCGACGATCGTGAGCCAGCGGTTGTGCAGACCGCCCTCGATGTTCCCGAGCTCGCGCGTGCTCACGGTGCCGCGATAGAGCACGACCTGACCGATGAAACCCTTGAGGTAGCGCCCCGCCTGGCCGTCGCCGCCCAGGGCCGCGGCCGAACCGATCGCGCTGGCGTCGAGGTTGCGATCGAACGTCGTCGTGCCCTTGGCCGTGCGGTCGACGCGCAGCTCGAGCACGCCCGCGGCGCGGCGGAGCACGATGAGGTGCGGCTTGGACGGATCGGGCGCTGGCACGGCGCGCACAGCGACGCTCTCGGCCTTCGTCCCGTCCCGCAACACCACGGCGACGCTCGTCGAGCGGTCGGTCGGATCTCCGGGCAGGAACGCGTGGTTGGCCATGATGGCTGGCCCGGTGAGCGGCGCGGCCCCGAGCTGCTTGGCAAAGATGACGTGGCTCTGCGCGGTGTCGGCCTCCTCCCACATCGCGACGACCGCGAGGAGGAAATCCTCGGTGCCCACCTGCAGCGTGGGGGAGTCGGCGAGCACCATGTGGTGCGCGCCGTCGAAGCGCACCGCGGGCCGCCCGTTGATGCCAGGCTCCACGGCCAGAGGCGTGGGCGTCGCGACCGCGGTGTTGTTGTTGCCGGTCGCGTCGAGCCAGGTCGACACCTCGATCTCGTTCTTGAGCGTGGTCTGCGTGTCGAGGTCGAGCACCTTCGTGGGGCCCTCGGGTCCCGTGTCGGCGGAGCCGTCGCTCGATGTCCCGCCCTCGCCGCCGCCGCCCTCGCCAGTGGTGCCCGAGTCGAGCGTGGGACGCGCGGGAGCCTCCTCGACGTCCGAGCTGCAGGCGGGTACCACCAACGCGGCAGCGCCGAGGCTCGCCATGGCGAGCCAGCGCAGACGGAGGGCGCGCGACCGTGCAGGCCGCGAGGACGAATCATCCAAGAAGGTCATAAAGATATTCTAGTGCATGGTGCATGCCGCGCGAACGTTCGCGCCACGACGCGCTCCGCGTAGAGTCGCTGTGTGCTCTCGCCCCCGGACGGGGGCGCTCTCCCCCCACGTGAGAGGTGTCCGCGATGCGCCGCGCGGACCACAGCGCACTACATGAGATACGATCGACGTGATGCGTGCCGGTGACCTGCCCGTGTACGTCCTGCCCGCCGCGGCGTGCGTGGCAGGAGCGGTCGCGGCGGCCGTCGTGAACGTGGCCGCTCGCCGTGTGCCGCGCGCGATGGACCTCGACGACGACGACGCGCGGCTCGGGGTGCGCGCAGCGTCCGCCGCGCTGATGGTCGGACTCTCCGCGGCCCTGGCGTTCCTCGTCCTGCGCTCGCTCCCTGCCGACGCGTCCGTGCCCCGCGTCACCGCGACCTTCTCCATCCACCTCGCGCTCCTCACCGTCGTCGTGACGGCCGCGCGCATCGACCTCGCACACATGCTCTTGCCCGATGCGCTCACGCTCGGAGGTGCGGCGATGGCCATCGCGACCTCACCGTGGCGCGGCGTGGGCCTCGAGGGCGCGGCGATCGGCGCGGTCACGGGCGCCGTCGTGGGCTTCGGCCCGGCGTTCCTCTACAGGAAGCTGCGCGGAAAGAGCGGCCTGGGGCTCGGCGACGCAAAGCTGCTCGTGCTCGCGGGCGCGTGGCTCGGCCCCGTGGGGGCGCTCTTCGTGCTCTTCGCCGGCGCCCTTCAATCGGCCGTGACGGCCGTGTCGCTGCACGCGCTCGGGGTGCGCGTCCCGGTGCCCAAGAGTGTGGCCGACGAGATCGCCAAGGTGCGCGCGGCGGCCGAGGCGGGAGACGAAGACGCCCGCGCGGCGCTCGAGATCGACCCGATGGCGCACGAAGCGGGCGAGGGCCTGACCGAGGGCCGCCTGCCGCTCGGCCCGTTCCTCGTCCTCGCCTGCGTCGAGTACCTCTTCGCCGGCCCCCGCATCGCCTCCATTCTCCTTCAATAGGCCACACGTGGGCGGCCGGATGGAGGGCACGACGAACTTCGTCGCGGGGCGAACGCGCAGTACTCTTTGCTAATGCGCCACCTCTTCGTCCTGTGCTCGAGCTTGGCCGTCGCCGTCGTCGCGGCGTCCGCGTGCGGAACCGACACCGAGAGCACGTTCGACGGCGGCACGGATCAAGAGGGCGGTACGACGCCGCCGGTGCCGCCGAGCCTCTCGAGCGACAGCGGGACGGCCGACCCCGACGCGTTCACGCTGCGCATCGATCCACCGGATCCCGTCGTGACCGTCACCTCGGGGCAAGCCGTGCCGACGGTGCAGTTCCAGGCGCTCGTCGCCGGCAACGTCGTGCCCGCCGCGTTCACGATCGATCGCGGAGAGATCGGCGCCGTGGCGCTGAGCGGAGGTCTCTTCACGCCGTCGGGCGCGGTCGGAGGCAAGGCCACCGTGACGGCGACGCTCAACGGCAAGACGGCGTCGACCAGCGTGACCGTCAAGCTCAAGGTGACGCAGAACGGCGCCGGCGCGTTGCCCGACGCGGGCGCGCCCGACGGCGGAGGCGCGGGGGGCGCGGGTGGTGTCGGCGGCGAGGGTGAGGGTGCGGGGGTCGACGCCGCCACGGCGGCCGTGCTCCGCGGCGCGGCGACACAAGATCCCAACCTGGCTTGGCTCTACCCGTACGACAAGACGGTGTGGCCGCGTGGCATCCTCGCGCCGCTGCTCCAGTGGAAGCCGGGCGATCAAGGCGACTACGACGCAGTCGCGATCAAGATCAGCGAGAACAACTTCGAGTACGAGGGCATGTTCGCGCGGACGGCGACGCCCTTCGCCCACCACCCGATCCCGCAGGCCGCTTGGAAGCAGATGCTCACGTCGAACGGCGGCGAGGACGTCACGGTCACGCTCGTCTTCGCCAAGGGTGGCGCCGCATACGGCCCCATCACCGAGAAGTGGAAAATCGCGGCCTCTCCGCTCAAGGGCACCGTCTACTACAACTCGTACGGCACGCGCCTCGCCAAGAACTACGGCGGCGCGATCGGCGGCGACGGACGCTTCGGCGGCGCGACGCTCGCGATCCGCGGCGGCTCGACCGACCCGGCGCTCGTCGCGGGAGGAAACGGAGACGAGAACTACTGCCGCGTCTGTCACTCGGTGGCGGCCAACGGAGCTGCGCTCATCACGCAGCGCAACCTCGGGCACCTCCAGCGCTTCTCGTCGTACGACCTCAAGACCACCGCCGAGACGGTCATGTCGCCCGAAGGCGCCGGCGCCGACTACGCCTGGCCTGCGATGTACCCGGACGGCACCGCCTTCCTCGGAGACTCGAGCCCCGCGGCGGGCTCGAGCACCGCGCCGAACCGGTTCTTCACCGTGCCCACGGGCGCCGGTCCGGTGGCGCCGACGGAGATCGCGACGAACGCTTGGCCCGCGGGGTTCCGCGCCGGCCTCCCCGCGTTCTCTCCCGACGGCAAGCACCTCGCGTTCACCATGATCGCCGGCGCGCCGGGGGCGGACGGTCGCTCGCTCGGCGTGCTCGACTTCGCGCGCGCGACCAACACGTGGTCGGGGCTCACGTCGCTCTACACGCCGCCCGACGCGGCGCACACGGCGATCTATCCGTCGTTCCTCCCGTCGGGCAGCGGCATCGTGTTCCAGGTCGAGACTCGGTACAACGGACGCGACTTCGGCGGCACTCGCTCGGGCTGCGACGCGTCGGGCGCGTGCTCGGACACGGGCACGCGGGGTGAGCTGTGGTGGATCGACGTCAAGACGAAGACCGCGGCGCGCCTCGACAAGCTGAACGGGGTCGGCTACGCGCCCACGGGTCCGAACGCGCACGACGACGACGCGACGCTCAACTATGAGCCGACCGTCAACCCGGTGCCGTCGGGCGGGTACGCGTGGGTCGTGTTCACGAGCCGGCGGCTCTACGGCAACGTCGCCACCATCAACCCGTACTGGAGCGACCCGCGTTATCACGACATCACGCAGACCCCCACGACCAAGAAGCTGTGGGTCGCGGCGATCGACCTCAACGCCGCGCCGGGCACCGATCCGAGTCACCCGGCGTTCTACCTGCCCGCGCAGGAGCTGCTCGCGGGCAACTCGCGCGGCTACTGGGTCGTCGACCCGTGCCACGCCGACGGCGTCGACTGCGAGAGCGGCGACGAGTGCTGCGGCGGCTTCTGCCGGCCGGGGGCGGGAGGCAAGCTCGTGTGCAGCGCGCAGGTGCCCACGTGCGCGCAGGAGTTCGAGAAGTGCACGGTCGACGCAGACTGCTGCAACTCGCCCGCGCTCCAGTGCATCAACGGTCGCTGCTCGGTGCCGGCGCCGCGCTGACGGCGCCCGTGAAGTAGCGCTCGATCGAGAACTGCCCCTGCACCTCGGGAGGCTCGGTCTTCTCGTACGATCCTCGCAAGACGAGGCGCGTCTGCTGGCGGTCCGCGAGCCGAAAGCGGGCCTCGCCCGAAACGTCGAGGTGCAGCCCACGCGCGCTCGTGGTGTCGAGCGAGATCTCGAAGACCGCCTCGCCGCCGTCGATCTCTTTGAACGTCGCGCGGCCGCGGTTGAACGTCCACGCGCGCGGGTGGAGCGAACGGAGCACCGCCTCGGCGAGCCCAGGCGCGTCGCTGCCCGGCGTCAACGTGCCGTCGGGCAGCGCCTGCTCGACGCGTGAGCTCGTCCCCACGTCGGGGTACGCGTCGCGCACGAGCTCGCGCTCGACCTCGCCGACCTCGGCGCCGCTCGTGTCGCGCACCACCTCGGAGGTCGCGTCGACCACGTACGTCTTGCCGTGGAGATCGGTGGGCTTGGGGACGTGTTGGTATGCGCGCGTGCTCTTCTCGAAATGGAGCTCGAGGCGCGAGGGGGCGGCGCCGGTCGCACCTCCACCCACCACGGACAAGACGGTGACGTGAAGCAGCGCCTCGTACTCGGAGCTCTGCGTCGCGCCGCCGCCGTCGTCGGCCAAGCCCTCGGCCAAGGTGCGCACCGACCACCGCTCGCCGACCCGAAACACACGCGCGCCGAATTTCTGCTCCGACGAGGCGGGCGCCGTCACGGTCGGGATGACGACGGGCTCGCTCGCGCGCGGCGCGGGCAACGCCGCCGGCTCGCACGCGAGGAGCGGGAGAGCAGCGACCGACACAACCGCGAGGAGAGCGAGCCGTCCGGTCATCCTCGTTCGATGCTACCTGCAGTCGGCCCCTTGGATGCACCTCCGACGCGAGATAGCCTGGTGCGGTGGGTCGAGAGAACAACGTCCGTGAACCGCTTGTCGCCTTCTGTCTCAACCTCGAAGAGGCGCGCCGCTCGGACGACGGTCGCGTTCGCTCGGCCGAGGAGCTGCTGCAGTGGCTCTTTCGCCACGACGAGCACGGCGCCACCGACCTGATCTTCTCCCGCATGCCGCGCGCCGAGCGTGGCCCCGTGCTCACCGCGTGGGGCATCCGCGGCGCGAAGGCCGCGCTCCGCGACGACGACGACAAGGTGCGCGACGTCGTCCACGACGCGCTCATCGCGGGCGACGTCGACGCCGCGTCGTTCGAAGAGGGCATCTCCGCGAAGCTGCTCATCCGCTGGGTCCCGCTCACGGAGTGGTGGAGCTTCTGGCGAGCGGGCAAGCTCACGAACACCATCGTCCAGAAGGCGCTCGTGCTCGCGCGTACGCACGCGCTCTTCGACGACGCTTGGCTGCTCGGTGCGCTCCAGGCCCGAGGCGGTCGGCTCCAGGGCACCGACGCGATCGGCGACTGGCTGACCAAAGACCAGGTGGTCGCGTGGATTCGGGCGATCGCGGAGTCGAAGGACGCATCGCCCAAGGGCGTGATCGACGCGCTCGGCTGGGAGGTGCTGCTCTCGAAGGCGCCGGCCGACACGCTCCTCGCTCTGCTCGACTCGCTCGCGAAGAACCTCTCGCTCGTGCCCACGAGCATCGCGCCGCAACCGCGCGCGTCCCAGCCCGCGATGGAAGCGGTGAACGCGACCGTAGCCGCCGCGCCTGCCCCCGCCGCTGCCGCCGCCGCGCCTGCCCCCGCCGCTGGCGCCGCCGAGCCGGCCCGGCCCCCGGCGGAAGACGAGGCGCAGACGACGAAGACCGAGACCCCAGAGCCCGCGCCTGTGGATGCGAAGACCCACGCGCCCGAGTCCTCCGACGTCGCACCGGTCAAGCCGCCGCCGCTCCCGCCCAGCGCGCCCGCCGTCGCCGAGCCCCAGATCCCCGACGACGCCATCGAGGACGCGAGCCACCTCGCCGAGGACGCGCCCGACTCCCTCGACACGTCCTCGGGCGTACGGCGCGACTCAGGTCTGCCCGTGGCCATCCCGGACATCCCGGCGGTCGACGCGGGCGGCGAGTGGGACGGCGACGAGCCCGCCGAGAGCGAGCGACTGGCGCAGGCGCGCAATGACGTGATGGCGCACCTCGGCTCGATCGACGCGGCGCGCACAGAGGCGCCGAGCAAGCTCGACGCGCGACCGAGCGCGCTCGAGTGGGAGGCGCCCGTGCGGCACACGCCCACGCCGACCGACCAGATCACCTTGGGCCAAGGGCCCAAGCCGCGGAGTGACCCGCGCGCGCCCAAGCCGCCGCTCCCCGACGGCGCCCCGCAGCGGGCCGCGCGGCTCGATCCCACACCGCGCAAGCCGCCGCGCCCGACGAAATAGCGGGAAGCGAGGGGAGGTTCGGCGGCCCGAGGGGGCGCGAGGGGAGGTTCGGCGGCCCGAGGGGGCGCGAGGGGAGGTTCGGCGGCGCGAGGGGGCGCGAGGGGAGGTTCGGCGGCGCGCACGCGTATGAACGCCCCGAACCCCGACGCGCCTTCGCGGCGTCGGAAAAAACCTCAAGGAGATCGAATACATGAGCACGGACCAGAAGAGCTGGATGACGACCCTCCTGATCTGCGCGTTCGCGGGCGGCCTCGGCGCGCACCGCTTCTACGTCGGCAAGACGGGCAGCGGCGTGGCGCAGCTCCTCACCGGCGGGGGCTGCGGCGTGTGGTGGATGATCGATCTCATCATGATCCTGACCGGCAAGTTCACCGACGCGCAGGGTCGCCCGCTGCTCAAGGAGTAGCCCTCACGGGCACGCGGAGACGCCGCGGATCCAAGCCTCGACCGCGCGCGCGCCGTCCTCGTCGACGACGCGCGTCGCGAGCGTGGGCATGCGGTTGGTGTCGAGCGCGCGCATGCGCAGCACCAGGGTCGACCGCGCGGGATCGCCCGGCAAGAAGATGCGCGAGCCGGCGACGCCCAGATCCCCGGCCGACGGCGCGACGTCGCACGCGCCGAGCTCGGCGAACGATCGATCGATGTGGAGATCGATCTTGGCCGCGCCCGCGCCCGCTCCTGCGCGGTGGCACATCGCGCAGTTGGCGTGAAGGTACGAGCGCGCGCGCTCCTCGTCGGTCCCCGGATCCGTGAGCCGCTTGAGCGGTGGCGAGGCGCCCGGAGTGACGGGCGCTGCGAGCAGCGGCGCGAAGCGCGCGAGCTGGTTCTCGCCCCCGACGACGCGGTCGAGCTGACGCACCTCGAGGCCGAGCACCACGCCCGCCTGCGGCGTGTGGCACGCGAAGCACTGGCCGCGGCTCGGGAACGTCCACGTCTTGCCGCCGCCGAGGTCCTTGGTCTTTCCCTCGGCGAGCAGCGTCGCGTCGCGCTGGTCGTCGGCCCACTCGTACGAGTAGCCCACGTACCCACCGTCGGCGTACCGCGCAAAGAGGCGCGTCTCGACGCGCTTGCCGTCGACGACGAACGTCTTCACGAGCACCGAGCCCGACGGGACCTCCATGTCGCCGTCGGCGGCGACGCCGATCTTCTTCCCCTCGGGCACCGAGACCCAGCGCTGCTTCTCGGCTCCGTCCGACCACAGCGGCGCGTTGACCTCGTAGGCGACGAGCCCGGGCGCGCCCTTGGACGGGTCTGCCGCGTCGAGGCAGCCGGTCGCCGAGAGCAGCGTCGGCGCGCTCGTCGGGCCCCCGCCGTCGGAGGGGAGGATGACCTTCACGCGACCGGTCGCGTAGTCGGCGACGTACACTTCGCCGTCGGAGCCCTGGCCGAACGTCGAGATGCGGAGATCGCTCGCGAGCAGGAGCGCGGCGAAGCTCGCCCCGTTGGCGTCACGGTCGACGGCCCAGATTCGTCCGGTACCGAAGTCCCCGAAGATCAGCTTGCCGAAGAGCGCCGGGATCTTGGCGCCGCGGTAGACGTGACCCGCGGTGACCGAGAAGCCGTCGCCGCGCCCGTACTCGACGACGGGGTCGATGAGCCCCTGGGTCTCACACGTATCGGCGTTGTAACAGTGCGCGCCCTCGCGCGTGCGCCAGCCGTAGTTGCCGCCGAGCGTGATGCGATCGATCTCTTCGTACTTGCCCTGCCCCACGTCGCCGGCCCAGAGGTCGCCCGTCGCCGGGTCGAACGCGATCTTCCATGGGTTGCGCAGTCCGTACGCGTAGATCTCTGGGCGCCCGCCGCCGCCGACGAACGGATTGGTGGGCGGGACCGCGTACGGGTCTCCCTTGGGATCGATCCTCACGATCGTGCCGAGCAGCGTGCCCGTGTTCTGCCCGTGGCCTTGAGGGTCGCCGCCCGAGCCGCCGTCGCCGAGGCCGAAGTAGAGGTTGCCGTCGGGCCCGAACGCGATCTTGCCGGCGTTGTGATTGCTGAACGGTTGGTCGACGGCGATGACGCGCTTCTCCGTGGACGGGTCGAACGTGAGACCGCCGTCCTTGCTCTGGTAGCGCGCGATGACCGACTCGAACACACGTGTACCTTGCACCGGTCCAGCGACGGGCGACGTGAAGTGCAGGTAGACGAAGCCGTTCTGCGTGAACGCGGGGTCGAATGCGACGCTCAAGAGGCCGGCCTCGCCTCCCGACGTGATGCGCGCGGCGATGTCGATCGCGAGCGTGCTCGTGGAGGCTCCCGGCTCGACGACGCGCACGCGTCCGCCCTGCTCCACGACGTAGAACCGCTTGCCTGGTCCCTCGACGAGATCGACCGGGCTCTGGAACGCCTGATCGCCGAGCGCCGACTCGAGGCGGATCGCCGCGTCTCTGGGTCTCGCGGGCGCGACGCACTGGGCGAGGGGCAGGCCTCCCGGAGGCTCGGGATCCGAGGAGCACGCGGAAGAGCCGGCGGCGACGCCGAGGACAAAGAGACAAGCGGGGGCGAAGCGAACCTTCACCCCCGCAAGTCTAGAGGACGGAGCGCGCGCGGGCGATCAGTAGCCCGGCGGCAGCACGAAGTTCTGCAGCGGCGTCGTCTCGGACGTGCAGTTAGACGTGTCGGTCTCACCGTCGCGCTGCGCACATCGCTTCACCGGACCGTTGAGGTAGTCCATGTAGAGATCGTGGTAGCCGGGCATGCCGGGCGAAAACGCGCGATCGGGACGCGCGGCGCCCCACGAGTTCTTCACGCGCAGGAACTTGATCGACGTCCCCGCCGCGAGCGCCTGCTCGAGCTTCGCGCCCTGCTCGGGATCGCTCTTGTCGAGCGTCACGCCGGCCTTCAATAGCTCGCCGCTCTCGAGCGTGGCCTCGTAGTCCTCGAGCACGGTCATGTGACCGCCCTGACGGCCGGGGCCCAGCTCGTCGAGCGTGCTCTTGTTGAACGATCCGCGCAGATCGCCCGCGCGATTCTCGAGCGCGTTGAAGTCGACGAACCAGGTGATGATGACGGGTTGCGCGTCGTGGAGCGCGCGCTGCACGCGCTGGATCGTCGCCCGGCCCGAGCGCGTCGAGTAGTACGTCTGCCGCCACTCGCGCATCGCGTCGGTGAGCGTGTGCTCCGACGCCTGGGCGCCGGGGGACGACGGGTACGCGACCTTGAAGTCGGCGGCGCGGAGGATGGGCGTGCCGCTGGCGTCGGCCGCGCCGCTTCGCGACGCGAACGTCTTCGACACGTCCTCACCGAAGACACCGTCGAGCATCGTCTTCGTGGCGTCGGTGAGCCCCCAGGCGCGATCGAGCTCGGCGCGGACGATCTTGCGATCACGGCGGGCCTCGGCCGTCGACAGCGCGCCGCTCTTGAGCGACTCGTTCATGGCGTCGAGCGCCGTCTTCTGCCGCGACGACATCTCGTTGGTGGTGTCGGCGAAGACGAAGTCGGCCTCGGGCATCAGCCCGTACCGCTTGACGATGTTGTTCGCGGTGTCCCAGTTGCCACCGGTGGAAATCGACGTGGTCCAGCTGCTGCCCGCGATCTGATCGAACCAGTGCCAGTAGGTCCAGTACGACTGCGACACGTCGAACTTCTCGGCCGTCGCCGCCAGGTGCATCGACTCGATCCACGTGGCGTGGGCGTAGAGCCAGCAGTTGCCGATCGACTGGCGCTCGACGTCGGTGTGCTGCACATCGACGATCGCGTCCTCGCCCTGCTCGAACGGCTCGGCGGGCGGGGCGGCGCACCCGTAGGCGGCGACAGCGAACGACAGGGCAACGAGGGAGGTGGCAGCGCGAGAAAGTCGGAAGCTCATGGGTCTCCTGCGGCGCCGATCGGCGCGGCGGTGGGGGGCGGATGGGCGGCGCGCACGAGGTATTCTTAGGTGCGCCTGAGACCTACATATGATGCTTATGTAGGCGCTTGTCCAGGCCCGCTGAGATGAATCCAACGACGGCAATAATGAGCTTTGATTACAGTCATTTAGACTGATGCCTGGAGACCGCAGACGCAGTGAGCATGCCCGTCCAGCGCAGCGACCAAGCGACCGCTTCGTGACCGCGCCGCTCCGTTGACCGCGCCGCTCCGTTCCGTTGACCGCGCCGCTCCGTTGACCGCGCCGCTCCGCGACCGCGCCGCTCCGTTGACCGCGCCGCTCCGTTGACCACGCCGCTCCGCGACCGCGCCGCTCCGCGACCGCGCCGCTCCGTGACTGCGCCGCTCCGCGACCGCGCCGCTCCGTTGACCGCGCCGCTCCGCGACTGCGCCGCTCCGTGACCGCGCCGCTTCGCGACCGCGCCGCTCCATGACCGCGCCGCTTCGCGACCGCGC
>JAGQJA010000639.1 GCA_020430845.1 Myxococcales bacterium
CTCGACGGGCGCTGCGACGACCACGGCCGCGGCCGCACGCGGTGGGTCCAGAGGTGCGTCACGTCGCGCGCGGGCGAGCCCCTGGGCCGTGAGCGCGCCCGCGCCCGCCACGGCGAGGAGCGACAGGGCGAGCGCCCGCGCGCGGCGGCTCAGCATCCGGCGAAGCCGCAGTAGCGGGAGCGCATCGCCGAGAGGCTG
The DNA here is from genome assembly GCA_020430845.1 of Myxococcales bacterium. Taxonomy (GTDB): domain Bacteria; phylum Myxococcota_A; class Polyangia; order Polyangiales; family Polyangiaceae; genus Labilithrix. The sequence continues at coordinate 199 of JAGQJA010000639.1, forward strand.
TAGCTCGGTTGGCCGTAGCGACCCGGCGGGAGCGACGCCCACTCGTACGAGATGCGGTCCATCGCGTTCGAGAACTCCGTCGCGCTCATCGCGCGCGAAGGAGGCACCGAGACGCCGCGCTGCGACACGAGCTTGAGCGCGCCGCGCTCTTGGTTCTCTGGGTTGAAGCTGGGCAGCCCGAGACGCGACCACGTGGTGCTCAAGAACTGATAGCGCCCGGACGCGTCGGAGCAGAGGCCTCCCGAGCACATCACCCTGCGCGGGTGCTGCGTGCAGCTCGAGAAGTACTTGTACGTGAAGATGACGTTGTAGCCGTCCTCACCTCGGCCGCGCGTGCCTTCGGCTGTCGCGATCGTGTCGAGCAGCGCCTTTGGATACCGACCGGCCGCGCCCGCCGCGCGCTGCGGCGAGCAAGACGGCAGGTTCGACGGCGACGGCGTCGCGGGCACCGACCAGCCGTCGAAGTGATCCCGGAAGAGGTACACGTCCTTGCCCGTCGCGAGCTGAGACGTCGAGCACCCGGGGATCGCGGCGGCGAGGCGTCCGCGTACGTGTCGCCCGATCACCGACGGCGACGCGATCGTGATCTTGGTCCCCTTGGGGACGGCGCACTTCTGGGCGGCGGCGAGCTGAGACGAGTCCTGCGTGGACGTCTTGGCGACGGTGGCGACGTTCGCCGTGATCACCTCGCGTCCGTTGGCGTCGCGGATGGCGTCGCTCGACGACTCCGACTCTTCTTGGCTGTCGACGGCGCATCCCGCGCAGACGGCCGCGATGAGCGCGGCGTAGATTCTTCGTTGCATGGGCACCTCCGAGACCCCCACACCGGAGTCACGATGATGCACGTGCAGTGCCACGAGCGGGTGCGCGTGGATGCGCTCGATTCTGGTGCGACGCGTGCGCGCGCAGCGCCGAGAGCCCGGTCCGATGCGCGAGAAGCGCGCGTTCTCACGAACGCGTGACGAACGGACGCGTCAGGCGAAGAGCTGCGCGACGACCTCGCGTCGGTAGTCGAAGATGCGGTCGAGCATGCGACGCACGAAGAGCACCCGCGCGAGAGAGCCGAAGGGGCCGAAGCCGATGGCGTACTCCACGCGGTCGAGCATCGACGTCCCGCCGCGCACGTCCTCGAACTCGTGCGTATGCCGCCAGAGCCGATAAGGACCGCGGAGCTGTGTGTCGACGAAGCGCACGCCCCGCTCGTAGAGCTCGATGCGCGTGCGCCAGCGCACAGGCACGCCGAAGATCGAGATGCGGTAGTCGATGAGCGTGCCTTCGCCCATCGGGATGGGCGTGGGCGTGAGGATGCGAAAGCCGAGGAAGGGCGGCGTGATACGCGCCAGGTTCGACGCGTCTTCGAAGAACTGGAACACCTCGTCGCGCGGCCGCGGGATCCGCTGCGAGCGCTCGAGCGACCATGTCTTCATGGATGCGCCTCCGCGGGAGACGAAGCGCGGGCGTGGCCGACGAGGTCGACGAGCGCCTCTCCCAGCGTCGGGTACGCGAACCGATAGCCTGACGCGAGCGCCACGCGGGGGAGCACGCGCTGAGACGCGAGCACGACCTCCGCGAGCTCGCCCATCGCGAGGCGGAGCGCGGCGCGCGGCGCGGGCAAGAACGCCGGACGGCCCAGCGCGCGGGCCAGCTCTCGCGTGAAGTCGGCGTTCGTGACCGGACGCGGCGACACGCCATTGATCGGACCCGAGGGGCCGCCCTCTGCGCCGGCATGCAGCAAGAGCCCGACGACGTCGTCGACGTGGACCCACGGCATCCACTGCGCGCCGCTCCCGAGCTTTCCTGCGACGCCGAGCTTGAAGAGCGGCAACATCTTGGCGAGCGCCCCGCCTTCGCGCGCGAGCACGATGCCGATGCGGAGCGACGCGGTCCGCACGCCGTGGACCTGCTGCGCGGAGTGCGCTTCTTCTTCCCACGCGGCGCAGACCTCGGGGAGGAAGCCCTCGCCGAGGGGGCTCTCTTCGTCGAGCTCCTCGTCGCCGCGCGATCCGTAGTAGCCCACGGCAGACGCGCTCACGAGCGCACGCGGCTTGTTCTTGGCCCGACCGATCGCCTCGACGACGGCGCGCGTCCCGAGCACGCGGCTCTCTTCGATGCGACGCTTCTTGTCGGCGCTCCATCGCCCCTCGGCGACGGGCTCGCCGGCGAGGTGATAGACCACGTCGACCCCTTCGACGAGCGACGGGTCGAGCGACGAGCGACCGTCCCAGGCCGCGAACCTCGCCGCGCGCAGCTTGTCTGCGGCGCGCTGCGGGTCACGGCTCAGCACGATCGCGTCGCCGTCGAGCGCAGCGAGCAAGCGCGCCCCGATCAGGCCTGTGGCTCCAGTGATCAAAGCGCGCATGCTCGTCTCCTCTCTCGTGTCTCTCGGATCAGTTGTTGCCGTTGATCGTCGCGACGGCCCAGGGCGACGCGACCGTGTCGACGGCGAGCAGGCGGAAGCCTTGGCCCTTGTTCGTGTCGAGCGCGCCAGCCGCGACGACGAAGACGCGGTGACCCGCCGCGACAGGGACCGTGAAGCTGTTCACGATCGTGTTGTTCTGGCCCATGGGCGTGACGCCGAGGGTGTACGTGCTCGGATCGACGCCGAGGCCCGCGCCGCCGGTCGCCGCGTCGGGGACGAGGCCGGGGATGAGCACAGGGCTGATCGCCTGTCCGTTGACGACGCCGATGTCGACGGCGGGCGCGTCGGGCGACGCGTGGATGACGCGAAGGCGACCGCGCGCCGCGTCCTTGGTGTCGAACTCGTCGGCGAACGCGGCGAGACCGAAGGCGGGGTTGCCCGCGAGCAGTCCCTTGGCGACGGCGAGGTAGCGCTCACCCGCGGCGAGGGCGCCCGTGGGCTGCGCGCTCACGGGATCGCCGGCCGGACGCGCCGAGCCCGCGGCGTGCGCGAAGATGTCGAGCGTGTAGGAGCCCGGCGGGACTTGGATGGGCTTGGAGATGCCGCCGAACGCGAGGTTGTCGGCCAGCTCGGCCGGGCCCGCAAAGATGTCGACCGCGGGCGCGTCCGCGCAGGCGTGCAGCGCGTAGACGGTCGGGTTCTGCTTGATGAAGCCGATCGCGCCGGTGGGGCCGACCGCGAGGAGCGAGAAGCCATCGGCCTCGCGCGGGAGCTTGCCGAGGCGGCCGGTCGCGATGACGAACAGCTCGCCGCCGGCCGGCAGCGCAGGCGTGGTGAAGGCGGTGACGCGCGCGCCGCCCGCGACGATGCCGACCTGCAGCGGCTG
>JAGQJA010000057.1 GCA_020430845.1 Myxococcales bacterium
CGCGGGAGAGAGAGAGGGAGGGAGCGCGGGCGCGCGAGGGAGCGCCGGGGCTTGCGCTTGCGCGACGGCCGCGATGACGGGCGCTCTCGCCATGACGGGCGCGGGGGCGAGGGCCGGCGCTTGGGGCGCGGTGGCGGTCTCGGCCGAGGCCGCGCGCACGCCCGGCGGTGTGCCCTTCTTGCTCGCGTCGCCGAGCACGATCACGAAGAGGGCCGCGGCGGCGGCGGCCGCGAGCACGCCCGCGCGGCGCCACTTGGGGCGTACGGGTGCAGGCGCCGGCGACGCGACCGACGCGTGCGCCGGCCGTTGCGTCGCGAGGGCGACGCGGAGGCGCGACTGGAGCTCGGTGTGCTCGGGGGACTGCGTGCCGAGGACGAACGCGGCGACCTCGAGCTCGGTCGCGTAGAGCCCCAGCGTGACCATCGCCGACTCGATCGCCGCGCGCATCTCGTCGGCCGAGCCGAAGCGCGCGTCGGCAGACGGCGTGAGCGAGCGCGCGATGATCCGCGCGACGGGCTCGGGCACGTGGTCGGGCACCGCCACCTCACGGAACGTGAGGAGATCGTGCAAGATCGCCAGATCGTTGGCGCCCTCGAACGCGGGGCGGCCCGTGACGAGGTGATAGAGCACGGCCCCGAGCGCGAACAGATCGGCGCGCCGGTCGAGCTTGGAGCTGAGCGCCTGCTCGGGCGCCATGTAGCGGACCTTGCCCTTGAGGCCGCCCGAGCTCGTCGTATCGCCCGAGAGTCGCTCACGCGCCTTGGCGACGCCGAAGTCGATGACCTTGGTGACCCCGTCGCTCGAGAGCAAGATGTTGTGCGGGGACACGTCCCGGTGCACGAGGTCGAGGGGGCGGCCCTGGTCGTCGGTCAGCTCGTGCGCGGCGTGCAGCCCCGCGCACGCGTCGGCGACGATGCGCAGCGCGACGCCGAGGGGAGCGAGCGCTTGACGCGCCTCGAGGTTCCCGAGCAGCTCTCGCAGCGACGGCCCGTCGACCCACTCCATGACGATGAACGGAGCGCCGGCGTCCTCTGCGGTGTCGAGCACGGTCGCCACGTTGCGGTGGCGGATCTTCGAGGCGAGGCGGGCTTCGTCGACGAGCATCTCGCGCGCGCGCGGATCGCGAAGCTGCTCCTCTTTCATCGTCTTGATGGCGCGCAGCGACCCCGTGGCGGCGTGCCGCGCGAGCCACACCTCACCCATGCCGCCCCCGCCGAGGCGGCAGAGCGTCCGGTAGCTGTGGGAGCTGGAGCCCTCGAGCATGCCGTCTGCGCTTCAAGGTTCGTTCCATGATCCCGTCGCACATCCAACCACCTGCGGAACCACACGAATGGGCGCAGAAAAGACGCTTCGAGCGCCTCGTCGCGCGCCGAGGGCAACGCGGACTGATGGAGCGGGCACTCGGATCCGGTGATCCACGAGCCGTCCGGCGCTACGCTCGCGCCGATGAGCGAGGCCACCGTCCGCGCGCCCAAGCGCGCCCTCACCGTCCTCAAGGAGCCCGCCTTCCACCTGCGCGTGCAGCAAGGGCCCGACGCGGGCACCACGTTCGTGCTCGAGGGCACCCAGGCGCCGCGCGTGCTGCTCGGCACGAGCCCCACGTGCGACTTTCGCATGACGGATCGGCGTGTCTCCCGCCGTCACCTCTGCCTGGAGCTCGTGGGGGGCGCGGTGCGCGTGACGGATCTGGGCTCGACCAACGGCACGACGATCCGCGGCGTATCGATCCGCGAGGCGACGCTGCGTGGTGACGAGACGTTGGAGATCGGCGACACCGTCATACATGTGGGCATCGACGCGGAGGGCGCAAAGCCCTTCATCTCGGACGCGACGGGCTTCGGGCGACTCGTCGGTCACAGCGTCGCGATGCGGCGCCTCTACCCCACGTTCGCCAAGCTCGCCGCCAGCGACGTGCCGGTGGTGATCGAGGGCGAGACCGGCGTGGGCAAGGAGCTGCTCGCCGAGTGTCTGCACGAGCAGGGCCCGCGCGCCGAAAAGCCGTTCGTCGTGTTCGACTGCGCCGCCGCCACGCAGGGCGAGGGCGCGCTGCGGGCCGCGGTCGCCGAGGCCGAGGGCGGGACGCTCGTGCTCGACGAGATCGCCGAGCTCGACGCGGCGCTCCAGCCGCTGCTCTTGCGCGCCGTCGACAAGGGCGAGCTGCAGCGCGCCGACGGAAGCGTCGATCGCATCGACGTGCGCTTCATCGCGACCACGCGCCGCGATCTCGATCGCGAGGCCGAGGCCGGGCGGGTGCGTGACGATCTGTACTTTCGACTCGCCGTCGCGCGCGTCGAGATCCCCCCGCTGCGCCAGCGCGCCGAGGACATCCGCGTGCTCGCCCTCCACTACTGGGCGGCGCTCGGCGGCGCCGAGGCCGGCATGCCCGCGAGCGCGCTCGCGCGCTTCGAAGCGCACAGGTGGCCGGGCAACGTACGAGAGCTCGAGAACGCCGTCTCCCGCGTCGTGACCCTGGGCGAAGCGTTGCCCGAGCGGGCGAGCACCCAGACGCCCGCGGCCGCGCCGACGACGGGCGGCGACTACCTCGACCGCGTGATCGGTGAGGGCCTGCCCCTCACGCGCGCGCGAGAGAAGGTCGTCGACGAGTTCGAGCGCCGCTACGTCGAGGCAGCGTTCGAACAGAACGAGCGCAACGTCACCAAGGCGGCCGCAGCGTCCGGCATCGCGCGGCGTTACTTCCGCGCCCTGCGCGCGCGCCAGCGCTCGAGCTGACGTCGGCTCGGCGCGATCCCACCGGCGTCGGCGCGCCCATGGGGTGTGCGTTCACCACGCGTCACCCGCGGGTGACGCCGCGCGCCGCAGCTCCTCGCATTTGTGCGCAGATTCGCGCTCGAGGAGCGGGCACGGCCGTTGCTCTATGCGAAGGCGTGAACGGCGGTCTCGCAAAACGGCTCCCCCATGCGGACCGCCGGCGCGAGCGGGTCGTCGCTCTCGGAGCGCTCTCCATTCCAGGGGGAGACGCGCGCCCGGGGTCGAACGACCGCTCGCGTGTCGATCACACCAACGCGCCGCGCGGAGATGGGCCCCGCGCGGCGCGTTGGGACGGTCGACGGCTATAGGCGAGAGCGGGCGCGTTTGGTACGACGTGGCGACCATGAGCGCCACCACGGTCACGCGAACGCTCGTCGCCGATGGGCTGACCCCGGTGCGCGCCTACGCGGCCCTCCGCGCCGCGGCTCCCGAGTCGGCGTCGTTCCTGCTCGAGAGCGTCGTCGGCGCAGAGCGATGGGGACGCTACAGCGTGCTCGGCTATCGCCCGCGCTGGGAGGCGACACTGCACCGCGACGGGTGGAAGGTCGAGCCCGAGGAGATGGGCGCGCGTCTCTCTCCCGACGGAGACGCCATCGCGCAGATCCGCCCGCTGCTCGACGACGGCGGGCCGGCGGCGCGCCCCCACGAGAGCACCGCCGAGCGCTTCGCCGGCGCACACGTGGGCTACCTCGCGTGGGACATCGTCCACCTCGTCGAGAAGGTCCCGCCCGGCGCCGACGACACGTGGAGCGATCACTACGTCCCCATCGCGCGCCTGCTCGGCGGCGCGACCGTGGTGGTGTTCGACGGGCTCACGCAGACGGTCACCGTCGCGGGCCCCACGGCCGAGGACGTCGACCGGGCGATCGCCGACATGCGCGCCGACGTCACGCTCCGCGACATCCGCGTCCCCGATCGCTCCGACCTCCCGCGCCAGGTCCGCACCGACCTCGACGACGCCGCGTTCAAGGAGCGCGTGCTCCGCGCCAAGGAGTACATCGCCGCCGGCGACGCGTTCCAGATCGTCGTCGCGCGCACGTTCACCGTTCCGCGCGAGGGTCGCGATCCGTTCGACGTCTACCGCGCGATGCGCGTGCTCAACCCTTCGCCGTACATGTACTACCTCGACTTTCCGGCGAAAGAAGGCGTCCCGCCGCTCCAGATCGCGGGCGCGAGCCCCGAGACGATGGTGCGCCTCGACGCCGGGCAGATGACGGTGCGACCGCTCGCCGGCACGCGCAGGCGCGGCGCGACCGACGAAGAGGACGCCAAGCTCGCCGAAGAGCTCCTCGCCGATCCCAAGGAGCGCGCCGAGCACGTCATGCTCATCGACCTCGGCCGCAACGACGTGGGGCGCGTGGCCGAGACCGGCTCGGTCACGATGGTCCGGCAGATGGAGATCGAGCGCTACTCGCACGTCATGCACATCGTGAGCGAGGTGCGCGGGCGCGTCCCCGAGGGCACGCCTCCGCTCGAGGTCCTCCGCGCGGCCTTCCCTGCCGGCACGCTCTCGGGCGCGCCCAAGGTGCGCGCGATGCAGATCATCCGCGAGCTCGAGGCGCGGCCGCGCGGCATCTATGGTGGCGCCATCGGCTACGTGACGGCCTCGGGAGACCTCGACTTCGCGATCGCGATCCGCACGCTCATCTGCAAGGGCGAGCAGCTCGAGGTGACGGCAGGCGCAGGCATCGTCGAGGCGAGCGATCCGCAGGCCGAGGCCGACGAGACCCGCACGAAGGCGCGCGGCGTGCTCTGCGCGATCGAGGCGGCGGGGTGACGGGCGCGGCGCGCCTCGGCGTGCTCGTCGGCGGCTCCAAGCACGGCCGCGCCGACGGGTCGGTCACCTTCTCGCTCGACCTGCTCGACCTCGACGGCGAAGGCCTCCGCGTCATCGAGCTCGACTTCCTCCCGCACGGCTTCGCGACCATGCCCGCGAGGCCCGCGGTGGCCGCGCTCTTCGAGAAGCGCGGTCCTCATGCTTGCCTCGTCGAGCTCACCACCGGACGCGCTCGCCCGATCGCCGCCGGAGAGCGGCGCGCGTTCTACGGGCACGGCGTGTTCTCGCCCGACTCGCGATACATCTACGGCGTCGAGATCGACACCGACACGCACGAGGGGCTGCTCGTCATCCGCGAGGCGTCGACTGCCAGGCCGCTCGCCGAGATGAAGACCTACGGCAAGAACCCGCACGAGTGCCTGCTCCTCTCCGACGGCGCCACGCTCGCGATCACCAACGGCGGCGGCCCGCTGGGCGACACGTCGGCCGACGCCGCGCCGTGCGTCACGTTCGTCGACCTCGAGAGCCGCAAGCTGATCGAGCGCGTGCCCCTGTCCGACCCGCGTATCAACGCGGGGCACGTCGCCGTCGGAGACGACGGCGCGATCGCGGTCGTCTCCGCGCCGCGCGAGGGCCTGCGCGAGACCGAGGACGACGGCGGCTTTAGCCTCGGCCACCGCGGCGCCGGCCTCCCGCTCGACAAGCGCCCTGCCCCACGCGCGGGCGCGTACGTCGGCGAGTCGCTGAGCGTCGCCATCCACGAGCCCACCGGCACCGCGCTCGCCACGCACCCGTGGGGCGGAGCGCTCAGCCTCTGGCGCGTCGGCGACGGGGAGCTGCTCGCCTCGTTCGACCTGGAGTCGCCGCGCGGCGTCGCCGTCACGCTCGACGGGCGGTACTTCGTCGTCTCTCACGGCAAAGACGGCGCAGTCAGCCTGCTCGACCCGAGCGCCCGCGCGTTCGTCGCGGGGAGCACGCGCAACATCGGGCGGTTCACGGGATCACATGTATACACATGGAACCCCGTCCCCGAGCTCGCCTTCGGCGTCGCGTAGGCCTCGCCCGGAGCGAGCCGATCGCCCGCGCGAGCCGTCAGCTGCCGAGGCAGCCGAGGAGCACGTCCACCTTCGCGTTCGGATCGGCCTGCACCGCCGTGCACTGCGCGGGGCAGAGGCGGATCTCGGTCGGCGCCGCGTTGTTGTCGTAGTACCAGCCGTTGGCCACGCACGCGGCCTGGTTCGTGACGCGGGTGAGCTTCTGCGCGGGCGGGACGCCGTTGGCGCGGTACTCGACGGTGACGTTGTCGGGGTTGATGATGCCCGCGTCCGTCGTGGGCATCGCGTACGTGCAGCCCACGGCAGACGCCTGGATCTGCTTGAGGGCCTCGGCGAACACGGCGCCGTTTCCGTCGCCGACGTTCCAGTGCTTGCACGTCCCGGCGCCGTTGCCACACGTGTTGGTGATGCCGCCGATGTTGCTCGCATGGCTCGGCGCGTTGCCGCCGCCCGCGATCGTCTCGAGGCGATCGAACGACGCGCCGGTCATGCCGATGACGAACGTGCGGATGCCCGTCGCCGTGAAGTGCGCCTGCAAGATGTCGCGGAGCGTGTTGTCGTTCGTGTTGCAGGTCTGCGGGTTGCCGTCGGTGATCAGGATGCCGATGGTGATGCGCCCCGCGCGCTGGTTGACGGCGCGCCCGGTGAAGCCGGTGATGCCGCGCAGCGCGCCCTCGGTGGGCGTGTTCGTGCTGGGGCTGTGGCTGTTGAGCGACGAGTCGAAGACGTTGGACGGCAGCGTGACGTAGCCGTTGCCCGCGGCGGGGATCTCGGCGGTGTTGTAGCCCGAGCCGTTGGAGCACGAGGCGCCGTTCAGCGCGAAGTATTGGAGCGCCGCGCCGTTGCCCGTGGCGCCGGCGGACTTGAAGTAGCTCGAGAGCGCGTTGATCGCACGACACCACTTGGAGGCCGTGTTCTGTCCGATGTTGCAGTCTGTGCCCATGCTGCCCGACTGGTCGAGCATGACGAACATGTCGAGCGGCTTGAGCGTGGCCGTCGCCGACGTCTGCGCGCACGCCGAGTCGCCTGTGAGGGAGCTGTCTCGCACCGGCGCGTCGTAGGTGAACTGCACGTCGGGCAGGTTGGCGTCGACCCCGCCGCTCGACCCGCTCGACCCGCTGCTGCCGCTCGACCCGCTAGAGCCGCTGCTGCCGCTCGACCCGTCGGCGCCGCTCGATCCGCTCGACCCGCTGGTGCCACTCGACCCGCTCGTGCCACTCGACCCGCTCGTGCCGCTCGACCCGCTGGCGCCGCTCGATCCGCTCGAGCCTCCCGCGTCGTCGCCGGTCGCCCCGGTCTCATCACTGCTGCCGCAACCCGCGGCTGCCGTCGATGCGACGACACCCGCGAGCGAGGCCGTCGCCAACACTCGCGTGACCCAAGTACGCCCCATGTGTAGAATGATACCCGGGCGGTAACGCTTCTCAAAGAAGCGCGAGCGTGGAGGAGGCAGAAAAATGTATCAATCCGCACACAGCCGATACCTGGTGCTCGCCCTCGCGGCGTGTGCGGTGAGCATGTACGCGGCGTGCGGGAGCAGCGACGAGTCCGTCTTCAACGGTGTGGACGCGGGCGACGACGGCGCGTCGAGCGGATCCAGCGGATCGAGCGGGTCCAGCGGGTTCGGGGGCGACGGCGGGTCGAGCAGCGGGTCGAGCGGCAGCGGCGACGGCGGGTTCGACCCCGACGCGGCGTGCGCGGCGTCGACCGTGGCGGCCAAGCGCGCGCCCGCGAACATCCTGTTCATCATCGACCGCAGCGGCAGCATGAACTGCAACCCTCCCCCGACGACCACGACGGCCGCGTGCGAGAGCTTCCCCGCCAAGGCCGACGTCAACCTGCCGTCGAAGTGGGAGATCACGCGAGACGCCTTGAAACAGGCCATCGCGGCGATGCCCACGACCAACAGCGTCGGCCTGACCTACTTCAACACCGACGACGACTGCGGCGTTCAGACGACCCCGAGCGTCGCGGTCAGGTCCGTCGACGCGACCCAGATCACGAGCGTGAACACGAGCCTCGACGCGGTCGTGCCCAAGGGCCTCACCCCCATCGTGGGAGGTGTGACCCTTGGCTACAACCACCTCAACGTCACGCCGATGACGGGCAAGAAGTTCCTGGTGCTCATCACCGACGGCGCCGAGACCTGCGCCGAGAGCCAGACGGACGCGTTCGTGGCGACGACGGTGAAGAACGCCGTCTCGGTCGGCATCAAGACGTTCGTGATCGGCGCGCCGGGCAGCGAGGACGCGCGCGCGTTCCTCTCGCAGGTGGCGTTCAACGGCGGCACGCCGAGCAGCGCAGCGTGCGTGCACGCGCCCACGCCCGCCAACGTGGGCAACTGCCACTTCGACCTGACCAACTCGGCGGTCAACCTCGCGACCGAGCTCAACAAGGCCCTCGACACGATCGCGCGCGAAGCGATCGGCTGCGAGTTCGACGTGCCGCAGCCCGACGGCGGCACCATCGACTACGACAAGGTCAACGTGGTGTACACGCCGGCCAACGGCGCGCCGCAGCAGCTGGTGCAAGACACGAGCAAGCCGTGCGACGCGGGCGCCGACGGATGGCAATACACGCCGGACCGATCGCGCGTCGTGCTCTGCGGACAGACGTGCACGACGGCCAAGAACGATCCCGGCGGCAGCGTGTCGATCGCGCTCGGCTGCGCGACCAAGGTACGCCCGCGCTGAGCCAGCGTCGTCGCGGCCTCCCGGCCACGTCGCAGGCGCCGAGCCCCGCGGGTCACCCCGTCGAAGGCAGGCGCCCCGACTCGCGCGGCGGCTCGTTGGGCACCGACTCGACGCGCACGTCGACCTCGAGCGTCTCGTCTCCGCCGCCCACGTAGATCGTGCCGGCGGTCGGCGTCGTGTCGATGTAGTTCCGCCCGACCGCGACGCGGATGTGCTCGGTCTGCGTGACGACGCCGTTCGTCGGGTCGAGCCCGCGCCAGCCGACCTCGGGCAGGTACACCTGCACCCACGCGTGCGACGCCTGCGCTTGCTCGATGTTCTGCACGGCCGCGCCGGGGTGCACGTAGCCGCACACGTAGCGCGCGGGCACGCTCAAGAGGCGCGCGAGCGTGATGAGCAGCTCGGCGAAGTCCTGGCACACGCCGCGGCGCTTGACGTACGTGTCGAACGCCGTCGTGTGCACGGTCGTGACGCCCTGCACGTACTCGTACTCCGTGAAGATGGTGCGGTTGAGGTCGAGCAGCGTGTCGACGAGGTCGTAGTCGTTGCGCTCGACGAAGCTCATGGCGTACTCGCTGAGCTCGGCGAGCTGCGTGTGCGGGAGCTCGGTGGGCAAGAGGTACGGCTGCAGGATCTGGCGCTGCCACGGCATCCACACCATGGGCAGCGCGTGCCGCGAGTGCACGGCGCCGTAGCTCACGAGCGGGTCGGTGTCGCTCACGTAGACGCGCGAGCGGCTCACGATCGAGAGCTCGGTGAACGGCGTCTCGATGAGCAGCCCGCGCACGCGGTTGCCGAAGACGTCCTCGTACTCGCGCTCCTGGCCGTCGACCGAGACCTCGACCTTGTGCGAGAGCAGCGCCTGCTGCCGGTCGATCATGGGCGTGAGGCGAAACACGTGCGAGCTGCGCTCGATGGGCTTGTTGTACGTGTACGTCGTGCGGTGGGTGACGTTGTACGTGTGCGGCTCGGCCACGGCCGGACGCAGGATCTTGATGCCGAGCGCCGAGATCTTGGACGGCTGGTCGCGCTTGACCCCGCGCACGCGCGCGCGGATGGCGCCCTGACGGATCACGAGCATCTCGCCGGGGGGCACGGCCTCCCACTTGGCGTCGATGTCCGAGTGCGGGAGCAGCGGCGACGAGCTGATGAGCACGCCCTTGCGGCTCTTGATGCCGCGCTGCGTGAGGTCGATCGTGAGATCGTCGTCGCCGACGATGACCTCGCCGTAGGGCGGCAACATCTGCCAGATGTGCATCGCGCCGTCGCCGCGGCGGTCTGCGTAGACGACGAGATCGTGCCCGTCGGTGAGCACCGTGCTCATGCTGCCGTGGTCGTTGAGCTCGTCGAGCCACGCGCAGAGCAGGTCGGCCGGGATGTCGCCGATGCTCCGGTAGCCCAGGTCTGCCGCGCGGTTGAGCAGCTCGCAGAAGATGAGCTCGGTGTCGGTGGCGCCCACCGGCTCGAAGCGCGGCGTGGCGACCATGTCGAGGCCCGTCGCGCTCAGCTCGAAGCGCTCGCGGAGCGAGCCGGAGTGCGCGATGAGCCAGTCGCGTCCGGCGAGGCTGCGCACGAAGGGCTGCGTGTTCGCGAGCGTGTTCTGGCCCCACGTCGCGCTTCGGATGTGGAGCACGAAGAGCGACGACTCGAGGTGATCCCAGGCCTTGACCAGCTCGCCGCGCAGGCTGCCGTGGGTGGGCGCGGGCTCCTTGAGCACGGGGGCCGACGGCTCACCCGCGGGGTAGTACCCGATGCCCCACCCGTCGGGGAGCAGGCCGCGCCCCTTCTCGAGGCAGCGCAAGTCGAACGACGGCGCGAGCATACCCTCGAACGACATCGCGAAGAGGTTTGGCATGTGGGACCATTCTAGCCCACGCTGGCCTGGCGGGTGGCACGCAGTCGTATCGAGTCTCGGTCGTTTTCGACCGGCAACCACAGCCGAAAGACCATGCCTCCACCGCCCGTGCTGTCGACCTCGATGGTGCCGGCGTGGATCTCGACGATCGCCCGCGCGAGCTGCAGGCCGAGGCCCAGGCCCCCCTGACGGCGGGCGCTCTCGGCGCTCTTGAAGGCGTCGAAGATCTTCTCCCGCTCGACCACGGGCAGGCCCTCGCCGCTCGTCTCGACCTCCACCCGAAGGCGGTCGCCCGCGCGGGGGAGCGTGGCGCGCACGGGCACGATGCCCTTGTGACTGAAGCGCACGGCCGTGAGGATGACCGCGGTGAGGGCCTGCACGATGCGCGTCCCGTCGACGAAGAGCTTGGGCATGCCCGGCTGCACCTCCCCCGACACCTGGACCTCGCTCCCGACGGACAGATCGCGCGCCTCGAGGACGGCGGCCATGACGAAGTCGCCGACCATGGTGGGCTCGGGCGCGACGTCGAGCTCTCCGGCCTCGACGCGCGCGCTGTCGAGGATGGTGTCGATGAGCATGAGCAGCTCCCTGCCCCGCTGCTCGATGATGGCCAGGCTCTCGCGCTGCCCCTCGGTGAGCTCGTTCCGCTGGACGAGCTGCGCGAAGCCGAGCACGGCGTTGAGCGGCGCCTTGAGGTCGTGGCTCATCGACGCGAGCAGGAGCGCGCGCATGCGCTCGGTCGCCTCGCGCGCGCCGATCGACCGCTGCTGGGCCGACGCGAACTGCCGGAAGATCCCGCCGAGCGCGTCGATCGCCTTGAAGAGCGCCTGCACGTTGGCGAAGAGCGCCTTCGTCGAGAGGGCGGTGCCCCGCATCACCTCGGCCACGCCCGTGCGGCGGATCGCGCGCGTGGCGACCGCGAGGTCTCGCTCGAACGCGACGCCGACGCGCGTGCCGAGGATGCCGGCGAGCGACATCGCGATGACCGCCAAGAGCACGTACACGGCCGTGATCGGCTGCGTCCTGGCGGCCCCGAGCCGCACGCGCACGTGACCGCGCCCCGTGTCGACGCGCACGTAGGGCGTCCCCTCGCCGTCTGCGAGGAGCACACCGACGGGCGCCGACTCCGCCTGCGGATCGCCGTCGTCGTCGGTGAGCTGCATGCCGTAGCGCGCGAACGTCGCCGCGACCTCCTCGCGGCCTCGCGTGTCGTCGCCGAGCGGCTCGAGCGTCGCCTTGGCGACGGCGACCGCGGTCGCCGCGTCGGCCTCTCGCAGGTAGGCGCGCGTGTGCGCGGCCACGAGGAGCGACGCGCCCAGCGCCACGAACGCGACCGGCGCGGCCACCGCGGCGACGAAGCGCACGCGCACCCGGCCGATCGCCGCGCGCCCCAGGCTCTTCATCGCCTCTTTGGCGACCGACGGCGGGGCCAGCTCGAGCACACGGCTCACCGCGCGGCGCCCGAGCACGTAGCTCACGAGCGCCGCCGTGCTCGCCATCGTGAGCACGAGCAGCGAGAGCGCGATGCGCCCATACGCCTCGTGGCCGGGGTGGAACGGCAGCAGCGTCGAGAGCGCCGAGGCCACGAGCGTGGCGGCCACCCCCGCGATCGACAGCCGCGCCGGGAGCGCGTTGAGCAGGACCAGGTGCTCGGGCTCGGCCGCGGCCGACCCCACGGCCAGGGCTCGGAGCAGCGGCCCCGCAGGGCGCGCCAAGACGACTGTGACGACCACGGTGGAGAGGAGCACGAGCGCGGCGATGAACAGGATGACGAGCCACGCGCCGCCGGTCGCGGCTCCCAGGAGCAGCGTCTGGGGCGCGAACGCGCCGGCGACGAGGAACGTCACCACGTGGACGGCCACGTGCAGCGCCAGCAGGCGCGGCAAGAAGCGCGCGGCCGCGGCGTTCAAAAGCGCCCCCGTCGGCTCGTGTCGTCGCCGAAGCCGATCGGCAGGAGCACCTTGAACGTCGACCCTCGGCCGAGCTCGCTCTCGACCTGGATCGAGCCGTGGTGGAGCATCACGAGGCGCCGCGCGATGGCGAGGCCGAGGCCCGTGCCGCGCTTGCGGAGGCGCTCGGCGCCCGCCTGCTTGTACTCCTCGAAGATCATCGCGCGCTCGGTCGGGCTGATGCCCGGGCCCGTGTCCGACACCGACAGGCTGGCGAGCGCGCCCTCCACCCCCACCCGCACGACGACCTCCCCGCGCTGCGTGAACTTGATCGCGTTGTTGACGAGGTTGCCGAGCACCTGCCGCACGCGTCGCGCGTCGACCTTGGCCATCACGGGCACGTGCGCCTCGACGCGCACCACGATGGGCTTCTCGCCCACGAGCCCGCGCGCCTCGCGCATCACCTCGTGCGCGAGCGCCGTGAGGTCGACGTCGGCGCGCGAGAGCTTGAGCTGCCCGCTCTCGATCGCCGACAGCTCGAGGATGTCGTTGATGAGCCCGAGCAGGTGCGCGCCCGACCCTCGGATCTGCTCGACCTCTTCGCGCGCGGTCGGGGTGAGCGGGCCGTCGACCTCTTCCATCAAGATGTCGGCGAAGCCCAGGATGGCGTTGAGCGGGCTGCGCAGCTCGTGGCTCACCGCGGCCAAGAAGGCGGCGCGCTCGCGGTCGGCCAGCTCGGCGCGCGCGAGGTCCTGGTGGTGCGCCACCTCGGCGATCGCGAAGCGTCCCACGAGCCGGTTGAACGCGCCGGTCAAGAGCCCCACCTCGTCGAGCGTGCGCAGCGGCACGAGCTCTCCCGTCGGCTCGCTCCGCACCTGCGCCATCGCGTTGACGCGCCGCGTGACGTACTCGACGTCTCTCGCCACGTCGCGCGACACGACGTAAGCCGTCGCGCCCGCCACGCTGAGGAGCAGGGTCGCGAGCGCAAAGAGCGACGTCAGGAGCACGGTCGACGTCGGCTTCGTCTCGGGCACGAACGCCACCACGCTCTGCCGCTCACGACCGAGTCGCGCCACGGAGAAACGCGAACGACCGAGCCGCGTGGTGGCCGCGCCGCGACCGCGCGCGAGGATCTCCCGCAGGGCCGGACCGTCGGGCGGCGAGACGGTCGCGTCGTACACCACGCGGGCGTCGTCGGTCACCACGAGGAGCCCGGCGGCGCCCCTGCGCGACGCGAGACGGACGGCGTCGGCGCGTTGGTCGGCCCCGAGCGCCGCGAGCCTAGCGGCCACGGTGTCGGCGAGCAGATCTGCGCGGAGCGCCGCCTGGTCTTGCCCCGCGTTCTCGAGCGCGCGGAGCCCCACGCACCCGATGCCGAGCGCCACGGCCAGCCCCACGAGCACCACGATGAGCGGCGCGACCGGGACGAAGGGCCAGCCCGATCGCGCCCACGGTCCGAAACGCGACGGGGCCTGCGGAGACAGCGAGCCCGGCCTCACGCCGTCGGGCCTCGCCCGTGCGTGCCCCAGTACTTGGCCCTGTGCCCCCCAGACGAGCTACGGAGGCCCTCGCATCGCGGGGGCGCGGTCACGAGGGGACGGTGGGGCGCGGCGGCCCGCGTACCTGCCCACGCCGCCCGAGACCGTGCCCACATACGGGCCCCATACTACCGCGGTGCGGCATCCGAATTTTCATTTTGAGGCTTTACGCCGGGGGCGGATTGTTAGATGACCCGACACTGGGGGGAACGTTTGCCATGTGGTTCCGGAAACGCGACACGAAGTCTTCGCAAGCTCGGCACGATGCCGTCGAGGCTGTCGACGATCATGTCGACGTGAACGGCACCGCAGCCCTCCGCCCCGAAGACCCGCCGGAGGACTCCGACGTCTTCTTGAGCGGACGCTCGATCCTGCCCCGCGACGCAGAGGCACCCGCCGCCGAGCCGGTGACGCTGTTCGTGTACGGGTGGTCGTCGGTGCAGCCCGGCGTGCTTTCGTGGACGTTCCCCAGCCTCGGCGCCGCCGTCAGCGCCGCCCGCAAGATGCGCAACGCGCAGAAGTGGGCGATTGTGCGCGGAGGTGGGTACGCGAGCGTGACCGACGCGCGCCTGCGTGGCGACGTGCTCGTCGAACAAGTCGCCTGACCTGCCGCCACTCGCGACGCCTGCGGTGCCCTGCTCGGGCGCTCGCGGCGGTGCCTCAGGCGGCGGCGCGCGCGAGGGCGGTCGTGCGTGGCGCGCCGAGCACGCGTCGGCGGAACAGGCCGGGCGCGATCCCGTAGCGGCGCTTGAAGGCCTTGGAGAAGGCGAACTCGGTGGCGTAGCCGACCTCGTCGGCGATGACGCAGAGCGGCAGCTCGGTCTCGACGAGCCGGCGCTCGGCGCGCGAGAGGCGGTGCGCGCGGAGCCAGCGGAGCGGCGAGGTGCCGGTCGCCGCGCGGAAGCGGCGCGAGAGCGGCGCGCGGGAGATCCCCGCGACGCGCGCGAGCTTCGACACGGTCCACGGGCGCGCGGGCTCGGCCGTCATCGCGTCGATGGCGCGCTCGACGTACGGATCGCGCGACGTGTCGTTGGCGGCGCATGGGGCGGGGGCCTGGCGGATCGTGCGCGCGCGATCGTTCATCGCGCTCAGCATGCCGCCGCCCCCGCGGGCGGTCCAGCCGCCGACGTCGAATCGAGACGATCGGACATGCGCGGGCGCGCCCTGGACATGGCCCGGCGACCGCGCGGCAGGCACGCTCTCGGCATGCCCCGAGAACAAGACGATCGCGTCACGGCGTCTCCCCCCGACAGCGCCTTCCTCGAGCGCGCCGCCGAGGCGCTCTTCGCGTCGCGCACGGTGCTCGTGTTCGGTGAGGTCGACACGCGCCTCGCGCAGACCGTGTCGGCGCAACTCTTCGCGCTCGCGGCGTCGAGCGACGCACCGATCCGTGTGGTCCTCCACTCGCAAGGCGGGCACGTCGAGGCCGGAGACACGATCCACGACGTCGTCCGGGCGATCGCGCCGCCCGTCGTCATGATCGGCACGGGCTGGGTCGCGAGCGCGGGCGCGCTGATCTACGCCGCGGCCGACAAGGAGCGACGCTTCGCCCTCCCCAACACGCGCTTCTTGCTGCACGAGCCGCGCGGCGGCGTGGGAGGCGTCGAGTCGGACGTCGCGATCGAGGCCGAGCAGATCGTGCGCATGCGAGAGCGCCTCTGCACGATCTTCGCGCGCGCCACCGGGCGCGACAAAGAGCGCGTCGCCGCCGACACGCTACGGAACTTCTGGATGAGCGCGACCGAAGCGCGCGAGTACGGCCTCGTGCACCGCGTGGTGGAGCGGCTCGACGAGCTCGACGCGGCGTGAGGGCGCGCGCCGCTCAGCCGCCGAGGCGCACGAACGTCACGAGCACGAGCAGGACGACGACGAGCGCCGCGCCGATCGTGCCGAACGTGCCGTGACGGGCCTTGCGCGACGCGATCTCGTCGGCGGCGGCGTCGCCTCGCTCGGTGCGCGCGCGGACGATCTTGCGCGCGTTGAACATCTCGAGGTGGCTCAAGACGAGCAGCCCGAGCACGCACGTGAGCTTGCCGTGCAGCCACCCCATCTTCATGAGCGCCGGGTTCTGCGCGATGAAGACGACGCCCGTGAGGACGCTGCCCATGATCGCGGGCAGCTCGATCTTGGTGACGACGCCGGCGCACAGGCGCTCGAGCTCGTCGCGCGTGGCAGGCGCGACGCCCTCGCCTGTGGAGCGCTTGAGGAGGCGGAGCTGACCGAAGCCCGCGCCGAGGTAGGCCGCGAAGCAGACCAGATGGACGAAGAGGAGCGCGCTGGTGAGCACGCTCCCCTTCTACACCACTGCGGCCGTCGCCGCGCGAATAGGTCGCTCGTTCAGACGCGCTCGAGCACGACCGCGAGCCCCTGGCCGCCGCCGATGCACGCGCTGCCGACCGCGAAGCGGCCCTGACGGCGCGCCAGCTCGTAGACGAGGTGCGCCGTGATGCGCGCGCCGCTCGCGCCGAGCGGGTGCCCGAGGGCGATGGCGCCGCCGTTCACGTTGGTCTTGTCGCGCGGGAGGCCGAGCTCCTTCTCGACGGCGAGGTACTGGGGCGCGAACGCCTCGTTGACCTCGAAGAGATCGACATCGCTCTGCTTGAGCTCGGCCCGCGCGAGCGCGTTCTGGATGGCCGGCGCCGGGCCGATGCCCATGATCGACGGGTCGACGCCCGCCACGCCCCACTGCACGAGGCGCGCGAGGGGCGTGAGGCCCTTGGACTTGGCGTACTCCTCGGTGGTGAGCACCAGGCACGCCGCGCCGTCGCAGATGCCCGACGCGTTGCCGGCCGTGACGACGCCGTCCTTCTTGAAGACGGGCGCGAGCTTGCCGAGCACCTCGAGCGTCGACTGCGGGCGCGGGTGCTCGTCGACGGCGACGGTGACGGGGCCCTTCTTGGCGGGGATCTCCATCGGCGCGATCTCGTCCTTGAAGAGGCCCTTCTCGTGCGCGGCGGCCCAGCGCTGCTGGCTCGAGAGCGCGTACGCGTCGCAGTCGGCGCGCGTGATGCCGTACTTCTCGGCGAGGTTCTCGGCCGTGACGGCCATCGGCGTCTTGCAGTAGCTGTCGGTGAGGGCGCTCCAGAGCGAGTCCTCGACCGCGGGCGCCTTGCCGAAAGGCCAGCCCTCGCGCGCGCCGCGCAGGACGTGGGGCGCCTGCGACATGTTCTCGGTGCCGCCGACGAGCACGACCTCGGCGTCGCCCAAGAGCAGCTGCTCGGCGCCGTTGATGATCGCCTGGAAGCCCGAGCCGCAGAGGCGGTTGACGGTGAGCGCGGGCGTCGTGATGGGCAGGCCCGACTTGAGCCCGACGTGGCGCGCGCAGTAGATCGCGTCGACGCTCGTCTGCATCACGTTGCCCATGATCACGTGGCCGATGCTCTCGGGCGTGACGCGGGCCTGCGCGATGGCGGCCTTGGACGCGTGGACGGCGAGGTCGGTCGCGGAGACGCCCTTGAGCGCACCGGACAGGGTTCCGAACGCCGTGCGCTTGGCGCCGACGATGACGAGGGATTTGTTGAGCTTGGCCATGATTTGCGCCTCCGCGTGCGCCCTCGCACCGCGCGGGGCCAGCGGACCTTAGAGGCTTTGGCCCTCTGACGCCAGTGGGAGGGCCCCGACTCCGGTGCTAGCGTTTGGTCATGACGCATCCCGCGCCCACGTGCCCCGCGTGCGGGGGTCTGGCGACCAACCCGAGCGCGCCGATGTGTCGGTTCTGTGGTGCGCAGATGCACGCGCCGCCTGCGCACGCGAGCCTCGCGCCGCAGGGTCCCGGCTACGCGCCGCAGGGTCCCGGGTACGCGCCGCAGGGCCCCGGCTACGCGCCGCAGGGTCCCGGCTACGCGCCGCACCAACAACAGCAACAACAGCAACAGCAGCAAGGCTACGCGCAGCCCCAAGGGCCCGGAGGCTACGGCGCGCCGCTCTACCCGCAGCAGCAGGGCTACGCGCAGCCTCAGCCGTACCCGCAGCCGGGCTACCACCCTCCGCAAGGCTACGCGCAGCCGCCCGTGGCCGGCTTCGGCGGCGCAGCGCCCGTGCAGCCGTTCGGCGGCGCCTACCACAGCCACGTCGACCGCGGCTGGTGGGGCTCTTCGTTCGGCACGTTCTTCTGGGCGCGCCTCGCCATCGCCGCGATCGCGATCGGCGTCTCGCTGATCATCGCGTGCGTGTCGGCGATCGCCAACGGTTGAGCCGCGCCCGAGGCGAGGCGCATCGACGCACCTCGAGTGCACCCCGTTGCACTCAGAGCGCCCGCCGTGCCCACCCAAGGTCCGCACATTCACCCGCGATTTCAAGCTCTTGTAGAATGGCACGCCGGTCGCAATGGAGGCGGCGACCCCACGGTCGGGGCACAAGGAGCGAATCGACGAATGCAGACGAAGACGTGGTGCGCGGTGGTGGCGTGCGTGGTGGCAGCGACCGGTTGCGCGGGCAGCGCTCCTCCGGAGGGATCCCACACGGCCGCGAGCCCATCGAAGGCGGCCGCGACCCCCGAGTGGCGGCTCGGCAAGTACTCGACGGGCGACGGGATGCTCCAGATGGTGATCGATCGCACGGGCGACGCGGGCAAGGCCAAGCTCCAGGTCGCCGGCTCGAAGGACATCGTCGAGCTCACTGCGTCGGAGGTGCGCGAGCGCGGCACGCTGATCGGGCAGGTGTTCAAGGACCCGAAGGGCGCGCGCGTGCTCTTCGTGGGCACGCACGGCCACCTCGTCTACCTGAAGAACGATCGCGACGAGCTGCCGCTGCGGCGTGACGGAGACGCGTCGCCGCTCGGCGCGGCCACGATCGCGGGCGCGCCGCCCGCCGAGGTGCGCGAGAAGTCCGCGTCGGAGCAGACGGCCGAGCGCCTCTCCGCGATCGCCGTCACCAAACGCTTCCCCGACATCAAGAAGGAGGACGCCGGCAAGCTCGATCAGGTCGCGAAGGTGATCGGGCTCGCAGACAAGGGCATGTTCGTCGCGTTCAAGCGCGGCGAGCGGCCGACGGCCAAGTGGTCTCCCGTGCCGGGGCGCACGATGTACTCGGGCAAGCTCGACGACCCCAAGCAGGCGCTCGCCAAGTACAAGGCCGAGCTCTTCAACTACCTCTCGTTCAAGGGCGACGAGCTCGACGGATGGGGCCTGCAGGCCGCGGTCACCGACAGCACGCCGGCCGACGGAACGCCGGGGCTCGTGTGGGACGTGGGGAGCTCGCACGCCACGTTCGTGACGCTCGACGGGGGCGTCTACGAGGTGAGCTACGGCGGCTCGGACCTCACGCCGACGGTGGCGAGCTCGATCGCGAGCTGGCCCGCGCCCCTGCAGCACAGCGCGCTCGGCCCGGGCGAGGTCTCGGGATTGGCCGAGCTGGGCCTGGTGGACAAGAGCGTCGCCGAGCCGGTGGGGGCCACGCAGGCCGCGTGGCGCACGTGCGTGAAGAAGTCCTACGAGACCGGTCTCAAGAAGGAGCTGGCGAAGCTCGACAAGGAGAACATCCAGTGGAGCGCCCGCTCGGCCCGCAAGAAGGAAGCGAAGTCCAAGTGGGAGACCGACGGCCCGAAGGCGTGCGCGGCGCATCGCGGCAAGATGGAGACGCAGCTCGCGCAGGTGATCGAGGCGCGCGGCGCAGAGCGGAAGGCGCTCTACGAGAAGGCCAAGGCGCGCGCGGTCGCGATCGGTCTCGCCAAGTAGCCGAGAGCGTGCGGGACGCGACCCCGCGAACGTGCGGGACGCGACCCCGCATGGACAACCGTGCGCGCGCAGCGCCCGGCGACTCGGCGCGCGTCACTCGACGGTGCACTCGAAGTCGTCGAGCCGCGCGCGCACGTGAGGGTCGTCGGTGTCCCCGGTCTCGCCGAGCCTCACCGCGACGGGCAAGTCACCTCCCGCGACGACCGGGACCGGCGTGGTCGTCGCGCCGAGCGTGACCTGCGCGCTCACGCCATCGCTGCGGAGCGTGACACGCGCCCATGTGCCGACGGGGAACGTGCCCACGGGCGTGATGACCTCGGTGCCGCCGTCGCCGCCGACCTCGGAGTGGTACTCGAGCGTGGGCGGGTTGGTGCCGGCGACCTTGAGATAGATGACCGGCTGCCCAGCGCCCGAAGCCCGCATCGAGAGGAACTCGAAGTCCGTGCCCGGGCTGGGTGGCGCGATCTCGACGTTGATGCTCACCGAGCAGCGGATCGCGCCGGGGATGACCGCGAACGAGCGCTGGAGGTAGGCGCGGCGAATGGAGGTCCCCGTCAGGTCGAGGACGAGCGCGTTGGGCGGCGACAGCCCACCCGCGCCGAGCGTGAGGGATCCGCTCGACGACACGGTCTTCGAGTCCCACATCGCGCCGAGCGGCGGCGTGTCGAAGTCGTCGCAGAACGTCGCGCCGCACACGCGCGGCGCCGCGTCGAGGCCGCTGTCGGGCGGAACGGTCCCCGAGGACGACCCGTCGGACGGCGCGGTGCCGTCGACGCTCACGTCCGGCGTCCCCACCTCGCGCGCAGCGTCGGGCGGATCCGCGACGCCCGCGAGATCGCCGGTCTCGACGAGGAGCGAGCAGGCGGAGAGCGCGACGGCTCCGACGACGATGAAGCGTCCGTGACCCAAGCCTCAAACGTAGCAGGGCGGCCGCGAGGCGCGGAATATTGTGTAGCTACAGCTACTTACCCGCGTCGAGGCGAGCCAGGTGTGCTTGGATGATGGCGCGCATGCGGGCATCGGCGGCGGCGACGCGTTTGGGATCGCCCTTCGCCCCTGGCGCGAGCGACGCGGCCGCGGCGCGCGTGCCCGACACGGCGACGAGATAGACGTTGCCCGGCTCGGGTCCCACGCCGCGCGCGATCTGTCCGGCGATGTCCTCGGCCCACGCGACGCTCTCGGGCGACGTGGGCTTGCCCGCCGGCGCGCTCGCGCTCATCGAGAGGCGCATGAGCAGCGTCGCGCCAGCGCCGGGGAGCTTCTCACGCGACGACGCGGGCAAGAGCCCGATGAGGCGCGCTTCTTCTGCAGCGACATCCTTGGGCACATCCGTCGCAGGCGCCGGAGCCGGAGGCAACGACGCAGACACACCCGCACCCGCACCCGCACCCGCACCCGCACCCGCAGGCGCAGACGCACCCGCAGTCGCAACCGCAGACGCAACCGCAGACGCAGACGCACCCGCAGACGCACCCGCAGACGCCTCCGGCGCGGGCGTACGATCGCACGCGACGGAGAACGCGGCGAAGGCGACGAGATACGACAGGGACACGCGCATTGCGCCAATCCTATGCCGGAGAGCGAGATCGGATCCAACCGCCACGCGCGAGGGCTACGATGAAGCGATGCGCCGCCTGGCTTCCGCGCTGCTCGTCCTCACTCCTCTCGCGGCGGCGGCGGGGTGTGCCGACACCGCGGCGGCGGGCGCTCCCGCGGTCCGTGGCGGAGGCCCCGTGGCGCGCGCGACGCTCGTCGAGGGGTGGGGATGCACCGACACGCAAGCCGGCGTCGTCGAGGTGCCCGCGCACTGCGCGTGGCCGCCCGCCCTCTCACGCGCGCAAATCTTGTCCGCGGACGTCCAGGTCGTGGCGAGCGTCGGGCCGCGCGGAGAGGTCGTCGACGTGAGGATCGTGCGTGGCCCGCCCGACGGCAAGTTCGACGAGGCGGCGCTCGCGTGCGCTCGCCGCGTGAAGTACCGCGTGCCGGCGACGTGGACGCAAGGCGCGGCGTCCGCGGACACGTGCCCGCTCACGCTTCGGCTCGCGCGCTACGTCACGGACCTCGATCCGAATGGCTTCGACAATTCACTCTGCCCCGCGACATCGCCAGCGTCAGCGTACATGCCCAACGGGACCGGTCCTGGCGGCGCCGCCCCGACCCAGTACCGTTGCCCGTGAGCGCGCGCGTCAGAGCTGCGTGACGGGGCCGCCGAAGCCCTGCGCCCGATCCTTGAGCCCGTTGACGAAGTCTTCGGCCCCGTCGCGGAGCTCCTCGTCGATGAGGAACTGCGGCGCCGGCACCTTGGGCACGAGCAGCACGTCGACCGAGATGAGCGAGTGCTTGGCGTCGACGGGCCGCACAGAGATGACGGTGCGCCCGGTCTTCATGTCGCCCTTGATGCCCGTGCCCTCGATGATGTGCGTCGCGCCGTTCATGCGGGGTTGACCGAAGCGCATCACCTCGAAGAACTCGATCTTCACCATCCCGATCTGGACCGGGTAGCGCATGTACACGTCGGTGTTGGGGCCCTCTTTGGCGATGACGCGCGCCGTGGCGAACTTGCGGTGGAGCGTCTTGTACTTGCCGAACTCGGTGGCGACCTTGGCCACGGCGTCTGCGGGCGCCGCGACGAGCGCCTCGGCGTGCCCGTACCGATCGCTCGTGCCCGCCGGGGCGTAGTTCCACTTGAGCGTCTTCTTGGCCTGGAGCAGACGCGCGACCTGCGGATCCTTGGCGGGATCGGGCGCGTCGGCGTGCGCGAGGACGGGGACGGTGAGGGCGGCGAGGAGGACGGCGATCTGGGTCAGGCGCATAGGATTTCCGGGCGAGGGAAAGCGGAAGACGTCAAAGGTGGACCCTCCGTCAGACGAGCGCCACCCGCAGGTATTCCTTAATGGCGGATTTTGTCGCTGCAACCGCGAAGTGTCAGCTTCTCGGCGAGTTCCTCGGCGGCCGCAGCAAGACCCATGCCGCCCCCGCCCTCCGCCTCAGGTCTGCGGAAGCGCGGCCTGGAACGCGGGCAGCGCGCTCATCGTCTCGAACCAGCGCGTGATCGAGGCCGTGCGCGGTGCGTCGCCGGTGAGCCCGAGCTGGAAGATGTTCGTGGCCACCGAGATGTCCGCGAGGGTCATCCGCGGGCCGGCCACGTGGTCGCGACGAGAGAGCGCCGCGTCGAGGATGGGCGTCAGCTCTCGGAGCCGCTTCTCCCCCCGCGCGATGGCCGCGGCGTCCGCATGGGGTCCCGCGAACATCTTGTTGTACACGACGTCGAGGACCGCCGGCGCGACGCGGCACTGGTTCCAGTCGAGCCACTGGTCGACGCGCGCACGCGCCACGGGCTCCGTCGGGTAGAGGTCCGTGAGGGCGTGCTTGTTCGCGAGGTAGCGCAGGATCGCGTTCGACTCGTGCAGCGTGAGATCGCCGTCGATCAGCGTCGGCACCTGATGGTTCGGGTTCAGCGCCAGGTAAGCGGGCTCGCGGTGCTCGCCCTTGTCGAGCGCGACGCGCACGAGCTCGTAGGGCAGGCCGGCGAGCTCGAGGAGCGTGACGACGCGGCGCGAGTGCTGGGAGAACGGGTGGCCGTAGACGGTGTACATGGTGTCCTTTCTGCCCTCTGGGGGCGGCAGAGAGGGACCTTACGGGGCCGCGGTGTCAGCTGTATGTCAGGAATCTCTCGCGCCGGAGCGCGAGGGCGAGACGGGAAGAACGCGCGGCGTCAGCGCAGGTCGAGCGCGCGGTAGTCGCGGAGAGGCGGCGTGGGGGCGAGCTCGAGGCGGATGGCCGTCAGCGCCCCTGCGCGCCGCTCGCGCAGCTGGTCGCGGCACGACGGACCACGCGCGGCGCCGGGCTTCAGCGAGAGCACGTTTCGCGGGTCGGTGACGACCGTGACGTCGCGCGCGACGATGCGGTCCGCGACGAGGCTCGACGGCGCGACGCCGTCGCGGACGCGGCGCACCTCGAGGTGGAGGTGCACGCCGCCGGGCGAGTCGCTGTCGCCCGCAGCGCCGACGACGTCCCCTTCGCGCACGATCTTGCCGACCTTCAGCGCTTCGTTCGCCGCGTCGAGGTGACCGAAGAGCACCACGTACCTCGCGCGCGCGCCTCCTTCGCGCACGACGTGGAGCGAGGCCACGGTGTTGCCGAAGACGGTCCCGACGTGGAGCACGCGCGCTTCGCCCACCTGGTGCGCGAGGCGGATCATCTTGATGGGGGCGCCCCGCACCTGCGGCAGGTCGACGCCGCCGTGCCCGACGCCGTGAACGGACACACGGCGCTGCTGCTCGGACGGCAGGTCGAGGTCGTAGCCCGAGGTCACGGTCGTCCAGCCGTAGCGGGTGTCGACGGGGTACACGTACGCCAGGTACGCGGCGGGGCGGTCCCACCGACGGGAGATCTGGTCGTAGACGACCATCTCGCCGTGCTTGTCCTCGTGCCACACCTGCGTGATCTCGGGCGCGGGCGGCTCGCGAAAGAGCGGGTCGTCGAAGAGGGTGAGGCGTGGCGCGCCGTCGAAGAAGAGCCCGCACGGCAGGCGCTCGTCGTCGTCGGGCTCGACGGGGGCCGCGGGCTCGTCGACGAGGGGCGGCGTCGAGATCAGCGCCGAGAAGAGGCCAGACGAGATCCACGAGGGCGCGGTGGGCACGGCGAGCAGCTGCGCGTATTGCGCGTCGGCCGTGCCGCTCCACGCCGAGCACGCCAGGAGCGCGCCCGCGCCGAGGGCGAGCGAGCGGAGGCCGTGAGCGCGCGGTCGCGACGATCCCATTCGATGTATTTAGCAACCAACGGTCGACCGCGCACATTCCCTGCGAAGACGCGCCGCACGGCTGAGCTGCTCGGCGCGCTCATGCGCGTCAGGGCGCGAGCGCGCGGGCTTCACCGGGCGGCGCGGGCGCGGCGTCTTGCTCGAGGCGCGTGCTGCCCGCCTTGACCGACCAGACCGCGGCGACCGCCGGCGCGATCGGCTCGGGCGCGACCACGTCCTGGAAGTGATACCAGGCGCCCTGCACGCGCTCGGGCGTGACGTCGAGCACGATGAAGCCGCGCTTGCTCGGGTCGACCCAGCGGATGTGCGGGTTCTTGGGGCGCGCGGTCTCGACGAGGCCGACGAAGATGTCGGGGATGCCGGGCGAGGTGACCGCGGGCGTGACGAGCTCGACGGCGACCGAGCCCTTGCCGGTGACCGGATCGTACTGCGCGGGATCGTTCGGATCGCCCACGAGCTCGTTCGCCCACGAGCTGTGGATGTCGCCCGTGAGCACGACGACGTCTTTGACGCCGGACGTCTTCAAGAAGTCGAGCAGGCGGGCGCGCGACTCGGGGTAGCCGTGCCACTGATCGAGGTTGGCGATCTCCTTGCCGGGCTCGATGATCAGGTTGCCGACCATCACCTGCTGACCGAGCAGACGCCACTTGGCGGTGGAGCTCTTGAGCTGCCCTTCGAGCCAGGCGGCCTGCGTTTCGCCGAGGAGCGTGCGCGTGGGGTCGGGCGTGGGTGGCGCGCCGACGAACCCGCCCGGCTGCTTGGTGCGCCCCTCGTAGCGCGTGTCGAGCAACACGAGATCGACGAGATTGCCGAACGCGACCGCGCGGTAGATGCGCCCGCCGTCTTGCTCGCGAATGGGCATCCACTCGCGGTACGCGCGCATCGCGGCGGCCTTGCGCGTGGCCCAGTCGCCTTCTTCGGGCGAGTGGTTCTGCGCGCCGTCGACGTAGCCGTCGTTGGCGACCTCGTGGTCGTCCCAGATCGTGATGAACGGGTGCTGGCGGTGCACGGCTTGGAGGTCGGCGTCGCGCTTGTACTGCGCGTGGCGCATCCGGTAGTCGGCGAGCGAGACGATCTCGTTCGCCGGCTCGTACTCGCGCACGTTGCCGTACTCGCCGGACCCGTACTCGTAGATGTAGTCGCCGAGGTGGAGCACGGCGTCGAGGTCGGCCTGCCGCGCCAGCTCACGGTAGGTGTGGAAGTAGCCGTGCGCGAAGCTCGAGCACGACACGACGGCAAAGCGCAGGCGCGGCACCGCCCCGGTGGGCGCCGTGCGCGTGCGTCCGACCTTGGAGGCCACGCCACGCGCGCGGAAGCGATAGAAGTACGTGCGGCCCGGCTGCAGCCCCCGCGCGTCGACCTTCACGGTGTGATCGCGCTCGGCGTCGGTGCGAAAGGTGCCCTCGCCGACGCGCTTGGTCATCTCGGGGTCCTCGGCGATCTCCCACGCCACGTCGACCGGCCCGTCGGCGGTCACGCGCGTCCAGAGGATGACGGCGTCGGGGAGCGGATCGCCGCTGGCGACGCCGTGCTGGAAGACCTGGGGCTCGGCCGCGTCGTCCGACGACGAGCAGCCCGCGAGCGCGCCCGACGGCACGGGCAGGAGGAGCAGGGCCGCGCCACGCAGGACGTCACGACGGAGGATGTTCTTCACGCCGCAGGCCAGTACACCCCGGCGAAAGGGCGATCAAGGCGCGCCTCCGTGACGACTCGGTGAAGTCAGCCGACGGACAATAGAGTACTATTGACTTTTAGTCGCCGCCTGTCACGCTGCACGAGATGTGGACACGTGACCGACTCATCGCGGATGTCGACGCCGGCGCGACGCCCCGGTTCCTCTTCTTCTGGGGTCACACGCCAAAGGACCCGGCAGTCGTCGACGCTTCGTGCCTGAGTCAGTGGTTCCCGCGCTCGTTCGACGTAGACGGCGTGAGCTACGCGACGGCCGAGCACTTCATGATGGCCGAGAAGGCGCGCTTGTTCGGGGACGAGGCGCGCCTGCACGACATCCTCGCTGCCGCGACGCCCGCAGCCGCGAAGGCGCAGGGCCGCGCTGTGACGCCGTACGACGAGTCGCGCTGGACCGCGGCGCGATTCGACGCCGTCGTACGCGGCAACGTCGCAAAGTTCGCCGCGCACGCCGACCTCTGCGCGTTCCTCAAGGGCACCGGCGATCGCGTGCTCGTAGAGGCGAGCCCTCGCGATCGCGTGTGGGGTATCGGCATGGGGGCGAAGAACCCGCTCGCGCGCTCTCCGTCGCAGTGGCGTGGCCAGAACCTCCTGGGCTTCGCCCTGATGGAGGCGCGTGCGCGGCTCGCGACCTGAGACGGAGCCGATTGACACCAGCCCTGACGCGTGCGCCGCGCCTGAGCCTTCGACGCGCGAATCTCACTCGCCGCGGAGGCTCTCGAGCTCGTCTTGCTCTCTGCGAACCAGACACTCACGCGCGATCGGGGCGCCGCTGCCGCGGCCCTGGGCGATATCGCGCAGGACCGCTGTGGCCCGCGGGTGTGACGCGCCGCAGAGCGCTTCGGTCACGAGGTACGCCACGGGGAGCAGCCCGCCGGTGCAGGCGGCCCGCGTCATCACGTCTGTCTCGTCCGAGAAGAGCGGCCTGAGGTGCGCGTAGTAGACGGGCCAGCGGCGCGCGATGTCCACGCCGACGTAGGCGCGGACGATGGGGCTCCCGTGTCGGGTGAGCGCGGCGTACTCGCGCATCTTCGCCGCGTCGCGCACGGCGTCGAACGCCGCGTACTCGGCGCTCGGGGGGCTCCCCAGCTCGTGCTCGAACGTGATGACGCTCTGCTGCGCCAGGAGGTCGACGCGGCGTTGCACCTCCGGCCGGAGCCCGAGGTCGACGTTCGACGGACGATGCGCGCAGCCCGAGGTGATGCACGCCCACACCACGAACCAGACAACGCGTGAGTGGCCCACCTCCCACAGGCTACGTGCGCGCGCCCGCGAACCTTCCGCGGACCTTCCGCGCTCGCACGCCCGCGCCCGGTCAGCCGCGGACGGCCGCGTCGCCCTGCTCGGCGAGGAAGTCGTCGTACGTGCCGCCGAAGTCGACGACCTTGGCCCCCTGCCCGTCGTCGCGTTTGCGCAGCTCGACGATGCGCGTGGCGAGCGTCGAGACGAAGTGGCGGTCGTGGCTGACGAAGACGATCGTGCCCTTGAACGCGGTCAGGCCGTCGAGCAGGCCCTCGATGGACTCGATGTCGAGGTGGTTGGTGGGCTCGTCGAGCACGAGCACGTTGTGCTTGAGCAGGACGAGCTTGGCGAGCAAGAGACGCGCGCACTCGCCGCCCGACATGGTCGCGGCTTGCTTGAGGCCCGCGTCACCGCTGAAGAGGAGCTTGCCCAGCACCGCGCGGATCTCTTCTTGCGGGCGCTTCTCGTCCCACTGGTAGAGCCACTGGAAGGCGTTGGCGCCCGCGGCGGTGCGGTTGAGCGCCTCGTGCGTGTCCTGCGCGAAGTAGCCGACCGACGCGTCGTGTCCCCAGCGCACCTCGCCCGTCTCGGTCTCGAGCGAGTCCTTCTTGGTGTCCTCGTCGATCTCCTTGTAGCCGCCGATCATGAGCTTGAGCAGCGTCGACTTGCCGATGCCGTTGGGGCCGATGATCGCGATCTTCTCGCCGCGGTTGACGTTGAGGCTGACGCGGTCGAACACGATGATGTCCTCGCCCTTGTCGTCCTTGAACCGCTTCGACACCTCTTCGAGGCGCACGACGTCGCGGCCCGAGGGCTTGTCGAACTCGAAGCGAACGAACGGGCGCACGAGGCTCGAGCGCTTGGGGCCCTTGCTCGAGATCTCTTCTTTGAGCTTGTCGATCTGCTTCACGCGCGACTGCGCCTGGCGGCTCTTGCTGGCGTGCGACCCGA
This sequence comes from Myxococcales bacterium, assembly GCA_020430845.1. GTDB lineage: Bacteria > Myxococcota_A > Polyangia > Polyangiales > Polyangiaceae > Labilithrix. Next base: position 27,896 of record JAGQJA010000057.1, read on the forward strand.
AGCGCTGCACGAACTCCTGCAGCTCGGCGACCTTCTTCTTGGCGCTCGCGGCCTGCTGCGCGGCGCGCTGGTTGTTCTCGTACTTCTGGTCGACGAAGTCGGCGTAGTCGCCCGCGTAGACGGTGATGGTCTGGTAGTCGACGTCGGCGATGTGCGTGGCCACCGAGTTGAGGAAGTGACGGTCGTGGCTGACGACCACGAGCGTGCCCTTGAACTCCTCGGTCAAGAAGTGCTCGAGCCAGCGGATCGACTCGAGGTCGAGGTGGTTGGTGGGCTCGTCGAGGAGCAGCACGTCCGGCTTGCCGTAGAGCACCTGCGCGATGAGCACGCGCAGCTTGTAGCCGGGCGCGAGCGTGTTCATCTTCGACTCGTGCTTGTCGGGCGCGATGCCGAGACCGACGAGCAGCTCGGCCGCCTCGCTCTCGGCCATGTAGCCGTTCTCTTCGCCGATGGTGCCCTCGAGCTCACCGAGGCGGATGCCGATCTCGTCGGTCATCTCGCCCTCGAGCAGGCGCTCTTTCTCGACCATCGCGTCCCAGAGCACCTTGTTGCCCATGATGACGGTGTCGATGATCCGCTCTTCGTCGTACTCGAAGTGGTTCTGCTTGAGGACGCCCAGGCGCAGGTTGCCGGGGATGGTGATCGAGCCCTGATCGGTGTCCTCGTCGCCGCCCAACATCTTGAGCAGCGTGCTCTTGCCGGCGCCGTTGGCCCCCGTGAGGCCGTAACGTTTGCCCGGGTCGAACTGCATCGACACGTTTTCGAACAGGATCTTCGGCCCGAAGCGCTTGGTGACTTTGTCGAGGACGATCACGCGGGGCGGGTTACCACGATTCTCCGCCGGGTCACAGATCGACCCAGGCGTACGCGTAGCCGCGGCCCTTGCCGGAGGCGCGCGCGCCGCGCACGATGACGCGCGTGTCCGTGGCCGGCGCGGGCTCGACCACGAAGCCCTCTCCCGCGGGGCCGTAGGGCGAGACGGTGCGCGCGCCCAGGTCGAGCACCACGGGCGCGGCGCCCCCGAGGATCACGCGGCGCCCACCGGGCAGCGCCACGGGCGACGAGACGCCGGCCGGCAGACCCGAGACGCGACGGATCGTCCGCGCCTCGAGATCGGCCACGTGGCCCGCGCCCTCCTTTGCGACGAAGAGGCGCTGATCGTCGAGCCACGCGGCCCCGCCGGGCTCGCCCGAGAACGTGAGCACGCGCTCGAGGCGCATCGTCGGCCCGGCCGCGCAGAGAAGCGATGTCGTGCCGGGCTTGCCCCAGCGCACGTGCCACGCGCAGACGTGCGCGCCGCCCGGCGACGGCTCGAACGGACGCAGCGAAGCGCCCTGGCCGTGATCGTGGATCCTGGCGATCGTGCGGCTCACGCCCGTCGCGAGGTCGATCGCGCGGAGCGACACCATGTGCCGCGACATGCTGGAGTCCTCGACGACCCACGTGGAGAGCGCGCGGTCGATCGACCACAGGCTCGTCCACGTGTCGTCGGCGCACCCCGCCGACGGAGCAGACGGCGCGAACGCCTCCGGCGCGCAGCCGAAGGTGGGCTGCGAGGGCCCGATCGGTCGCGACGCGGCGCCGAGATCGAGGCGGAACGCGCGGCGGCCGCGGCGGAACGCGATCGTCGAGGGAGAGGTCCAGCGAGGATCGCTGCCCTTGTCGGCGTACACGACGCCGAGGTCTGACACGCGCAGCACGGTGATGGTGGGGTCCGCGCGGAGCCAGCTGCGCCCGTCGGGGGCGCGCGCCGGTGACAGGTCGGAGGTGACGACGAGGTGCTTGCCGTCAGGGCTGAAGCGCGTGTCTCGCCCGTCGACGCGGGCGACGGGCAGCGGTCGATCGCCCGGCCAGAGCCACGCCTTGCCCGCCGTGCCAGCGCGCTCGCGCGCGGTGAAGTCGCCCATGCCGTAGACGGCGGCGCGTCCGCCGGGCGCCGCGTGGGCCCAGTCGGCGTCGGCGGCGAGCGCCGTCACGCGTATGCCGGCGGGCGCGGCGCGGACCTCGATGTCGGGCAGCGCCGTGAGGGGGCGCTCGGTCGCGGACGCGGGCGGGTGCGCAGTTGGCGCAGGGCCGTGCGCGTCGGCGGGCTGGGCGACGAACGAGAAGGTGGAGACGAGACCGAAGGCGAAGACGGGAAGATGCAGGCGCACGAACGATGGACCCGCGAGCGGCCCGCGGCATTCTCGCGGCGCCGACGACGGGCGCGGCACGTTTTCGCAGGAATGAACGCGGGTTCACCCGCGGCGTATCACTCCGCGACAGTCGCCCACGCGCTCGCGAGCACGGCCTCGTCGCGCTCGGTGACCTTCATCGAGAGGCCGACCTTGCCGTCGCCGAGCTTCCACCCCTCGGTCGCGAACGTGTCGCCGGGCCACACCGGGCGCCGGAACTGCGCCGAGAACGCCGTGATCTTGGTCGCGTCGCCGCCGCATGCCCCGCGCGCCACGTGGCGGACCATGTGACCGAACGTGCACAGGCCGTGCAAGATGGGGCCCTGCGCGAAGCCGACGTTCGCCGCGAACTCGGGGTCGGCGTGCAGCGGGTTGAGATCCCCCGATAGGCGGTAGAGCAGCGCCTGCTCGGGCGACGTGCCCTCTTCGACGCGGAAGTCGGCCGGGCGGTCCTTGGGCATCTCGACCTTGGGCTCCTTGGGGGGCGTCTCACCGCCGAAGCCCCCGGCGTCGCGAAAGATGATCTGCGCCGTGGTGTCGAACAGGTGGGCGCCTGCGTGGTCGGTCGTGCGCGTGTCGACGAGCACGACGGCGAACCGGCGCATGTCGTAGATGCCGCGGATCGTGGCGGTCGTCAGGAGCTTTCCGCTGGACGGGATCGTCGCATGTATACGCACGCTCTGGGCCCCGTGCACCACCATCGCGAGGTCTCCGCCCGTGGCGGCCACGCGGTCGAACATGGGGGCGAACATGGGCACCACGGCGAAGCTCGGGATGACCTTCGGGCCCTTCTTCTCGTAGAGGTAGTCGAGCTCGTCCTTCTTCGCGCCGATGCCGAGGGCGTAGAGGGCGAGCGTCTTCCAGTCGTACTCGAAGACCGAAGGGTCGCTGGGCTTGCCCACGAGGGAGGTGTCGAGTGCCATGGCGGCGCAGCATCGCCGCGGGGCGAGGGTCCGTCAATCGGCTCGCGCGCACGCATGTCCGCGGGGTTTCCGGGCCGCGCCGAGGGCGTGTATGGTGCGCGGCGTGCTGGCCCGTGATGCTCTCGTCGCGCTCGCCCCGGGCTCCGGGCTCCTCGCCGAGCTGGCGCGCGCCTCGACCGACGCGGGGGTCGACCTTGGCGGCCTGGGGCTCGCGTGGGCGCGCGTGGCGCCGACAATCGCGCTCGTCCCCGCGTTCGGGCTCAAGGCGCAGAGCGCGCCGGCGCGTGGGGTGCTCGCGCTCGCGCTGGCGGGGGCCATCTTTCCGTCCGTACGCCCCGCCCCGCTGGGCGAGGGCGCGTGGCCGCTCCTGTTGCTCGAGCAGGTGCTCCTGGGCCTGCCGCTCGCGCTCGCCGCAGCGGTTCCGCTCTGGGCCGCGACGATGGCGGGCGGCATGATCGACAACCTTCGCGGGTCGCAGCACGAGGTGCAGCTGCCCATCGTCGAGGGGCGCGCGTCGTCGCTCGGGGTGATGCTCTCGCTCTTCGCGAGCGCGGTGTTCCTCTCCACGGGCGGCCCGGCGCGCCTGGCCGAGTCGCTCGCGCGCGCGTCGACGTTCGGCTCGAGCCCGCTGCTCGAGGCCGCGACGTCGCTCACCGCGGGCATCGGCGTCGCGGTGGGCATCGGGGCTCCGCTGCTCGCGGGGTCCGTCGTCGTCGAGGTCGCGTTCGCGCTCGTCGCCCGCGCCGCGTCGCCCGCGCAGATCCACGCGCTGCTCGCGCCCATCCGCGCGCTCGGTCTGCTCGCGATCATGGCGCTCGTGCTCGACCGCATCGCCGCGCTCGTCGCCGTCACCGTGCGCGCCGCGGGCTGACGACGCCGTGTATGATCGGGCGCGGTGACGTTCCCACGCGTTCGACGCGCGCACGCGGCCGACGAGGTCTTCGACGAGCTCGCGCAGCGTATCCTCCGCGGCGAGCTCGTCGCGGGGGACCCGTTGCCGCCCGAGCGCGCGCTCGGCGAGAGCTTCGGCGTGTCGCGCTCCGTCGTGCGGCAGGCGATCCATCGCCTCGCCGACATCGGGCTCGTGCGCGTGCGCCAAGGCGGCGCGACGCTCGTGACCGACGCACGCACGTCGGCCGACCTGCGCGTGATGGAGCTGCGCTACCGGCTCGGCCCGGCGAGCGACGCGGAGCGCGCCGACATGCAGGAGCGACGCTTCGTGGAAGGGTTCGCGCTGGTGCTCTTCGCGTCGCGCCGCGCCGAGCGCGCGGAGCTCGAGGTCATCGCGCAGCGCGTCGAGGCGTTCGCCGCGACGCCGGAGCCGACCGTCGAGCAGGTGGACGCGTTCGAGCGGGACGTGTGGACGCGCCTCGCGCGCGCGGGCAAGAACGCCATCTACGAGGCGCAGATCGCGTGGTGGAACCGCATCGTCGAAGAGCGGGGGAGCGCGCCGATGCGCGGCTCGATCCCGGGCTCGGCCCGCGTGGCCTTCTACCGCGAGCTCGTGCGGCGGCTCGTCGCGAACGAGGACGCGCCTCGCTTCTACCTCGACACGCTGACCGACCTCACGCTGCGCGCGCGCTGACGTCGGCCGTCAGAGCGGCAGCCGATAGCCGATCGTGAGCCCCAGCTCGAACGCCTCGACGCTGCCCGTGATCGTGGCGCAGTCGCCGATCGACGAGCACTGCGGCGACTCCGGCAAGAGCCAGCGCTGGGCGCGCAGGGTCGCGCCGGCGATCCAGTTCTCCGAGAGGAAGTACGTGGCGCCGCCCTGGACCCCGACGGCGAAGCCCTCGGTGCGGATCGTGACCTCGCGCGAGCCCAAGATCGTGGGCACCTGATCTCCGGCCTCGGTGGTGAACCGGTCGGCCACGATGACGGCGCCGGCCGTGAGCCCGACCCACGCCTCGAGATACTTGTACTGCAGCGGGTAGTAGCGCGCCTCGGTGCCCAGCGAGAGGTAGCTCCGCGAGTGGGTGCGCGGCAATGATCGGAGCCCCCCGTACTCCTTGTCCGACGTGGGGCTCGGCGCGAAGAGCGTCACGGCGCCGATGGCGAACTCGCGACGCCACCGGTAGAGCACGTGGATGCCCGTGAGCAGCGTCGCGTCGCCCTTGCCGATGGTGCCGAGCGGCGTGTCTCCGCCGCGCTGACCGGGGCTGATGGGCGCCTGCGGGAGCGCGATGATGCCGGCCTCCAGCTCGGCGATGGTGTGCGGCCGATCGATGAGCCTCGCGATGGGCGCCCCGCTGTCGACGACAGGGGCCGCGGCCGCCGGTCGCACCTTGCGCCGAGGCCGCGCGACGGACGACACGTCGGGCGGCGGTGTCTTCTCGACGGTCGTCGCGAGCGGCTCGTTGCTGTCGGCGGCGAACGCCGACGGCGTGAGCGTGAGCGCGGCGGCGGTGGCCGCGAGGGACGCGCGCGCCATCATATGCATACTACATCCATTTGACCCCGCCGGTGCTCGTGGCCGAGGGGGTCGGGGCCGTCGGCTGGGGCGCCGTGGTGGTGGCGGGCGTCGGCGGGTGCGCGGTCGGGGCCGGGGCGACCTTGACGTCGACCACCGTGACGGGCCGCGCGGCGCGCAGCTCTTTGCCGTCGGCCTTGACCACGAACGTGACGTCGAACTTGCCGGGCTGCGCGAACGCGTGGCTCGCCTTGAAGACGCCCGCCTCTGCGGCCTGCGCGGGCACCGCGAGCGCCGTCACGCCGGGGCCCGAGACGGAGAAGGCCGCGCCTTCGAAGGCGCCCTTCGCGGGCGTGAGGTGCGCCGTGAACGAGACCACCTGACCGAGGCGCGCTTGGTTGGACGAGACGTCGACCTGGACCTTGTAGGCCTTGGACGGCGTGGCCGCCGCCGTGGGCTTGGGCGTGGGCAGCTTGGGCGCGGGGGCCGGCGACTGCGCCGACGCGAGATCGATCTCGTACTGGTCGGCCAGCCTGCGCGCCGACGGATCGTTCGGGTCGAGCTCGACGGCGAGCCGCACGAGCTTGAGCGCCTCTGCCGTCTCGCCGGCCGCGCGCTGCGCCATCGCCTGGGAGACGAGCTCGTTGGCGGCGCGGGCGCGCACGTCGAGCAGGCGCCGATCGCCGGGCCACCTCTTGAGTCCCTCGTCGGTGATGTCCTTGACGTTGTTTCCCGGTGGCTCGGCGAAACGATTCTGGAACATGGCGTCGGTCGCGCGCGCGACGGACGACTCGAGCTCGGACTCGCCGCCGATGCGCCCGGAGCGCCACGCGACGCCGGCCGCGATGGCCACGCCGATCACGAAGCACAGGACGACGAGCACGACGGCGCGTGAGCGTATGGGCTCGGCGCGCTCTTCTTCTGCGGGGGCGGGCTCGCTCTCGCTCTGCAGGGTGGGGCGGCTGCGGCGCTCCCCCGCGTCGGACTGCGGACGCGAGGCGCGGGCGCGCTCGGGCTCGCGAGGCGGCGGGGCCGCGGGCGGAGGCTCGGGCTCGGCGTACTCGGTCTTGCCCGCGAGCGCGGGTGCCGACGGGCTGGGGGGCGGAGGCGCGTCGACGTCGTCGAGCGTTCGATCGACCCCCTTGGAGCGTTTGGGCTCGGGCATCGACGGGGCCGACGTGGGAGGGGCGGGCGAGAGCTTCGACGAGAAGTCGCTGGGGGGCGACCACTTGACCGTCGCCGCCGTCGGAGCGCGCTTGCCCACGTCGTCGCCTGGCGTGGCTGCCGCGGGCGCGCCGATCTTGGCGGCGAGCTCTTGGGAGAGCTCGTGCTGGCGCGTCCGCTCGAGCGGCGGCAGCTTGACGACGCTCGGCGTGCGCCGATGCAGCGGCCGCGAGATGTCGTCGGTGGAGAGCCCCGAGGCCTGCGCGGCGTCGAGGATGGCGTGTCCGAACGCGCGCGCGTCGGGCTCGCGCCGGTCGGCGTCCTTCGCCAGGTTGGCCATGATCACGTCGGCGATGGGCTGCGGCACGTACTCCGACCGCGGGATGCTGCGCAGCGGCGGCGGCAGATCGTGGGTCTGCTGCACCAAGAGCGCGACGGCCTGATCGCCCTCGAACGGCGTGCGACCGGCGAGCATCTGGAAGAGCAGCGTCGCGATGGAGTAGACGTCGCTCTGCGGCCGCACCGTCTGCCCCTGCGCGCCCTCGGGCGAGATGTAGCGCGCGGTGCCGAAGATGAGCCCGGCGGCCGTCGACATCGACTGCTCGCCCCAGTTGATGCGCGCGATGCCGAAGTCGAGCACCTTGACGAAGTCGTCGTCGTTGCCGCGTCGCACGAGCATCACGTTCTCGGGCTTGNNGGCTTGAGATCGCGGTGCACGATGCCCTGCGCGTGCGCCTCTCCGACGGCCTCGCACAGCTGCAGCACGAGGTGCAATGCGCGCGGCAGGTCCATGGCGCCCCCGGCGGCCGCCAGCGCGCTCTGGAGCGAGAGGCCGTCGAGGTACTCCATCACCATGTAGAGCGCGCCGTCGGGGAGCTGCCCTGCGAGGATGACGTGGACCACGTTGGGGTGCTGGAGGCGCGAGGCGACCTTGGCCTCGCGCGTGAAGCGCGACACGAGCTGCGCGTTCGCCGACAGCTCGCGGTGCAGGATCTTCACCGCGACGTCGCGGTCGACGCCGCGCTGGAACGCGCGGTACACGCGCCCCATCGCGCCGATGCCGATGAGCTGGCGGATCTCGATGTGACCCGACAGCTCCCTTCCCAGGTACGGGTCCGACGCCTCGGTGCGATCGGCAGACGACGCGCTCTGCAGGGGGCTCCCGTCGTTCGGACAGAAGAGGCCGTCCGACGGGAAGCGCTGCCCGCAGGAAACGCACACCTTCGTGCCGAGCGCCGCCTGAGCCTGGCTCACGCCCTCCATCCTAGAGCGCGCCGCGGCTTTCCGCACGCGCTCGCTGGCGAAGTGTGAGGCTCGGGGCCCACCTTTGGTAGAAAGTCAGGTGATGCAACACTTGGACGTCGGGGCGCTGGCCCGCCAGCTCATCCTCACCCTGGTGCCGATGGTGCTGTCCCTGACGGTGCACGAGTACGCCCACGCCGCCGTGGCGACCGCGCTCGGCGATCGCACCGCGCGCCAGTCGGGGCGCCTGACGCTCGACCCGCGCGCCCACGTCGACCCCTGGGGCACGCTCATCATTCCCGCGCTCAGCGTGGTGTTGGGCGGCATGGCGTTCATCGGCTGGGCCAAGCCCGTGCCGTGCCGCCCCGACCGCTTCCGCAAGGGTGTGCCCCCGCGCCTCGGGCTCGCCTTGGTGGCGGTGGCAGGCCCGCTCTCGAACCTCGCGCTCGCCTTCGCGGCCGCGGGTGGCCTCGCCGCGGCGATACGGTTCCACGTGCCGCTCGCCGCCGAGCGCGGGCCGAACGCCCTGGCGATGCTGCTGACGGCCACCTTCAGCCTCAACGTGGGCCTCGCGCTCTTCAACCTGCTGCCGTTTCCGCCGCTCGACGGCCACCGGCTGCTGCCGTCGTTCCTCGACCCGATCGTCAAGCCGCTCGAGCGCTACGGCTTCGCCATCCTGATGATCGTCTTCTTGATGCTGCCCAGCGTCGCGACCGTGATCTTCTACAAGCCGCTGCGCCTCGTCCAAGCGCTGATCGCGTCGCTCTTCGGGCTCTGAGCCCCCCACCCCGCACCCGCCCCACGTCGGCTCCCCGCGACCGCGGCGCGCGCGCCTCACGTCACGGCAAAACTGCGGCGCGACTGCCGCTTCCCGCGGGGCCCGCGCGGGCATAGAGACGCGTACGTTTCATTGCCGGGGAGGTGGAGCATGGTGGGTGTCTGCAGGCTGTGGGTGAGGTTCGCGTCCCTCGGCGCGGTGGCGTGCGTGGCGATCGCGTGCGGCTCGACGCGCCGCGAAGGGTTCGTCGAGGAGTCGTCGCCCACGTCTCCGGGCGGAGGCGGCGCCGCGTTGGCCGACGCCGGTGGAGACTCGAGCTTCGGCGCGTGCGCGACCAGCTCGCACGAGGCCGCGCTCGTCCCGGCCGCGCTCCTCGTGGCGCTCGACAAGAGCGGCACGATGGCCCAGGCCAACAAGTACCGCTTCGCGCAGCAGGCCATCGTCCAGGCGATCGACCAAGGCGCGTTCGACTCGTTGTCGCTCGGCATCCTGGGCTTTCCGAGCTCACGCGTGCAGGCGCCGGCGTGCCTTTTCGGGCTCATCGATCAGGTCGACTGTGGTGTGTCGGCGCTGCCGCACGTGCCGCTCGCGCTCGCAGGCCCCAAGAAGTCGAACGAGCCCGGCGGCGTACGCAACGAGATCTACAAGTGGCTCGCGAACGCCTCGCCCAACCCGGGCGACGGCGACGGCAACCCGACGTACGCGGCCCTCGAGAGCGCCATCTCGGCGCTGCAGGCGTGGCCCGCGCGCGGCAAGCGCGTCGCGCTGTACATCACCGACGGCGGCGCGTCGTGCGCGTCGGTGACGAACCGCGCCGGTTACACCGACGGCAACGGCTGCAACGACTGGGAGCACCCGTCGGCGATCGTCGACCTGCTCACGCGCGCGCACGGCGACGCGCAGGCCCCCGTGAACACGTTCGTGGTCGGAGTGCCTGGCGCCGACTCCCACGGCGAGAGCGTGAACGTGCCTCCCTACAGTGTGCGCCTCGCGCTCAGCGCCTACGCGTGGGCGGGCTCGCCCGAGACGGCCGACCCGGCGTGCACGGGCAAGACGTTCACCAAGACCAACACAGACCCGCAGACCGCGTGCCACTTCGACATGACGCGCGGCAACTACTCGGTACAGGCGCTGGTGGACGCGATCGCGCAGATCCGCGGCCGCCTCCTCGGCTGCGAGTACGAGCTCCCGCCGGCGCCCGAGGGCGAGACGCTCGACCGCGGCCGCGTCAACGTCGAGCTGAGCGGCGTCGGCGCGGCGGGCCCCCTCTTCAAGCGCGGCAAGCCCAGCGACACCTGCGACGACTGCTGGGACTACACCGGAGACGGCAAGATCGTGCTGCTCGGCAAGGCTTGCGAGGACGTCAAGTCTTCTCCGACCGCCAAGGTGCAGATCGTGGTCGGTTGCTCGACGCGCGTGCGCTGACCTCGCACACGCCGCGGCGCAGCGAGAAGCGGGCCGCTGCCCCTTGAAGCCGGGGCGGTCCTCCTCTAATCGTCGCGGACCGTGTCCGGAGCGAGTGGAGGAGCCAATGAACCGAGCGAGGGCGCCTACAAGGTGTCCCTGCCCTCCTTCGAGGGCCCGCTCGATCTGTTGCTCCACCTCTGCCAGAAGCACGAGCTGGACATCCTCGACATCCCCATCGCCTTCGTGACGGAGAAGTACCTCGAGTACATCTCCGTCATGCGGCTCGTGAGCCTCGACATCGCGAGCGAGTACCTCGTGATGGCGGCGACGCTGGCCCACATCAAGTCGAAGATGCTGCTGCCCGCGCCGCCTCCAGGACAGGAAGACGACGCACACGTCGAAGAGGAGGACCCGCGCGAGGCGCTCATCCGCCGCCTGCTCGAGTACCAGAAGTACAAGCTCGCCGGCGAAGAGCTCGCCGGGCGCGGCGTCGCGGGCCGCGACATCTTCCTCCGCGGCGCGGCGGTGGCCGAGGCGGTGCACACCGGGCTGCCACCGCTGGCGCAGGTGCAGATCTACTCGCTCGTCGAAGCGTTCCAGGGCGTGCTGTCGCGCAGCAAGGTCAAGCTCACGCACGAAATCGTGCACGAGCGCATGTCGCTCACCGACCGCATCAACGAGCTCGTCGACGTCCTCCGCGTGCGCCGCCGCGTCGTCTTCGAAGATCTGTTCGACGGCCTGTCGTCGCCCTTCAACCTCGTCATCACCTTCCTGGCGCTCCTCGAGATGACACGCCTGCGCATGACACGCCTGACGCAGACGGAGCCGATGGCGCCGATCTACGTCGAGTTCAGCGCCTCCGAGGCCTCGGACGGCGAGGACTACGGCACCCCCCAAGCCCCCCCCGCAGACGCAGACGCAACCGCAGACGCAACCGCAGACGCAGACGCAGACGCAACCGCAGACGCAGACGCAAACGCCTCCCCCACCGAGCCGCCGACGGCCGCGGCCACCGAGTTTCCGCCCGCGGGCGCGAGCGAACCGCCCATCGAGGGCGCACCGCCCGAGGTCGACGAGACGCAGTCCCTCGACACCGACCCGCCACCTGACGCGCCACCCGACGAAGCGTCGCCCACCGACGCACCGCCCGCCGAGCCGCTCGACGCCCTCGCCGAGCCCCCGCCCGCCGAGCCGCTCGACGCCCTCGCCGAGCCCCCGGCCGACGCCCTCGCCGAGCCCCCGCTCGACGCCCTCGCCGAGCCGCCGACCGACGAGGCCCCGGCCGACGCGCCCGCCGAGCCCCCGGCCGACGAAGGCGCCGAGGCCCGCGTGTTGGACGACGCGAGCGCGCCAAATGCCGATAGCCTGGCGGACGAAGGGCCGTCGCCCGAAGACACGTCGCAGGTCTCCGAGAACGACGAACGATGAGCAAGAGAAAGAAGCGCGGACCCGACGAGACGACGAGCACGTCCGTCACCGAGCCGACGGCCGAGCCGCCGGCCGAGCCGACGCCAGAAGCAGAGCCCGCACCGCAAGAGGCGGTGGCCTCGGACGAGGCCGACCCGATCATCGACGCGCCGCCGGCGAGCGGCAGGCGCGGGGGACGTCAGCGCCGCCCTGCGCGCGCTCGCAAGCCCGTCCAAGAAGCCGAATCGACCGTCTCCGAGGCGCCCACGGAGCAGGCCGAGGCCGCCGCGACCGACGACGCTCCGACCGAAGACGAAGACGAAGCCGCGCCGACGAGCGACGCGCGCGCGAGTCAGGGCAGCCTCTTCGACGACGACGACGACGTCGACGACGCGGTGACCGTGAACCTCGGCGGCGACGCGATCCCCGGCCGCGACGACCTCGACGCGCCGACGGTCGCGATCGGCGCGACGGACATGCAGGAGCTCGATCGTGAGCTCGTGCAGCGCCGCCACCTGCGCGGCCTCGTGGAGGCGCTGGTGTTCGCGTCCGACGCGCCCATCAAGCCGAACGAGCTCGCGAAGCTCGCGTCGGCGCCGGCCCGCGAGGTCAAGGGCGTGCTCGAGGAGCTGCGCGAGGAGTACTCGAGCCGCGGCGTACGCCTCGACGAGATCGCGGGAGGCTGGCAGTTCCGGACGAGCCCCCAGTACGCGCCCTTCGTCCGCGACCTCACCAAACAACGGCCGGTGCGCCTCTCGCGTGCGCAGGTCGAGACGCTGGCGATCGTCGCGTACCGGCAGCCCGTGACGCGTCCCGAGATCGACGACGTGCGCGGCGTCGACAGCGGGCCGGTGCTCAAGCTCCTGCTCGAGCGAGATCTCGTGCGGATCCTCGGCAAGCGCGACGAGCCGGGCAGGCCGCTCATCTACGGCACGACGCCGTACTTCCTCGAGTTCTTCGGCCTGCGGTCCCTCAAAGATCTGCCCACGCTCCGAGAGTTCACGGAGCTCTCCGAGGAGTCGAAAGAAACGTACGAAGAAGAGCTCGGCGCGCTGCCCTCCGACGAGGAGCTCGCCGCGGCAAAAGCTCGAGACACGAACGACGTGAACCCCGAAGTCGTGGAACAGACAGAAGGACCGGAGCAAATACCCATGAGCATGCGCGAGACGGTGGAGGTCGAAGGTCTGACGGAAGACGAGCTCCTCGCCTTGGAGCGGGAAGACGAGGGCGACGAGTTGCTCGCCGCCGCGTCGGCCAGCGACGACAAGGACGTCGTCGAGGGCGAAGAGGACGACGACGACGACGACGACGACGATGACGACGATGACGACGACGACGACGACGATGACGACGACGACGACGACGACGACGACGATGACGACGACGACGACGACGACGACGAGGAAGAAGAAGACGAGGCCTGAGCCTCACGCTTCGATGATGTGACGAGCACGCGTAGCGCCCGTCGGCCGGCGGGCGCGCGCGGCTCCCCCTTCGCAGCGAAGGCGCCGAGCCCCGCCCCGATTCCCTCGACCTCAGCCGTCGACGGGATCGCCGTACGCCGCGGCGAGCTTGGCCACGTCGTCGCGGAGCTTCTTGTGGGCCAGCAGCTTGCGGACGACCTGCCACACCTCTGGATCGGCGAGCAGCTTCATCGGATCGGGCGACGCCCCCTTGGCCTTGCGCGGCACGGCGGACGGCCCCTTGGCGCGCAGACGCTCCATCTCGTCGACGTAGCGCTTGGTCGGGAAGAGCTCGCCTTTCTCCCACGCCATCACGGTGGCTTGGTCGAGGCCGAGCGCCGTCGCGAGCTCTTTTGCCGTGCAGCCGAGCTCCTTGCGGAGCGCCTTCAACTCGTCGCTGGTCACCGGTCGAGGGTGGTCCAATCGCCCCCTCGCCGCAAGCGCCGCGCGTGCGCCCGGGGTGAACGGGGCACGCCGTGCTACGATGATCGGGTATCGGGAGTGCTTTGCCTTGGCTTCGATGTCGTGGAGACCGCTGTTCTTTGCCTCGCTCGCGCTCGCGAGCGCCGTGGCCGTGGCGTGCGCAGACTCCGACGAGCGCGCGCCCACCACCGAGACCCAAGAGGGCGGCGCACCGCCCACCCTCGCCGACGCGGCCCGCGACGACGACGGAGGCATGAGCAAGAACGCGGGCGTCCTCCGCGTCGCGCACCTCGCCGACGGCCTGGGCGCGGTCGACTTCTGCTACCAAGCCCGCGGAACCGGCAACCTCGTCGGTCCTGTGCTCGGCCGCGCGTCCGGAGACGCGGGCACGCCCACCGACGCAGGTGATGCAGGCGAGGTGCCTGACGCAGAGGCCGGCGACGCAAGCGACGACGGCGCGACGTCTCCCGAGGCGGGCAGCCCCGGCGTGCCGTACCTCGCCGTCTCGCGGTACGTCACCGTCTCGGCGACCGGTACGCTGGCGCTGTCGTTCGTCCGCCCCGGCTCTGGCAGTTGCGCCGATCCCGTCGCGAGCGGCGCGGTCACGATCGACCCCGGCAAGCTCGTCACCGCGGTGCTCATGGGCCGCGTGGAGGCGGACGGAGGAGCGCCTGGCGACGCGGGCGCGGGCACCGACGGGGGATCGCCCGACGGCGAGCTGCGCGTGACGGCGTTCGTCGACAACCGCGAGACCGTGCGCGACAAGGCGCGCGTGCGTCTCGTGCATGCGGCGTTGGGCACGACGACCCAGCCCCCTCGTGGTGCGCTCGCGGCGCGCGCCGTGTCGGGCCGCACCACGGAGCTCGCGTCCGCGATCCCGCCCGGTCAGGCGTCGCGATCGAGCACAGAAATCCCCGTAGATTCGTTGGGTTACGCAACAGTCACCCCGGTGCCGCCGCCGACGGCGATCGAGATCTCTCAGGCCGACGACGCGGGCACCGCGGCGTGGCTCAGCCCGTTCACCGACCTCGGGCTCTCGGGCGGCTCGCTCCACACCGGGTTCATCTCGTCGGACGGTCCCACGGGGCTCGCGCTCTTGTGGTGCGACGACACGTCGACGTCGGTGACCCTCGGGGCCTGCAAGCTCCTGCGTTGAGGTGGGCGCGTGCGGCGCGTCCGCGTGATGCGCGCAACGTAGGTCCGACGCTCGCGTGCGTGGAGATCAGCCCGCGCCGGCGACGGTCATCCGCGCGACGCGGAGCGTGGGCGCCGCGGTCGAGGTGCGCAGATCGAGATCGCTACCGACCGCGTCGATGCTCTTGAAGAGGTCGTCGACGTTGAGCGAGATGGTGACCTCGCTCACGGGAAAGGCGAGCGCGCCGTCCTCGATCCAGAACCCCGCCGCGCCGCGAGAGAAGTCTCCCGTGACCGGGTTGAACCCGAAGCCCATCATCTCCGTCACGTAGAGCCCGCGCTTGGTGCCCTTGATGATGTCCTCGTTGCTGTCCGTGCCCGGCTGGAGGATGAAGTTGGTCGTCGTGCACGACACGCCCGCGCCGCCGCCGCGCCCTGCGCTGCCCGTGCTCTCGCGCTCTAGCTTACGCGCCGAGTAGCTGTCGCAGAGATAGGTGCGCAGTACACCTTTTTCGACGACGACGTTCTTGCGGCTCGCGAGCCCCTCGCCGTCGTACGGCCTCGAGCCGGGGGCCCGCTTGATGAGCGGATCGTCGACGATCGTGACGAGATCGCTCGCGACCTGTGTGCCCTCGCGGCCCACGAGGTAGCTCGACTTGCGCCAGATGGAGCTGCCCATGACGCACCCCGCGAGCATCCCGAGGATCGAGCGCGCGCTGTCGGGGTCGAAGACGACCGGCACCTCGCACGTCGCCACGGGCTTGGCCCCCAGCTTGCGCAGCGTGCGCCGCGCGGCCTCCTCGCCCACCGACTTGGGCGACTCGAGCTCGTCGAGGAAGCGCTTGGCCGTCCAGTGGTAGCCGCGGCGCTTCTTGCCGCCCTCGTCGGCCGTCACCGGTACGACGCTGAGCGACTGATACGAGCCCTCGTACGCCGCCTCGAAGCCGCTCGAGAGCACGAGCGCCACGCCGCCCGCCGTGCGCGAGTAGTTGCCGCCGTCACTGTTGGTGATGCGCGCGTCGTACGCGAGCGCCGCAGCCTCGCCCTCGTGCGCCGCGGCGAGCGCGCGCGCGGCGTCGACGGAGCCGCCCGACGGGTCGTAGAGCTCGAGCGAGGGGGCCGCGCTCGGATCGCAGAGCAGCTTCGGGTCGGCCGGTCCGGCAAAGGGATCTTCTTGCGAGATCTCGGCGAGCTCGACCGCGTCGGCCACGAAGCGCTCGATCCCGGCCTCCGTGAGGTCGCTGGTCGACGTCGTCGCCACGCGCTTGCCCTTCATCACGCGGAGGCCGGCGGAGCGGTGCGAGGCCTCTTCTACGTGCTCGGGCTTTCCCATGCGCACCCGCACCGACAGCTCGGAGCCCGAGCGGAGCAGGCACTCGGCGACCGTGGCGCCGCGCTCGGTGGCCATGGCCACGACACGCTTTCCGATGGACCTGAGCTCGGCGAGCTCATCGCGAGAAGAAGCAGTCATCGCGCCGAGGCTAACACCGAGACCGGTTCAAGTGAGCCTCCGATTCGCCGGGCCCTTCGGGCGAGCGGCGCGAATCTCCCCGCGTTCTCGCGCGTCGCTCTCGGCGTGGCTCAGCCGAGCTGCGCGATGAGCTCGGCGATCTTGGGCAGCGGGAGCACCTTGTCGGCGAGCCCGGCGCGCACCACGGCCCCGGGCATCCCGAACACGACCGCGGTCTCCTGCGCTTCGGCGATCACCGTGCCGCCCGCTTCGCGGATCGCGCGCGCGCCCTCGACGCCGTCGTCGCCCATGCCGGTGAGCACGACGCCGATCGCGCGCGTCCCCACGACCTTGGCGACGCTCGTGAGGAGGCGATCGGCGCTCGGCACGTAGCGGTCGGTGGGCCGCGGGTCGCCGACGCTCACGCGCAAGAACGACGTCTGCTGGACCAGCTCCATGCACTGCCGGCCGGGACAGACGAACCCCGTGAGGCGCCCGACGCGATCGCCGTCCTGCCCTTCGGCCGTGCGCACCGGACCGCGCCGGTCGAGGCGCTCGGCGAACGTGCGCGTGAACTTGTCGGGCATGTGCTGCGCGACGAGCAGGGCGGCCGGGCTCGTGACGGGCACCTTGGAGAAGATCTCGAGCAGCGCGCTCGGGCCGCCCGTGCTGCTCGCGATCGCGACGACGAACTTGGGCGGCGCGTAGGCGGCGGCGGCGCGGAAGGCGGCGGAGTCGGGCCCGATGGGCTTGCCGTCGGCGGTGAACCCGCCGCTCAGCGGTCGTCGGGACACGGGCGGCGGGATCGTGCCGCGCAGCGACCGGACCAGCATGACCTTCTCGAGGATCTGCTCACGGAGCTCGGTCGCGTCGGGGGTGATCTGCGCCGAGGGCTTGGCGACGAAGTCGAGCGCCCCGAGCTCCAACGCCTTGAATACGTTCTCCTTTTGGGAGTAGCTCGAGACCACGATCACCGGCGTGGGCTGGCGTGACATCAAGATGCGCAAGAACGTGAAGCCGTCCATGCGCGGCNNGGCATCTCGAGGTCGAGCGTGATGACGTCGGGCTTGAGGAGCGTCGCCAGCCGCAGCGCCTCTTCTCCGTCGGCCGCCTTGCCCACGATCTCGACGTCGCGGCTGTCGGCGAACACCTCGGCGATGTTCCGGCGGTTGTAGGCCGAATCGTCGACGACGAGCAGGCGGATGGGTGTGAGCGCCAATGTCCGTTATCTCGGGGCCAGAGTCGGCTTGCGGTACACGAGATCCTCGGACAAGTGTAACAGCTCGAAGGCCGTCGAGACATTCAAGAGCGACTCGGAGTGCCCCAAGAGCAGCACGCCGCCCGGGTCGAGCCGCTCGTGGAACATGTCGATGACGCGTCGCCGGCTCGCGGCGTCGAAATAGATGAGCACGTTTCGGCAGAAGACGACGTCGACGCGCCCGATGAGCTGCGTGCGCTCGTCGTCGAGCAGGTTCATCTGTCCGAAGTGACACAGCGCGCGCACGGCGTCGCTCACCGCGTACGCGCCGTCGACCTGCCGGAACCAGCGCGAGCGCACGGCCTCGGGCGTGGTGCGGAACGCCTGCGTCGTGTAGACGCCGCGACGCGCGGCCGCGATGCACTTCTTCGAGACGTCGGAGCCGTAGACGCGCACCTCCCAGCCGTCGAACAGCCCGCTCTCGAGCAGCAAGATGGCCACGGTGTAGGCCTCTTCGCCCGTGGAGCAGCCCGCGCTCCAGATGTGCAGTCGGCGACGGGCGCGCCCCGCCTTGGCGAGCTGCGGCAGGAGCTCGTTCTTGAAGGCGCGCAGCTGGTAGTCCTCGCGAAAGAAGTACGTCTCGTGCGTGGTGAGCAGCTCGGCGGCCTCGTCCCACTCTTCTTGCGCGTTGCCGAACTTGAGCAGCTGGTAGTAGTCGCCGAACGTCGTGAGGCCGCGCACGGCGAGCCGCTCGCGCAGACGCCGTTCGAGCGAGCCGCGCGCGTCGGGCCCGTAGTAGACCCCGAGCCGCTCGTTGACGAGGTCTCGCAGGAGCCGATAGTCCTCGGCCCTCAGGGGCGGCTGCCCCGAGGCGAGCCCTCCGATGCGGCGGAGCTTCACCCCCCACCCTCCACGCGGGCGGCGCGGAGCGCGGTCATCATGGCCTCGCGCACCTGGCCGTCGCGCTCGCGATCGAGCCGCGCGCGCAAGAGGGACTGCGCCTCGGCCGAGCCCTCGAGCCCGAGCACCTCGGCGGCGTACCGGCGCACCTCGCGCGCGTTGTGCTCGAGCGCGGTCGCGAGCGCGTCGAGGCCCGCCTCCGCGTCGGCGGCGAGCAGGCGGTCGAGCGCGAGCTTGACGACCTCGTGATCGCCGTGGCCGGTGGCGTCGCGCAGCGCCTCGGCGCGACCGTCGACGTCGATGCCCCCGACGACGTGCACCGCGGCGGAAGCGACCTGCGGGTCGGGAGACCGGAGCAGAGGCCGGGCGGCGGCGAACGCGCGGACCGGATCGGCGTCGCCGAGCGCGCGCAGCACGGCGCCGAGGCGCGCGGGATGCTTGGACTGCGCGGCGAGCCGCGCGAGATCGTCGGCGCGCCCCAACCGCCCGAGGGCGCGGATGGCGGCGTGCGCCACGCGCGGCTCTTCGTCGGCGAGGCAGAACGTCACGGCCTCGACGGCGTCGTCACCGCCGACCTCCGCGAGCGCGTCGAGCGCCCCGCGTCGCACGTCGGCGCTCCGATGCGAGAGCGCGACGGCGAGAAAGGCCCCGTCCTGCGGCGCCGACAGACCCTCGCGCGCGAGCGCGCCGAGCACCGTCACGGCCCACCCGGCGGAGTCTCCGCGAGGGTCGGCCCCGGCGACGAGCGATCGCGCGGCCTCGTGCTCGCGGGCGGCGGCCGACGACAGCGCGGCGTGGGCGGCGGCGGCGACGCGCGCGTCCTCGGCGAGGGTGAGCGACGCGAAGGCCGTGAGGTCGGTCCAGCGTCCGACGATGGCGAGGCTCTTGAGGGCGGCGACGACGACCTCGACGGACGGGTCGCGGAGCGCCTCGCGCAGCGCCTCGAGCGACGTGTCGTCACGCTGAGACACCTGCGGGAGCACCGACATCGCGGCGCCGCGGATCGACGGCGCGGCGGTACGTCCCGCGGCGAGCAGCGGGGCGACGGCGTCCTCTCCGAACGACTGGAGGGCTGCTTCGGCGAACTCGAGCACGTCGTCGTCGGCGAGCGCGTCTGTGATGAGCTCGACGTCGTCGGGATCGCGGATCAGCGCGAGCGCGAGCAGCGCGCCGCGGCGGGCCGTCGCGTCACCGGGCAACGCGAGCTCGCGCAGGCGCTCGCGAGCCACGCTCGACGCGGCGAGCGGTCTCGCGACGATCTCGAGCAGCTCGTCGTCGCCCCACGCCCGCTCGAGCGACACGCCGAGGGCGCGCACGGCCACGCCCGCGGTGCTCGGGTGGGCGTCGGCCACGGCCTCGGCCAGGGCGCGGAGACCGCGCGGCGCGAGCGTGCCGGCGAGGGCGGCGAGCGCGTCGCGGCGCGTCAGCGGCTCACCGAGGAGCGGCGCCACCGACTCGAACGGCACGTCACCGCCGAGCGCGCGCAGCGAGACCAGCGCGGCGAGCTGTTCGTCGGATCGCTCCGACGCCAAGAACGCGGAGAGCGCGCGCGTCGCCAGGTCGCGGCCCTCTTCGCCCGCGAGCCCGGCGCGCCCGAGCGCCTCGGCCGCCGCGAGCCGCACGTTGACGTCCTCGTCCGAGAGCGACTGAGCGAGCGCGCGCACACCGCCCACGGTCGGCGCCCCGGCGAGCACCTCGACGGCGAGCTTCCGACCGTCGGCGTGCAAGCGCTCGAGCGCGTCGATCGCCCCGGGCACCGCGTCGGGCCCGATGTGGACGAGGGCTTCCACGGCGGAGTTTCGCTGGCCGATGTTGTCGCGCTCGTCGAGCAGACGCGAGAGCGCGTACACGACCGCCGTGCGTGGCTCCATGCGCGCGGCCTGGCCCGCCGCCTCTTTGCGCACGCGCCAGTCCTCGTCGCCGAGCGCGCGCACCAAGAGGTCGCACGCGTCCGCCGCGTGCACGCGGCCGAGCTCGGCCGTGGCCCGTCGCCGGACCTCGGGGTCTTCGTGCGCGAGCCCGTCGCGCAGCGCGCGCGCGTCCACTCAGGCGCCCCGCGCGTGCTTGGGTGCGCTCGCCACCGGCTCCGCGAGCCGCGCGATGGCTTGCGTGTCGAGCACGAAGACCATCTCGTCGGCGTAGGTGACGACGCCCGCGATGCCGCGCCGGTCGTCCTCGCCGTCGCCCAGGCGCGGTGACTCGCGCACCGCCTCGCCGCGCGTGCCGAACACGTCGGTCACCGCGTCGACGACGAGCGCCGCGTACCGGCCGCCGAGGTCGAGCACGACCCACTTGGTCTTGCGCGTCGGCGGCGACGCGGGGAGGCCGAAGCGCGTGCGCATGTCGATGACGACGACGACGTCGCCGCGGTAGTCCGCCACGCCCAGCACCGACTCGGGCGGGCGAGGCACGTCGACGATGGTGAGCGGGTTGACGATCTCGCGCACGCTCTCGATACGCACCGCGTACGAGATCTCGCCCACGAGAAAGCCGACCAGGTTGCGCGACGGGTCGTGTCGGTGTCTCGCCATCGTGCCCGTCTACTCCGCGAAGAGCGGCTGGAGGTTGAGCAGCAGCAGCACCGAGCCGTCGGACGGACGCCCGACCCCCGCCACGTACGCGAGCTGTTCGCCGCCGAGCGCGGTCGGGGGCTCGACCTCGGCCTCGGTGAGCCGGTAGACCTGGAGCACCTCGTCGACGAGCAACCCGATGGTCTCGTCGGGGGCGTCGACCAGCAAGATGCGGCTGGTGCGCTCGATCTCGGTCGTGTCGGCGACCCGAAAGCGGCGCTTGAGGTCGAGCACCGTGACGAGCCGTCCGCGCACGCTCATGACGCCCACGACCGACGGGCGCGCACGCGGGACCTCGGTGATGGGCAGCGGCTTGAGGATCTCGGCGATGCTGCCGATCTGCACCGCGTACGCCTCGCTGCCCAAGAGGAACGCCAGGTACTCGGTGCGGGTCTCGAGATCGTCGGCACGCTGCAGCGCGCCGCGCGCCTCGGGCCTGCGCGCCATCGCCCGGTTCACAGCGTACCTCCCGCGTCGACGCGCGGCTCGTGCACGAGCTGCCGCGCCTCGCCGACCGAGGCGAGCACCTCGGCGATGAGCGCGGCCGCGTCGATGACGAGGCCCACGCGTTGGTCCCCGAGCTCGGTGGCGCCTGCGAACCCGCGGACGTGCGCCAGCGAGTCTCCGAGCGCCTTGATGACGATGTCCTGCTGTCCCACGAGGCGGTCGACGACGAAGCCCACCCGCCGATCCGCGACGAGGCCTATCACCACGTATCTCCTGGGCTTTCTCCCCGTCGGCGAGACGGGCGGCGGCTTGGGTGTGGGCGCGTCGCTCATGTACACGCCCTGGCGATGCCCCTCGAGCCCGAAGA
Source organism: Myxococcales bacterium (assembly GCA_020430845.1). Taxonomy (GTDB): domain Bacteria; phylum Myxococcota_A; class Polyangia; order Polyangiales; family Polyangiaceae; genus Labilithrix. The sequence goes on from JAGQJA010000057.1 coordinate 49,353, forward strand.
GCTTGTCGAGGTGGGCGAGCGGCAAGGTGGCGCCGCGCTGCGTGAGCACCTCGCGCCCCTCGAAGATGCGCACGAGCGACTCGTCGAACACGATGGCCTCTTCGATGCTGGCGAGCGGCATGCAGAACGTGCGCCCGGCGACCTCGACGCGGAGCACGCTGATGATCGCGAGCGTGATCGGCAGCGTGATCGTCATCTTGGTGCCGATGCCGACGTCGCTGGTGATGTCGACGACGCCGCCGAGCTTGCCGATGTTGGTGCGGACGATGTCCATGCCGACGCCGCGCCCCGAGAGGCTCGTCACGTCGTCACGCGTGGTGAAGCCCGGCTCGAAGACGATGGCGAGGGCCTCCTTGACGCTCAGCTCGCGCGCGTCGCTCTCGTCGACGAGCCCCCGCCGGATCGCGGCGTCGACGATGAGCGCCGGGTCCATGCCGCGCCCGTCGTCCTCGACCTCGATGACGACGTGGTTGCCCTTCTGGAAGGCGTTGAGCGCGATGGTGCCGACGGGCGGCTTGCCCACGCGCATGCGCTCGTCCTTCTCTTCGATACCGTGATCGATCGCGTTGCGGATCATGTGCATCAGCGGGTCGCTGAGCTCTTCGACGATCAGCTTGTCGATCTCGGTCTCGGAGCCTGTGATGACGAGGTTGATCTCCTTGCCGTGCTCACGCGAGATCTGCCGCACGATACGCGCGAGCTTGTCGAACACCTGCCCGAGCGGCACCATGCGCACCTCGAGGATGCCGTTCTGCATCTGGGTGAGGTGCCGCTCGAACGCGCGGTGCAGGCGGTGCAGGTCGGTGGCGACGTCGCGCAGCTCTTCGTCGCCGCGGACGCGCTCGAAGAGCTTGGCCACCGACCCGCGCACGATCGCCAGCTCACCCACGATGTTCATGAGGTGGTCGAGCTTGCGGATGTCGACGCGGACGGTCTGCGTGACGCTGCGCAGCGTCAGCTCGCGCGCGCTCGGCTCGCGCTGGGCCTGCGGCGCGGGGGCCGCCGGTGACGCGAACGGAGGGGCCGCGAGCACGTCGCTCGGGATCGACGGCGGGGGCGGCGGCGCCGAGGTGCGCGCGGCGGCCGCGCCGGACTCGGTCTGCGTGCCGTCGTCGTACGGCGCGGGAGGCAGGCCGGTGGCGGGCGGCGCGAGGCTGTCGGGGCGCCCGCCGGGACGACGGCTCACCTCTTCGATGACGATGTTCGGACCGCCGAGCGCCGTACGCAGCGTGGCGAGCGGTGTGCGGCTCGCGACCAGGATCTCGAGCTCGACGCTCTCGGCGTCGCCGCCCTCGCCCGTGGGGAGGAACGTGATGATCTCGCCGTGCGGTCGCGTCTTCGCCTTGAGCTCGTCGAGCGCCGAGTCGATGGTGAAGAGCTGGAACTGCACCCGCATGCGGTAGAGCGACAGACCGGCTTGCAGGTTGGTGCGCAGGCGGTGCTCTTCGTACTCGGTGAGCACGCCGAGCATGCCCGGGTCGAGCTCGTACTGCGTGAAGGGCGTGGCCGCGACGCCGCCGCGCTGCTGCGCGACCTGCCCCAGCGCCCCGAGCAGCGCCTTGACCTCGGCGGCGGGCTCCGGCGCGTCTCCCTTGGACGCGGCAAGGATGCGCCCGTACGCCTCGACCGACTGGAAGAGCAGGTCGAGCACCTGCTGCGACAGCTCGATGCGCCCGAGGCGCAGGTCGTCGAGCAGGTTCTCGAGCTCGTGCGAGAGCCCGGACATCATGGCCGCGCCGAAGAGGCTGCTGAGGCCCTTGAGCGTGTGCACCGCGCGGAAGACGTCGTTGACGAGCTCGGCGTCGCTCCCGCCGCGCTTGGAGACCTCGTCGAGCGCGAGCAGATCGCGGCTCAGGCCGTCGACGATCTCTTGCGCCTCGGAGAAGAACTCCTCGCGCGCCTTGTCGCCCGCGCTGTCGCCGCGCCCGCCGCCGTGCTCAGCCATCGGACGGCCCCGCGGTGAGCAGGCGCGCGCACTCGGCCCGCAGCTGCTCGGGCTCGAACGGCTTGGGGACGTACGCGTTGGCGCCGAGCTTCTTGCCGCGCTCCACGTCGCGCTCGGTCGCCTGGGTCGAGATGATGACGAGCGGTGTAGCCCGGTACTGCTCCGAGCGACGGATGAAGTGGATCAGCTCGAGCCCGTTGACGTCCGGCATGTTGATGTCGGTGATGATGAGGTCGTAGCGCGCGCGCGGCAGCAGGCGCATGGCGTCGAAGCCGCTCGCCGCCTCCGAGATCTCGATCTCGCCCACGACGTCCGAGAAGGCGTCGTCCTCGAGGATCGCGCGCACCATGGAGCGCGTCGTCGCGGAGTCTTCGACCACGAGGATCTTTCGCATGGGGGCACGCAGACGCCGGGGCGGCAATGGGGACCCGCGGCATTTGCCATACTACACGCCGAGCCGCGTGCGGCCGAGCCCACGACAAAGCTATCCTGCGCCCGTGCCCACCACGCCGCCCCCGCCCCCCGTGCCGCCCGCGGGGGATCCGCCGCGCACCGCTGCGCTGCTCGTCATCGGCAACGAGCTCCTGAGCGGAAAGGTCGACGACGCGAACGTGGTCGTCCTGGCGCGCGAGCTGCGCGGGCTCGGAGTCGTCTTGCGCAGGGTGGTGATGATCCTCGACGACGTGGCGGAGATCTCTCGCGAGATCCGCGAGCTGTCGGCGTCGCACGACTGGCTGTTCACGTCGGGGGGCGTGGGCCCGACCCACGACGACCTGACCACCGAGGCCGCGGCGGCTGCCTTCGGCCTGCCCGTCGCGCCCGCGCCCGAGCTCGAAGAGCTGCTGCGCGCCCACTACAAGGAGCGACTGACCGAGGGCCACCTGCGGATGGCGCTCGTGCCCGAGGGGGCGACGCTGTCCCGCACGCCTTCGGTCCCCTGGCCTGCCATCCGCATCCGCAACGTGTGGCTGCTGCCCGGCGTGCCCGAGATCTTCCGCGCAAAGATGGCGGTCGTGGCGGCCTCGCTCGGGGCGGGGCGGCCTTTTCACTCCCGAGCGGTCTACACCAAGATGGACGAGGGCGTGCTCAAGCCCTTGCTCGACGCTGTGGTGGCCTCGTTCCCCGACGTCGACGTGGGCTCTTACCCGCGCTGGTCGGACCCCAGCTACAAGACCAAGCTCACGTTCGACGGCCGAGACGCAGACCGCGTCCGGGCCGCACAAGAAGCCTTCGTCGCCACCCTCCCCGAGGGCGAGCCTCAGCGTGTCGAATGAGATGGCGCGAGGTAGGGGGTGAAGAAGCGCGTCGCCTCTGCGAGAATGGCGTCGATGGACGCGGTGAGCTGATGGTCGTCGTCGACCTCTACGAGGCGCGCGTTCTTGCGCCCGCGGCACCACGCCCGCGACAGCTCGACGTCGACGACCTCGTCGCGCACGCCGTGCACCAGGAGGGTGGGCACGCGCACGTCGGGCCAGCCGTCGCCCGCGGAGTCCTCGCGGGTCATGTCCTCGACGAAGCCCCAGTCGACCTTGGATCGGCCTCCGGTCGCGTGGTCGTCGACCTCGAGCCAGCCCGACGCGCGCCAGGCCGCCCAGCCTTCGGCGCCCAGGCGCGCGGGCCAGCGCTCGGCCAGACGAAAGGCCGGCGCCATGAGCAACAGGGCCGCCACGCGCGGGTCGCGCTCGGCGACGCGGCACGCCGTCAGCCCGCCCAAGCTCGATCCGATCAAGATAGCGCGCTCTCGGGACGGGTCGGCCGTCCCCTCCCCGATGGCCGCGCGCACGGCGTCGATCATCGCGCTGAGGCGCAGGTGCTCGAAGCTCGGTGTGCGAAGATCGAGCACGCGGAGGTCCACGCCGTGCTGGCCCGCCCACCCCAAAAACGCCCGCGCCTTGGCCGACTGCGGGCTCGAGGCGAATCCATGAAGGTAGAGCCACCGCTCTCCCGTCGGAGCTGTTTGATCACACTGCAAAATTACACGTCGCGTTTTCCAGGGGACCCGTTGCGCTTCCCCTCGGTAGGTCGCTACACTGGTTTCGTTGTCGCCGGCTTTTCAGCCCGAACGCGCCCATGTGGAAGCTAGTCATCGAGGATGACGAAGGAAAGCGGACGGTCGTACCGCTCTCCCGCGACGACTACACGATCGGTCGCCAGGAGGGGAACACGATCCGGCTGACGGAGAGGAACATCTCCCGCCAGCACGGACGCGTCCGCAAGAAGAGCGGCGGCAACGGCGCCCTCAAGGACCTCTTCTCGATCGAGGATCGCCAGAGCTACAACGGGGTCTTCGTCAACGGCCTCCGGGTCGCCACCGCGCAGGACCTGCAGCACGGCGACCTCATCCAAATCGGCGACTACCGCATCATCCTCCAGGACGACGCGGCAGACGCGGCCGAGGCCGCGGTCGTCCCGGTCGTCAGCGCCGAGTCCGACCCCAAGGCGACGTTGCCGATGGCGCAGGCGGCGCAGCGCGGCTCGCTCCTCATGGAGCGCCCCAACCGCCTCGTCATGCTCGTCGGGCCCACGCCGGGCGTCGAGTACCCGCTCGACGTCGAGCGCTTGACGATCGGCCGCGCCGAAGAGGCGACGATCTCGGTCAACCACAACTCCGTGTCGCGCCTGCACTGCGAGGTCCACGCGCTCGGCGACGGCAGGTTCGAGATCGTCGACAAGGGCTCGTCCAACGGGGTTCGCGTCAACAGCGTCGACCTGCGCCGCACGCTGATCGAGGCGGGCGACCTCATCGAGCTCGGCGACGTGCGCTTCCGCTTCGTCGGTGCGGGGCAGGTGTTCGTGGCCGGCCCCAACGAGAGCCAGCAGCTCACGGCCATCAGCGACCGCGACGCCGAGCTCGCCGAGCGCCGCGTCCCGGCGTCGCGCACGTCGGTCGGTGGATTCACGCTGCCGATCATCGGCGCGGGCCTCGCGGGCGCCGTCATCATCATCGGCCTCGTGTTCATGCTCCGCTCGCGCGACACGGATCCGACGCCGCCGCCGGGCTCGATCACGACGTCCGCGGCCGACGCCGAGCAGGCCACGCTCGCCGAGGCGCGCCTCGCGTGCACGCCCACCGACTGCGAAGCTTCGCACCAGAAGGCGACCACGGCGCTCCGCCCCGACTCGCCGTGGCGCGAGTCGGCCGACTTCAAGTTCATCGAGGCCACCTGGGCCGACTCCCTGCTCGCGCAGGCGCAGGCGGCGGCCGAGCTCGACAAGAAGAAGGCTCTCCTCGCGCGCGTCGCGGCGACGACCACGGTCGACACGGCGCGCCGCAACCTCGCCAACGATCGGCTCGCCCAGCTCGACACGGTGCCCGTGGCGCCCACCGACAGCGCGCCTCAACCCTCGGCGTCGAGCGTCGACCCGGCCCCGACAGACACGGCGCCGCCGACGACGACCGGCCCGACCGCGCGCGTGACGCCGCCGCCGCCGACCACCAAGCCCACGGGCGCGCCGCCGACGCCCGCCACGACGACCGCCCCCCCGGCGACCACGACTGCCCCCAAGCCCGCCACGCGGAGCGACTACGAGCGCGCGATGGAAGCGGCCAAGGCGGGCAACACGGCGCAGGTGCGCAACATCCTCGAGGTCAAGGTCCGCAGCGGGCGCGCGTCGAACGACGAGGCGCTCTTGGTCTTCGGCGCGTGCAAGGCCGCGCGCGACACCAAGTGCTGGGAAGACGTGAAGGCGAAGTACCCGTCGATCCGACGCTGAGCTCGTGCGCGCGCGTCGAGGCGCCGCGTCGGAACGAGCCGCAGACGAAGCGCCGCGACGCGGAGGAGGGACCGTCAGGCGAGGACGAAGTCGTCGTCGTCCCGCCGGCTGTCACGCGGCACGGCCCAGAGCCAAGCAGCCACGGGCAGCGGCTCCGGTCGCGCGCTTCGCGGGCGCGACTCGTCCGAGGGGCGGCTCTGCGGCGCGGGCGTGGAGGGAGCGGGCGGGTGCATCGGCGGGTCTCCTGAGTGACAACCCAGTCCTATTCAATCGGCGTGCCACCGCGCTCGGCCCACGATCCACGGCGAATCGTGCATCGGCACGCGTCCGCGTGTGTCGGCGTGGCTCCCGCGTGTCGGAACCACGACACTGGCCTCTGCCGCGCGGTCGGCCTATGAGCTGGAGCATGGCAGAGGGCATCGGCCTCCCCGCGATCGAGCGATTCACGCTGCTCGAGGAAGACGAGCGCGTCGCGCGCCTCGAGGCTGCGCTCCCCGCGATCTTGGCCGCGTGCGCGGGAGAGGACGACCCGATCGCGCTCCAGGCCACCGTCGCGTGCCTGCTCTACGAGACGCTCGTGCAGTCGAACTGGTGCGGCTTCTACCGGCGCGTCGGCGAGCGGACGCTGGTGGTGGGGCCCTACCAAGGCTCGATGGGGTGTCTGCGTATCGACTTCGGTCGCGGCGTGTGCGGCAAGTGCGCGACGACGCGACAGACGCAGCTCGTCCACGACGTCCACGCCTTCCCGGATCACATCGCCTGCGACGCGCGCTCGCGCTCCGAGGTGGTCGTGCCGGTCGTGCGCTCCGGCGAGCTCGAGGCCGTGCTCGACATCGACTCTCCGCACGTCGGCGGGTTCTCTGCGAGAGAGGCCGCGCTCCTCGAGCGGCTCGTGCGCGACGTGCTCGGCGCTGGCGACGGATGAGCTCGCCGGCAGCGACCGTCGGATCCGCGTGGACCTTTCGCCTGGCGGCGTGCGCTTTGGCGATCGCCGGGACGCTGTCGTGCCGGCGTCCGCCCGCCCCACCCGGCGCGTGCGCCAACCTCGCGATGAACGTGTGCACGCAGTACGGCGGCAAGCAGTCGCGCGCGGCCAAGCGTATGTGCGGCGGGGCGCCGTGGCTCGAGGGCGACGACGCGTGCCCGCGAGAGGGCGCGCTCGGTCGGTGCGTACGCGAGCGCGGCGCGTACACCGAATGGCTCTACGCCGGACCGCCCAACCGCTACACGGCGGCCGGCGCGCGTCGTACGTGCCAAGAGGCGGGCGGCGCGTTCTACGAGCCGTGACCCGGGGGCGGCGCGGTCACGGGCCGCGGCGGAGCCGATACAGCGTGCGGAAGCGCAGCGGTCGGAGCGGCGCGCGCGCACGGCGGTTGTACGCGTCGACGATCGAGACCACGGTCGGCTCGAGCCCCGTCCCCGCGAACGGCAGCTCGGAGTACAAGAGCTCCACCCGTGCGTCGAGGTCGGTGCCGGTGCGCACACGGGGCGAGTCGGCGACGAGCAGCTCCTTGGAGGTGCCCGCGCGCGCCGCGTCGGCGATCGCCTGCGCTCCGTCCTTGTCGATGTCGTACACGCGCGGTGCGAAGGCCGGGACGCCGAGGTCGAAGTCTTCGAGCGCGTGCGCGTGCAGCTCCCCCCCCAAGTGAGCGTGCACGTAGCGCTGGAACGGCACGTGGTGGTTCCAGCCCAGCGGGTACACCGCGAGCAGCGCCATCCCCGCGAAGCTCGTCGCCCACACGACCTTCGCGAGCGGTCCGCGGCGCGCGCGCCAGAGCCACGCCGAGACACGCGAGGCGCGGCCGAGCGACGGCGCCGACGCGAGCGCGGGGAACGCGAGCACGAGCAGCACCATCGGGAAGAGAAAGCGCTCCTCCTTGTGGCTCAAGAGCGCGTGGACCAAGAAGAACGGGAACGTGATCCACGTGAGCGCGTGGCGCCGGTGCCGCCACCAGCCGACGAACAGACACGTCATGAGCACGAGCACGAGCGGCATGAACACGTTGGCGGGCGACGCCCACAGGTACGCGAAGGGAGGGTCTGCACCGAAGAGCACGGCCGCGCCTTCGAAGAGGTTGATCATCGCGTACTCGACGGGTGGGAACGTGAGCTCGCCGTAGCCCCAGGTGTCGATCGGGATCGCGACGAGCACCGGTACGACGCCGCCCGCGACGAGCGCCGCAACGCTGCGGAGCGACGCGCGCGCCACGACCACGAGCCACGCGACGTAGCCCACGGTCATGAACGCCGACTGGAACCGCATCTCGAAGGCGACGCCGAAAAGGAGGCCCGCCGCGAAGGCCACGCGCGGGCGTGCGCCGTCACCCGCGCGTGAGGCGCCCGCGAGCTCCATGACCGAGTAGCCGAGGGTGAACGCCGCGGCCGACGCCGTCTCCGACGAGGTGCGCACCAAGAGGTACGGCAAGAAGCCGGCGAGCGTGACCCAGCGCACGTGCGCGCGGCGCTCCTCGTCGTCCGCGAGCCACGGCAGGGTCGCCGCGAGGAACGTCGCGACCGTCGCCACGCCCACGAGGCCCGTCACCAGACGGCAGGCGAACGCGAACGCGAACGGATCGCGCAGGCCGAGCGCGGCGAGCGCCTTGCCCAGCGCGACGTACGCGGCCGGCTGCATCCACGGGCGCATGCCGGCGGCGATCTCCCACGGCACCGCGGGCGAGCTCACCTGCCCGAGCTTGATGCGCGCCAGGTGCAAGACCTGGAAGTACTCGTCGGGGTGGAAGTACGCGTAGCTCGAATACGACGTGACGCAGGTGACGACGAGCAGCGCGAGGAGGTGCGCCCGCACGAAGCGATCGCGGAGCGCCTCCATGCCGATCAGTGCGGGTCGTGCGCCGTCTCGCCCGAGGACGCCTTGCCCCGCTTGAGCAGCACGTAGAGGAGCGCGGGCTGGAAGAGGAGCGCCATCGTGAAGGTGGTCACCTCTCCCCACATCGCGAGCTTCCCGAACGACTGGAGCGCTTGGTTGTCGGAGAAGAGCATCGAGCCGTAGCCGATGACGGTCGTGTAGCTGCACAGCGCCACGGCGGCGCCCGAGCGCGCCACGGCCATCTCGACGTCACCCTTGAGCAGGCGCGTGCGGTCGAAGATGTTGAACGGGTACTCGCACCCGATGCCGAACGTGATCGGCAGCGCGATGAAGTTGAAGAAGTTGAGGCGGATGTCGGAGCGGGCGGCGAGGCCCACGAGGCAGACGACGCCCATCAGCAGCGAGAGGAGCACGGTGAACGTGCCCACGCGCGAGCGCGTCGCGATGATGACGACGACCATGACCGCCAAGAACGACGCGCCCGTCGCGAGCGGTCCGTCTCGCTCCATCGACCGGACGATCTCGGCGAAGATCGTCGCGCGGCTCGCCGTCTGCACGAGCGTGCCGTCTTGCAGGCGGATGTTGTCCGTCGTCTTGGCCATTCGCAGGAGCACGTGGCCGTCGGAGTACGAGACGCCGAACTTGTACTTGATGTACATGAGCGTCCCGAGCTTGCCGTCGTTCTCCTCGAAGCGACGCCGGATGAGGGCCGGCAGGTCCTTGGCCTCGAGGACCTTGAGCTCCTCGGGAGGCTTCATCTCGAGCAGGCGCGCCTTCTCGTCGGGCGGCATCTCGAAGAGCACGCGCGGCGTGAGGCGGTCGCGCATGGCCGACAGCACCTCGAGCTTGGCCTCTTGCTCGGCCTTGGTGCCCGGCAAGAAGCCCTGCACCGTGACGATGTCCTCGATGAGCGCGCCCTCGGGATCGGCGCGGTCGTTGTCGAGGATCTTCTGCTTGAGGACCGGCACCTGGTCGGGCGTGTCGGCCATGATGAGCGTGCCGGCGATGTTCTGCTTGCCCTGGAAGACGGCGTCGGCCTTGTTCGACCACTCGCCGGCGCCGCTCACCTTCGACGATCGCGAGCCGAGCTTGGAGAAGTTGTACTCCCACGGATCGCGCAGGTAGCCGGGCAGGTAGGACGCAGCCCACGCCGTGAAGAGCAGCGGGACCACGATGAACGCCACGCGGTACTTGCCGGTGACGCGCCCGATGAAGCGCATCACCGGACCGCTCGTGCCGTCCTCGGAGATCTTGGGCTCGGGATCGCGCAGAAAGGCGGGGAGCTTCTCCTGGATCCACTCGATCGCCACGATGAGCGCCGGGACCACGGGGACGATGGCCGCCCACACGAGGAGCATGCCCACGAAGCCGATCATGCCGAACTGCGAGAAGCCTCGGAACTGCGTGATCGTCAGCGAGCCGTACGCGATGCTCGCGACCGACGCGCCGACGAGCTCGGCGCGGAACGCGTTGAGGACGGCCTCACGCCGCGCCGTCGGCTTGTCCATGCCGCGCGCGCAGAACTCGCGGTAACGCGACAAGAGCACGATGGGATAGTTGATGCCGTTGCCGAGGATGATCGCGCCCAAGAACGCGCCGGGCGTGTTGACGAACCCGTACTGGAACGTGGCGAAGGCGTACGCGCACCCGACGCCCATGAGCACGGGCCAGGCGATGACGATGAGCGACCACGGCGATCGATAGAAGACGACGATGCCCGCGAGGATGAGGATGAAGGCGAGGCCGCTCGCCCACGCCGCCTCGTTGAGCGTCGACTCCTTCTCCGCGACGGCGTTGGGGATGTCGCCGGCGAAGCCGACCTTCATCTCGGGGTGGAAGCGCTCGGCGACCTTCATGTCGTCGATGCGCTTCTTCATCTCGGCCAAGAACACGTCGCCCGACGTGCCGCCCATGCCCGACGCGCTCGAGACGATGCGCACGACCATGAGCGTGCCCGGCTCGTTGGCGAAGTAGCCCGTGGGGAAGTCGTCGTGCTTCTTCGAGTCCTTCTTCCACTTGTCGTAGTGCTCGTCCATGCCGAGCGTGGGCTTCTTCTCGTCGACGACGCCGCCGTCTCCCGCCGCGACCGCGCCACCGCCGTCGAGGACAGCTGCCGGCGCGCCGCCGTCGAGATCCGCGGCCGGCGCGCCGCCGTCGGCCGTGGGTGGCGCGCGGGGAGGCGGGCGCGGCTTCTTGGGCTCGTCGTCGAGCAGGTTCTCGACCAGCCCGCGGATCGCGATCTGGTAGTCGAGCGTGTCGTCGGCCGCGTTGAGGTCCTTCATGGAGGCGTAGAGCCACTTGTTGTCGTCGAAGAACTTCTGGAGGTCCTTGGTGCCGGTCTCGACGTACGAGACGTAGCCGCTGCCGCACTTGGCCTTGCACGCCGCGTCCTCGGGCGCGCACGCGGCCTGGCAGGCGGCGCGGTCGGCCACCTCCTTCTCGAGCGCGCCCCCGAGCTCGTCGACGAAGTGCTCGTTCGCCTTGCGATCGGGGGACTCGACGACCACGAGGAACGTGGCGCCGCCGCCGACGCGACCGAGCTGATGCTCGAAGGCCTTGAACCCCGGGCTGTCACGAGGGAGCAGCTCGAGGAAGTCGGAGCGCAGCTCGAGCTTGCGCGCGTAGTTCCAGGTGCCCGCCATGAACAGGACACTGAGCAAGAGCACCAAGGCGGGGCGCCGGCCTGCGGCGTCGACGATGCCTCCGATGATCCGCCTGAACATGAGTAGTTTCGCGCTCTTGAACGGTGTTGCCGGTCCCTGGGACGCTCCACCCCGTCGCCGGACCGGACGCGGACGCTACATCAGAGCACATCGGGACTGCCGGGCGAAAGTACGTCGCGCGCGCTAGAGTCGAAGGATGGGCTTGGCGCCTCCACGGCTGCCTGCGGTCGGCCTCGCCCTCGGGCTGGCGACGGTGACCGCGTGCACGCAGGACTTCGACCGCTTCGAGCCGACGGCCGAGGCGCCGCTCGAGGCGTCGGGTGCCGACGGGGGCGCTGCGGACGGAGCGGGCCCCGCGCCCACGCCGGGCGCGGACGGCGGCGCGGGCGCGAGCGACGCGGGGGACGACGCCTGCGCGAGCGTGGCGCGCGGATGCACGTCGACGGCGAGCTCGTGCGGCGACGACTGCCGGCGCAAGAAGAAGAGCTGCGAGGACGCGTGCCCCAACGGACGCAACGGACGCGACTGTCGCAGCAAGTGCGGTGGGACCGCGACCACGTGCGGCAAGGCGTGCGGGAGCGCGTGCGCGACGTGCGGCGGCGCGTGCGTTTCTTCGGGGGCTTGCGGCGCGGCCGTCGGTAACCTCTGAGGATGATCGACGCCCTCGCGCAGCTCGAACGATCGCACCGACGGCTCGAGGAGGTGCTGGACGCGCTCGAAGAGGCGCGGCGCGGCGGGCTCGAGCCGAGCCAGCGCGTGATGGAGGCGCTCGACGACGCGACGCGGTACTTCACGCGCGCGGCGCCGCGCCACGAGCGCGACGAGGAAGAGTCTCTCTTTCCCCGCATGCCCGAGGGCGCGGGCGCGTTGATCGCGCGACTGACGGCGGAGCACCGCGCGCAGCACGAGCTGCACGCGCGACTGGTCGCGGCGGTCGAGGGGTTCGAGCGCGACTCCGACGCGGGGCGCGCCGAGCTCGGCGCGGTGATCACGCAGCTCGACGCGGCGTACCGCGCGCACATCGCGCTCGAGGACGCCGAGCTCTTGCCGAGCGCGCGCGCACACCTGTGCGACGCGGACCACGAGGCGATCGCGCGAGAGATGGACGAACGACGCGGAGGCGGCGGCGGAGGGCGCGGCGGCGGAGGGCGCGGGCGCTGAGGGCCGAGGGCCGAAGCTGACGAGGGCGCGGGCGCCAGGAGCGCGGGCCGGCGCTCACTCGAACGTCTTCTTGATGCCCAGCGCCTGGATCTTGTGCGTGAGCGTCCGCAGCGGGATGTTGAGCGCGCGGGCGGCGGCCGTCTGGTTTCCAGCGGCGCGTCGGAGCGCGTCCACGATGAGCTCCGTCTCGTAGCGCGCCATCTCGCGCTTGAGCCTCTCCTTGTACTCGAGGCCGTCGCTCTCGGCCGACGCCACAGGGGACGCCGCGCCCGAGGGCGACGAAGCGCGCGGTGGGGCCTGGGCGCGCACGCGCTCGGACAGGTCGTCGACCGTCACCACGTCGCCGCGCGTGATGACCACGGCGCGCTCGATGACGTTGCGCAGCTCTCGCACGTTGCCGGGCCACGCGTAGCGCACGAGCTGGTCGAGCGCGTCGGGGTGGATGGCGCGCACGGCGCGGCCGTTGACCCGGTTGGCCTCGGCGAGAAAATGCGCGGCGAGGGGCGCGATCTCCTCGGTGCGCTCGCGCAGCGGCGGCAGGTGCAGCGTGATCGTGTGCAGGCGGTAGAAGAGGTCCCACCGGAACGTCCCCTCTCGGCACATCGCCTCGAGATCGCGGTGTGTGGCCGCGACGACCCGCACGTCGACCTCGAGCTCGCGGTCTCCGCCCACCCGCGTCACGCGACGTGTCTCGAGCACGCGCAGCAGCGCGGCCTGCGCCGCGGGCGAGAGCTCGCCCACCTCGTCGAGCATCACGGTGCCGCCGTGCGCCTGCTCGAAGAGCCCCTTGGCGGTGCGGTCGGCGCCCGTGAACGCGCCGCGCTCGTGGCCGAAGAGCATGCCCTCGAGGAGCGTCGAAGGGATGGCCGCGCAGTTCATCGACTTGAGCGGCGCCTCTCTGCGCGGGCTCGCGTCGTGGATGGCTCGCGCGAGCACCTCCTTGCCGCTGCCCGTCTCGCCGAGGACGAGCACGGGCATGGCCGAGGGCGCGACGCGCTCGACGAGCGCCATGATCTCGCGCATGCGCGCGCCGTGGACTACGACGCCGGACGCCGCCGGGACGCTGGCGTCGGGCGCCGCCGCGCCGTACAGCCGTCCTTGCGCGTGGGTTCGGCCGAGGGCCGCGCGGACGTTGGCGAGGAGCTCGTGCGACGACGCGCCGTCCGCGGGGAACGTGACATGCCCTGCCCTGAGGGCCGGCACGACAGAGAGCAACTTCGACGCGAGCTGGCGCGCGGTCGCCGAATCCATCTCGGGCAGACACACGAGCATCGTGTCGCTCGACCAGAGAGACGCGCGGTCGACCGGGCGCAGCAGCTCGCGCACCACGGGGAGCCAACCTCTCACCGGGAAGCTCGCCGTCGCGCCGGGCGCGGCCTCGTCGGCGCGGAGCATGAGCAGCGACATGGGCCGTGCGAAGGTCCGCGCGCGCGTGAGCTCCTCTTCGACATGCGCGACGAAGGCGTCGTGACCCTCCAGGTCGCCGGCGCCGGCCACGGGCCGCACGTGCAGCGACACGGAGACGTCGCCGATGCGCACCTCGTCCTCGGCGCGCATCGAGGCGCTCGTGACCCGCTCGCCGTTGAGCCACGTCCCGTTGGTCGAGCCCAGGTCTTCGAGGACGACGACGCCGTCGCGCAGGGTGAAGCGCGCGTGGGTGCGCGACAAGCTCGCGTCGTCGACGACCACGTCGGCGGGCCACACCCGCCCGACGACCACCGGCGCGCCCACGCCGAGTTGCACGGCCTTCACCCCGTGGACGCTGTAGAGCAGCAGCGACACGGGCGCGTCGGCGGCCGGCGTGGCCGCGGGAGCGACGCGCGCGGTCGTCTCGGGCGGCTTGGGCTTCATGCGCGGGAGCGTAACGCGGCATTGCCGGCGACGCCCTGCCCGATCACGCAAGCGGTTGCCGGGTCGCCCGCGAGCGCTTCGGCGGGGCGGAGCGAGGCGCAGGCGGACGAAGCGGACAATCTTCAATGATGATAGCCATTTACGGCCGTGCCAGGAGCAGGAGGGGCTCGCGCCGACAGCGGCGCCCGGTGTGGCCCGCTCGTTGCTCTATCGACCATCACACGGGGCGGCGCGGCCGAGGAGGAGCTGACCAAGGGGGTCGGCGCGGCGCGCGCGAGAGCGCTCACGTGCGGAGGCGAACATTCATGATCGACGTCATTGGCGGAGCCATCACCATCGCGGGCGGAATCCTTGCGGCGAGCAGCCTCATCGTGAAGGCGAGCCCCAACGCGCGGCAGCTCGTCGACAAGCTGGCGCCGTACCAAGCCTCGATCGGCGCGATCATGTTCGGCTGGGGCGTCTGGGAGACCATCCACGCCGTCCTCAACCTGGGCGCGCTCGGGTCGATGCCCGTCACCTGGATCTGCTGGACGCTCGTGGCGCTCACCGATCTCGTCGTGGGCTTCTTGCTCGGCTTCGGATTGATCGCCAAGTACACGATGCGCGGCAACCAGGCGGCGCTCGAGCGCAGCCAGCAGGTGCGCCTCAAGCTCGCGACCGTGCAGGCGCCGCTCGGCTTCGTCGCCGTGCTCACGGGTCTGCTCTACATCGTCTGGCCGCTCGTCGCTCGCGGCTGACGAGCCGCCCCTGCCCGACAGCTCACCCACGCGCCGCCGGTCCTCGAAGGATCGCGCGGCGCGTCGGCGTTGGTAGGATGTGCGCGTGCACGATCGAACGAGCCGCGGCGCGCTGACGACGACCGACGTCGACGCGTCGGCACGAGACGGCGCGCCTTCGCGTGTCGACCGCTACGTGGTGCACGGCGAGCTGGGGCGTGGCGGCTTCGGCACGGTGTACGCGGTGACGGACGAGCGATCGGGCGAGCACGTCGCGCTCAAGGTCGTGCGCCTCGACGATCCGGCCGCGGCCGAACGCTTGCTCCGCGAGGCGCGCGTCGCGTCGATGCTCGATCATCCGAGCATCGTCCGCGTGCGCGACGCCGGCACGGCGAGCACCCCCGACGGGGCCATGGCCTTCGTGGCGATGGAGCGCCTGCGCGGCCTCGACCTGCGCACGCTGCTCCTGACCACGGGCGGCAAGCTCTCGCTCGACCCGTCGCTCGAGATCGCGCTCCAGGTGCTCGACGCGCTCGCGACAGCGCACGCGCGCGACGTGGTCCATCGCGACGTCAAACCTGCCAACGTCTTCGTGGTAGACGCGCCCGAGGCGATCTCCCGTCCGACGTTCGAGGTGAAGTTGCTCGACTTCGGGATCAGCCGCTTCAGCGCCGGCACGAGCGGCCTCGCGAGCCGCACGGCCCCAGGCTCCGCGCTGGGCACGCCGGGATACATGGCACCGGAGCAGCTCGGCGCCGCGCACACGGCGGGCCCGCGCGCCGACGTGTACGCCGTCGGCGCGACCCTCTTCGAGATGTTGGCCGGACAGCTCCCCTTCCCCGCAGAGAGCG